>CAZCRA010000189.1:0-7604 GCA_964500945.1 uncultured Verrucomicrobiales bacterium | reverse complement strand
AATCACGACGGCGGCGGCACTCGCCATGACGGAGAGGGTGCGGCTTCGCCACCAACCGGGATGCGGCTTCCCAGCCGGACGGCGACTCGGAGCTGCCGCGCCGGTGGCAGGCATCTGCGCATGCCGATTTTCGCCAAACACCGCCTTCCGACCCGCCTCCAGCCGCTCCACCACCTCCGGCCGCAGTTCCGTCAGCTCTAGCGGCCCGCCCGAAAGGGTCTGAACGGTCCCGGAGAGCACTTCCGCCACGTCATGCAGGTCTTCCAGTTCCCCGAACCGGTCCGGCTGTTCCCGGCGCAGCGTTTCCAGCCTCTCCATATCCTCAGGCTCCAACTGCCCCAATGCCGCTTGGGCCAAAAGAATCTCCGCTTCGTCCGTCATGCGCTTCCTCTCGATGCTGAAGGTTGAGGCGCACGGCCGCGCGACTCCAGGATGGAGCGGAGCTGCTTCAGGCCGCGATAAAAATGGCTGCACACCGTCCCGAGAGCCATCTCCCGGGCGTCGCTAATTTCCTGATAGGTGAGACCCGTCTGAAAATAGTCCCGGAACAGTTCAGGCTTTGGTGGATCGAGTTCGCCGATCAACGCCTCGAACTCTTCGTCCAAACCCGGCCAATTCGGATCGGTGCCGCCCATGCGCTGCTCAAAATCCTCCGGCAGCTCGCCCTCGCCTCTCCGGCTGATGCGGCGGATCAAATCGATGGCCCTGCGGGCCGCCACGACCCGGGCAAACCGGTGGAGGTCCTCGACGGTTCGCAAATCAGCGAACTTTCCCGTGCGATCGCGCAGGCCCGGCATCAAGTCTTTCACGATGATGTCCGCCGCTGCGCCTTCCCAGTCGACCCCGAGTCCACTGCGAACCCGGCTTTTCAGAACCTTCAGGATCTCTCCGAAGAGAGGCGCGTAAACCCGGTTCCAGGCATCGCGGTCCCCGTCGGCCAAACGTTGGACTTCAACATCTTCCATCCCCCTCCCCTCCAGGTCAATAACCAGAAACCTGATGCTTTGCAAGCCTGGACGGGGTGAAAAGCAGGACTCAGGCCTTCGCGGCCGAGCCGTCCAGGCTGACCATGCGGGCATGAAAGGGGAAGAAACCGTCACCACATGGTAAAGATCGAAGGCAGCGGCGCATTTTATTGCGGTCAAAATCATCCTTAACGGCGCCGGGGGATCGCTACCATCCGAGTCGCCATGGTCTTTACGATTTGAGCAGCAACGTGTTCGAGTGGTACGATTCGTATTCCATCGAGCGCCATTCCGGTGTGTTGCGTGGTGGCTCGTGACTCCAATACAGCACGGAGTTTTATCTCCGTTCCTCGTATCGCCTTGTCGGCTCGCCTACAGGTGGGCGCGGAAACCGCGGATTCCGGGTGGTCTTGGAAGTTGGGCGTGGCGGCTAGGCCATGGGCCGGGAGACGGGGGGCAGGAGACAGAACCCAGCCGCTGTGGTTCGATCCCAGTTCCTTTCTGCCTTCATGGGCGCGACCCTTCCCCGCAAACGCCTTCGGAGGGAGTTCTTCCGACGAGCTGACCCGGCCCCCCCAAGCTGAAAGCTGGACTCTTCCAAACCATCGTCTACCCTCTAAACATCCATGAAACCCTTTCTACCCGCTGGCGCATTGCTCCTGGTCGCAGCTTGGCCGGTTTCTCCGGCCCACGCCGAAATTTCAACGCTTCCGGATCTCACGGGCCTGCACGTGGCCCTCGACGTCGGGCACAGCAAAAAGAGTCAGGGGGCCATCAGCGCCCGCGGACGTGGCGAGTTCTATTTTAACCGGGACACCACCCTCGTGATCCGGAAGGTGCTCGAAACCACCGGCGCCAAGGTCACGGTCATTAATGAAGACGGGAGCCTCACCGGCCTGATCGAGCGACCCCAGCGCGCGGCCAAGCTCGGCGCACACGCGTTCATTTCCATTCACCACGATTCGGTGAACGACAAATACCTCAGCTCGTGGAATGACGACGGCGAGAAACGTTATCGTTAAAGACGACGTCGAAAGGCCCCGCATCGGTCAGTGTCAGCGTATTACCAGCCGTGACCTCGATCGCGTTTGCACCACTGCTCCGATCCGTCTCGACGGCGTTGTTCAGCGTGAATGTGCCGTCGGCCTTGAGCGTTCCATCGTCAAAAATCGCAACCTCCCCGGTCCCGATCTGGTTCCCGTTTGTCAGCGTCAGCGTCGCACCCGTGCCGTCAATTTCATAGTTGCCGGTATCAGTGGAGGTGGCGAAGGTCAGTCGGGTCTCCCCATCGCGCTTTCGCTGTTAACTCGAAGGGCCACAGCCCCACTTCCTCCCGCCTTGTTCGCCCGAACGACAATACCGCCCGTGAAATCGTTGCTCGCGTTCGTGAGAATAGCGCGCGTTGTCCTTGCATTGCGATAACCACCCTGGGTCTCGAAGGTAAAACCCCCTCCTCCCGTGACCAAAGAGTCGTTGGTGAAGGTCGTATTTGGATCGTCAGGACCACGGCCTGATTGCGTCTCAGCACCATCGTGAATCACGGTCACTTGGAGCCCGTCCAGTTCCATGTCCAGCGTGCCGCCCGTCAACGACCAGGTTTCGACCGAATTCGGAACATCCGTCCGTGCGATGATCTCATCCACGGCTACCGTTCCGTCCACTGTGATGTCGGCCTCCACACGCTGAAGCTCCGCCACCGGTCCAGGTGCTGTAGCTCGTCCCGACCGCGTCGCTGGACCAGTTCGCCGTCGTGCCGGGATCCCACGTCCCGTCACCTCCAGTCGGCACCCCGGCAGTGGATGGGCCTCCCCAAAAGAGCGTGACTGCCATCAGGGACTTCGACAAAAGGACAAGGCCCATGCCCATTCCCGCCGCGAGGAGGAAAAGGCCGGGAGTTTGAGAGAATCGAGTGTGCTTCATGGCTGCTTCCAAAGTCTTGAATCGAAATGGGAAACAAACCGACCCGCGCGAAAGCCACCCTTTGAGTCAACCCAAAACCAGGGACATCACCGCGTCATTGAAACCCCAGCTGGCTGCCAATCGGGCGGCCTCCTCGCGCCCCCACCCTAAAACTTCCGGAACGAATCACTCATCACCACCGCTTCCACCAATGAGTGAAACCGGTAATCCGCTTTCCGGGCCTCGGCCACGATCCCGTCGATCTCTTGCTCCGCCGGATAGTCCAGCGTCCGTCCCAGGCCATACATCATCAGCTTCTCTGCCAGGCCCTGAACGAAGCGGTCCGGATCATCCATCAGCGCGCGCTTCAGCCCCAGCGGCCCCGCGATTTCCGCGCCACCCGGCAGCGTGGCCGACACTTCTTCCACGGTTTGTTCCCGCCACTGACCAATGCCGTTGAACGATTCCAACGGCAAACCCCACGGATCGATCTTCGCGTGACAGGACGCGCAGTTCGGGTCCGCCACATGCCGCTCGAGCTGCGCCTTCACGGTCGTCGCCTCGCCTTCCTCGGCCGCGGCTTCCAGCTCGGGCACCTGCGCCGGCGGATTCGGTGGAGGCCGGTTGAAAAGCCGTTCCACGACGAAGACGCCCCGAAACACCGGTGAAGATCTCGTCGGCTGAGACGCCACCGTCAACACCCCGGCCTGCGTCAACAGCCCGCCCCGCACCTCGTCCGGCGTCAGCGCCACCCGCTCATACCCCGGCTCACCACTTTCCGGCCAGCCATAATGCCGCCGCAGCCGGTCGTTCGCAAAGGTGTAGTCCGCGTCCAAAAACTCCAGAACGCTCCGGTCCTCCCGCATCACATGACGAAACGAATGTTCCATCTCGCCCAGCATCGCCTGGCGCAGTTCCTCATCCCAATGCGGAAATACCGTCGGATCCGGCGCCACTTCCGCTAACCGGTGGAATCCGATCCACTGCCCGCCGAAGCTCTGCACGAAACTTTCCGCCTTGTCGTCCCGCAGCATCCGGCGGACCTGCGCCTGCAACACCTTCGGCCGGCTCAATTCCCCGGTCTCCGCCAGATCGAACAGCTCCTCGTCCGGCATCGAGGCCCACAGGAAATACGAAAGCCGCGTCGCCAGTTCCCAGTCGCTCAGGCTCCGGTCCTCTCGCCGTTCCTCCCGAAGAAAGAGAAAGTTCGGCGACACCATCACCGCTTTCGCGGCCGTCTTCATCGCCTCGGTGTGATTCTCTCCTGCTTCCTTCTCGCCCTCGTAAATCGCGAGATACTTGGCCACATCCTCATCCGTGGCCGGCCGCCGGAAAGCGCGTGTGATAAACCGGCGCAACGCCGCTTCCGGCGGCACTGATCCGTCTCCCAACACCGCCCGGTGCGACGCCGGAGGCCAGGCGTCGTAAATCGGCCCTTCGAGTTCCGCTTCGGTCACCACGAGGTAGGGAACCTGTCCAGCCTGCCTCTTCTCCAGTGGACTGGCCGCCACAAAGGAGAACTGCGTTTTGTTCCGGTCCGTCGTCAGCTCGATGGTGTAGGGCCGCGGGGTATCGCCCAACGGAACTTCCACTTCCGAATGCAAAACGCCATTCACCTCGAACCCCATCAGACACGCCCCGGCCGGTGGGACAGGCTTGCCGTCCCGGTCGACCGCCCGCTCCGCATAGGCGTGGACGGTCAGCCGGTATCGGGCGCCGAGGTAAGGCGCGTTTACGGAAATCTTGCCCCGGTGTTGGAGCGTTCCGGTGTGATGCAGGGCCGCTTCATAGCCGTGACGCCCTTTCCCCTCCCGCACCCTGCCGTTTCCGCCATGCGCGAACGACCGGTAATCCAGCCCCATCACCCGGTGAATCTCCTCAGGCTTGTACTGGTGATCCCGCTTGTTCCGCACCGCGGTCAGGTCGACTTCCGCGCTGACCAGCTTTCCCTTGCTCTTGTGATCTTTTCCTAGCGGAAAGAAGTAGTAGTGGAAGCGCTCTGGTTCGTCCCCGTCAACGATCGCCATGTCCAGACACTCCGTGGCGGCCTCCAGATAACGCTCCAGCAGAAAGGGCGACACCGTCTGGGTCTCGACGGCGTTGTTGAACCCATGCAACCCCAGGTCCTGCGGAAACCGGTTTGCCGGTTCGGCGTCGATCAACAGCAAATCGCGCACGGTGTTGTTATACATCGTCCGGTTCAGGCGCCGCGCCAGCCGCCCCGCCGTGCCCGAAGCCTCCGCCAAATGATGGCGCGCCCACTTCATCGCAAGCTGCCGCTCTTGATGCGATGGGAACGGAATCTCTCCCTCGTCCTCCGGCGGCGGCATCGATTCGTCTTCGACCAAATCCAACGCGTCGAGCCACTCCGGCGCGTGATTCTGAAATCCGTCCGCCTTCAGGAGCGGGCCAAAATCGAAATCGCCCTTGGTCTTCTCTCCTGAGTGGCAGTCCATGCAGTACTGCCGGAAAAACGCCGCCTCACCCTCGGGAGCAGACGTCCCCGCCAGCGCCGACGAGATGAGCGGAAGCGGCGAAACTCCAAAGTAGTAGGCCACTCCGCCGCCCGCGAGCGCGCCAACGGCCAAGATGCCGAGGAGAATCTTCATCGACTGGGTTTTACGCCACCAAACCGTTCAGCGGCCCGTTGCTGTCGGCGAACGGCCCCATTTCGACCCCCAAGATGCCCGCCATCGTCGTGTAGAGATTCGACAGCGGCGTGCCGTGATCGTAGGTCAGGTGCGTGCCTCCCTTCAGGGCTCCACCGGCGTGACCGGCCAACAGAATCGGAATGTTCTGCTGCCCGTGCGCGTTGTAGCTCACTTTGTCGCCGCGAACCCGCCGGTTCGGCCCATTCGTGAGACCCGCGGAGAACATCACCATGGAGTTGTCGAGCAGCGTGCCCGACCCCTCCTGAATCCCGTTCATCCGCTCGAGGAGATACGCCACCTGCTCCATGTGCATCCGGTCGATCGCTTTCGCCCCGGCCACCTTCTTCGGGTCACCCCCGTTGTGCGCGTAGACCCCGTGCGGATCTTCCGGGAACCCAAGGAACGAAAACTTCCCGTAGTAACCGCCCAACCGGAAGGTCGCCAATCGTGTCACGTCCGTCTGCAGCGCCAGCACCAGCACGTCGATCATCAACCGCATCGCGTCCACCCGCTGGCTGCCGTCACCGCCCCAGCCTCCGCCGCGCGGCACGTCTTCCGGGCGCTTCGCATGCACCGGCAACTCGATCGGAACGTCCTCCCACGCCCGGGAACGCTCCATGCGCTGCTCCACTTCCCGGATCGTCGTGAAATACTCGTCCAGCTTTGACCGGTCTTCGGCGGACACCTCACCTTTGATCTTGCGCATGTCCTCCATCACCGCGTCGAGGATGCTGCGGTTCTGACGGTATCGCCGCTCACGCGCCGCCTGATCCTTGTCGGTCCCACCCTTGAATAGGCGGTCGAACAGCATCTGCGGGTTCCCCTCCGTCGGCACGGCGTAGCCGTCGAGGTCGTAGCTGAGGAAACCCATGTAGCCCAGGCCGGTCGCCTCTTTCGTGTTGTAGCTCGAACTCCCCACCGTCAGCGCCAGCGACGCCACCCGCGTCTGCTCGCCGATCTTCCGTGCCAAGACCTGGTCGAAGCTCACTTTGTTCCTCAGCGCCACCCCGGGCGTCGCCGAAATGTCCGCCGCGGTCAAAAGCGTCCCCAAATCCTGACCGTGCCCGTTCACCACCGTGTTCGGAATCCAGTCGTTCGCATGGTGCAGACCGCTGATCAGGTGGAAATGCTCCCGGAGATGCGCCACCGGCTTCAGCGTGTTCGTGACCGGGTAATCCCGTCCCGTCGCCGCCTCCAATCCGCCCGGCAGAATCCCTTTCTTACCCCACTCCTTCGCCTTCTCGGCATCCGGCTCGTTCCGGTAAGGGAAAAAACCATCCGGCCCTGTCCAAATCCCGCCTTCCGTCGCGGCAAACAGCGTTCGAATCGGATCGGCCCCTCCTTTCCGAGCCGCCACCGCACTCAGCGGCGTCATGGCATCGAGAAACGGAAGGCCCAGGGTCACTCCCAGGCCGCGAAGAGCGGTGCGTCGAGATAAAGTCTTCATGATGAACTCCTCAGTTACCACCCTCGCCGCCGATGATGCTCTTTCAAGCAAATCCGCCCGGTCTCCCTAAACACGCCGTCCCGAAGCCGACCGCACCCTCAGGCCGCCTCGGTCCACTCGATTCGCTCGAAACGCGTCGGACTCTCATAGCTTCCGATGGCAAACCCAATGTCCTCCGCCGGTTCCCACCCCCACGGATCCGTCAACCCCAGCCGGGCCCCGGCCAAAGGTCGTTCGACCTGCCGTTCTCCATCGATCCACATGGCAAATACCTCGGACCGCACTTCGACCATCAGGTCGTGGGAACGCCCGTTCTCGATCCGGTGAGACGAGCGCCCGTAATCCCTTAGATCTTCCCCATCGACCGTCTGAATCCCAGCCAGATTCCGTCCCCACGCTCCCACCTCGACACTCGCCCACTGCCCGTCCACGCGGATGAAAAGCGCCACCGAATACCGCCCCGCCAATCGCGTGAACCGAACGCGAAAACGATAGTCGCCAGCCGCGGGCCCGTCGCGAAGCGCCAAAATGCAGACGGCGTCATCACTCACCAGCGCACCACCTGTCCGCGTCCACCCCCCACTGACGACGTCACGGTCCAGGTCGACTCCCGGAATCACATCTCGCCAGCGACCCGCCCTC
>CAZCRA010000188.1:0-7768 GCA_964500945.1 uncultured Verrucomicrobiales bacterium | reverse complement strand
GGGGTCCCGAGTTGCCGAAAGGACCGGGTTTGCCCGCGGCGGGCGCGTGGCCCGCGGTGGGCGCCTCCGATTTGGGCACGATTGAAGTTTCACGGGAAGACGAAAAGGGCCGGGAAGGGACGGATCCCGTCAGGGCGAAGGCGGCGGCGGTCGCTGATCATGATGATGATGAGGGTGAAGACGAGGAGGGAGTGATGCCTCTGCTCGTGTTGATTTCCGGGATTGCCTCGTTCGTGCTGTGTCCGCTGGCGCTTCTCATCGCGCCGCTGGCGGTGATTTCAGGCCACATCATGCTGATGCGCGAGGGAGGCACTTCGCAACCGGGCGCCAAGAAGATCATCATCGGCACGGTGCTGGGATACCTTTCGCTGGTGGTCTTTCTGGTCCTGGCGGTTGCAGCCCGTTTTCTGATCCCGATGCTGCAGAACGCACCGGTGGAAGGGTGAGGCGCGAATGCCCCTCCTCACTCATACCGCAGGGCTTCGATGGGATCGAGGCGAGAGGCACGGAATGCGGGGTAGACTCCGGCGAGGACGCCGATCGTGACGCTGGCCGTGAAGCCGGCGACGACACCGAAAACGGTGAAGACCGGCGGATCGGCATCCACCATGATCTGCTGGAGCCAGTAGATGACGCCTTGGCCGAGCGCGACGCCCAGGATACCGCCCAACAGGCAGAGGGTGATCGATTCGACGCAGAACTGGAAGAAGATATCGGTGGGACGGGCGCCGATGGCTTTGCGAATGCCGATTTCCCGAACGCGCTCGTTGATGGAAGCAAGCATGAGATTCATGATCCCGATGCCGCCGATGATCATCGTGATGAGGGAAATCGCCGCTCCGGCGGTCAGGAGACTGCGCTCCCGCTTTTCGATGCTTTCAGAATAGGATTCGACGGTCTCGACCTCGAAATCCTGCACGCCGCGGTGCATGCGCAGCATGATATTGTGCGCCTGTTCAACGGCGGCGGGGAGGTGGGCGACCTGATCCACCTGGATGTCGAGGTCCTCGAGGGCGAGGCTGTTGTTGATCTTGTATTGGGCAGTGCGCAGGGGGAGGAAGGCCACGTCGTTCTTGAAACTGAACCATCGTTTGTTCGGGCCCGAACCCGCCTCGGTGAGGATTCCGACGACGGTGAACGGCAGGCCCTGGTAGATGATCGTGGCGCCCAGTGGATCTTCGAGCGGCGTGAAAAGTTCCTCGACCACCTCGGAACCGATGACCATCGCCTGGGTCATCCCCTGATTATCGACATCGGTGATGAAGCGGCCTCGCTCCACCGTGAAGCGCTCGACCTCAAGCGCCGTCGGGGTGACGCCTTCGATGTTCCGGACCCGGTGGCGTTCGCCGCCCCGATAGAGGTAGCGGTCACTGAATTCGATGGCGGGCGAGACGTTCGCCAGGAAATCGGAGTGGCGCCGGACGGCCTCGGCGTCCAAAAGGGTCTTGCCGGGTGAAAGGGAAGCGAGGTGTTCCTGCGCGGGAGGCACCTCGTCATCCTCGATCCGGACGCGCTCGAGTCCGCCGCGCTCGTTGAGGTAAGCGCGCCAGGAGGCGGTGAGGCCTCGCATGTAAGCCACGGTCACCACGACCGAAGCTACTCCGAGCAGGACGCAGAACAGGGTGAGGGCGGAGCGCACCTTGTGCGCCCAGATTTCTCTGAGGCCCATAAGAATGGCTCGAGTCAGGTCCAGCAAGGCGTGCGGAGCGGGGTCAGGGAATCAGTCGGAGGACGCGACCAGCGCGGCCGGATCGAGGACCCGGCCAGGACCGGGTTTGATGGTGGCGAGAACCTGGCCTTCGCGGATGCCCCCGGAGATCTGGACCACATCGTAGTCGTTGATGCCGATTTCGACCGGCGTCCGGATGAAACCCTGATCTTCCATCACATACACCACGTTCTCTCCTTCCTCGTTGAAAACGGAAGGCAAAGTCGCCGCGAGAACGCGCTCGGCTTCGGCCACGACGAGGATTGCCTGGGCGGTCATGCCTGGCCGCACGCGGAGTTTTTGGGCCGAGAAGGCGATTCGAATCGGGAAAACTCGTGCCTTGCTGCCGGTTGAATTCTTTGCGCCAGGCTTGGCGGAAGGCGAGATGAACTGAATCCGTCCCTCGAGTTCAATATCGGGCAGGGAATCGAAGATGAGCTGGACTGGCATGTTGCGGTGAATTTTGTCGACATCGACCTCGCTAATCTCCGTTTCGACTTCCAGCTCGCTCAATTGCGCCACACGCATCAGCACGGAACCCTCGTTAAAAGATGAGACCCCGGTGATGACCATCCCTTCCGTCAGATCGTGGTCGAGGATCACGCCGTCGTGCGGAGCGCGAACCTCGGTTTTGGTCAGTTTTTCCTCTAGCAGTCTGAGTTGGGAGCGTTGGATTTCCAGTTCGTTTTTAGAGAGTTTGAAATCGATCTCGGCTTCGGCGAATTCGCGCTCCGAGACGAAATCCTTCTCGCGCAAACCACGTTTCGCGTCGTGGTCGAGGGCTGCTTTCTCGAGGCGCAGGCGAGCGGCTTCGATTTTGAATTGAGCTTCCTGAATCTGCGTTTTGAGTTCACGCCGGTCGAGTTCCAAGAGGAGATCACCTTTCTCGACGCGGTCTCCTTCCTCGACCAAAAGCCGTTCGATCCGTCCGCTGACCTCGGCCTTGAGATCGGTGAACAGGGCCGGTTCCACCTCACCGACGCAGCGCACGATTTGGCGAATGTCGCGACGTTCCACGGTGGATGTGGGAATGACGGTCTCTTTGGCTTCGCTGGACTGAATGAACAGCCGGAAACCAGCATAACCGCCACCGCCCAGAAGGGCAACGGCGACGAGAATTCCAAAAAGTCGACTCAACATGGGAGTGTGGGTTTAGGCAATGTCGGGGGTAAAATGGTCTCCTGTCCGGAGCGAGAGGGCGAAGGCGGCGAGAAGCTTCACGACGCGTTCGATGTCCTGCAGGTCAGCGACTTCGACCACGGAATGCATGTATCGAAGCGGAAGAGAGACGAGAGCGGTCGGGATCCCGTCGCGGGTGTGGTAGATGCGATCGGCGTCGGTGCCGGTGTAACGGGAGGCGGCCTCGTGCTGGAGATGGATCTTTTCGCCCGAAGCGACTTCCATGAGGCGGCGGACGACGCCGGTGTGGTTGGCGGCGCCATGGGTCAGGGTGGGGCCGCCACCTAGTTTCACCTCGCCGTAGCGGTCGTGAGCGATCCCGGGGCTGTCGGTGGCATGGGTGACATCGAGCACGATGCAGACTCCGGGATGCAAGCGGTGTGCCACCATGAGGGATCCCATGCCGCCAATTTCCTCATGGACGCAGTTGGCCGCATGGACGGTGGCTGCCGGGCTGCCATGCTTTTGAACCCGGCGAAGGACCTCCGCGATGATGAAGCCGCCCACCCGGTTGTCGAGCGCGCGACCGAGCAGCCGGTCCTTCCCAAGGAACTCGGCCCCGTCTGCGTAGACCATGGGGGTCCCGACCCGAATGCCCTGCTGGGCGATTTCCTCGGCCGAGGAAGCTCCGGTATCGACATACAATTCGTGGGTTTCGGGAGCGGACTCCTTCGAGGACCGGTCGCGGAGGTGAATGGCGGTGTTCCCGATGACCCCGTGGACGTGGCCCTTCTCGCCGAGAATTTCGACTCGGCGACCCCTGGCGGTGGCGACGTCGCTTCCACCGATCCGATCGATTCGGAGATACCCGTCCTTGGTGACGTGCTTGACGATGAAGCCGATCTCATCCGCGTGCGCCTCGAGCATGAGGGTCGGCGCGGAGTCATCGGTGCCCGGAATCGTGGCCCAGGTGTTGCCGTAAGCATCGTTTTCAACGGCGTCGGCGAACTCCCGCGCGTAGTCCGCCCATTTCCGCTGACCTTCTACCTCCCAACCGGTCGGGCTCGGGGTGGACAGGAGGTCGAGCAGGAAGGACTTGGCGGGTTTGGAAAACATGGGCGAGGGGGGAATGCGGTCGATTCGGTCGATGGAGGATGCGTCCGCGGCGAGGGATCGGATGCCGCGAGCAAGGCGCAAACCGGACACCCGGGGCGGTTGAAGTTTCTTTCTCGCAAGAACGCCATGGTCGGGGGCTGCGATCGCGGCGGCGAGCCTGGTGGGAGGTAGGGGGGGACGAAGTCTGCCCGAACCCGGTCTGGTTGCGGGGTGGTCTGGGTGCGGGTAGGATGGCGGGTGCGCTCGGTTTTGCTGTTTGCCGTGGGGCCGTTGTTGATGACGGCGGTGAGTTGGGGTCAGAATTCGGCCGCGGCGGCCTTTCTGGCGGAAGTGGAAGTGAAAGCCATTCCCGCCGGCCCCGAGATGGACCGAAACCGGGGCACGATCGTCTTCGGCGTCGGGGATGCGACCTATGCGCCAGGCGCGCACTTCGGAAAATGGTCGTGGCCGGAGTTCACGAGTGACCGGCCTGGCACGTATGCCGTCGAAGTGACCTACGCGGCCAGTTCACCGCAAATCGGATTCCAGTTTTCGCTCGGTGAGCATCAGGCCAAGGGTTATCTTCCGGGGACGGGTGGAACGGACCGGGAACGGACCGAGGTGCTCGCTACTCTGAGGATTCCGGGGCGTCTGACCTTTCCGGCGGGTGCGCTGAGCGGCGAGGACGTCAATTCCGGGACGTTCGAGTTGCGCCGCGTCACGCTGCGGCCGGCGCCGGAAGTCCAAGGGGAAGGCGCGGCGGTGGTGCCACAGGGAATCGACGGATCGGTGACGCTGAGGGCCGGGGAAGCGGCGACCTTTTCACGAACGATGCGCTTTGACGCCGAGTCGGACGCGCTGAGTCAGTGGACGGAAACGAAGGACTGGGCGGAGTGGCGGTTTGAACTGCATCGAGGTGGGAGGTTCGAAGTGATTCTTACCTATGGCTGTGAGGCGGCCCATGCTGGAAGCGAAGTGGCGCTGTGGATCAACGATCTGGAAAGCGTGTTCGAAGTGGCGGGGACCGGCGGATGGACGTCCTGGGCCGAGCGGAGGCTGGGCGCTTTCGATCTGATCGAAGGCGTGCACCGGGTGGTGATCCAGCCTCGGAAACCGGCCAACGGCGCCATGTTAAACGTGAAGAGCGTGCGCCTGGTGCCGGCGAAGCGGCAGGATCGCCCGTGAGGGACCGGGCTCCGCAAACGCCATTCATCGCGGGCCGAGCTCAAAAACCTGGGTGTTTTCCCTAGCGGAAACACGCGGGTTTTGGCAGGGTCCCCATCAACCTACATTCCTATTTTCATGAGCGATCGAGTCATCAACGTAGCCATTGCCGGGCTGGGGTTCGGAGCGGAATTCATCCCGATTTACCAGAGGCATCCGAACGCCAACATGGCGGCGATTTGCCGGCGGGACCCCGTGGGTTTGAACGAGTGTGGGGACAAATTCGGCATCGCCAAACGCTACACGGATTACGATGAACTGTTGGCCGACCCGGAAATTGACGCCGTCCACATCAACACACCGATCCCGGATCATGCCGAGCAGTCGATCAAGGCATTGAAGGCCGGCAAACACGTGGCGTGCACCGTGCCGATGGCGACCTGCGTGGAAGAATGCCTGGAGATCATCCGGCTTTGCGACGAGACGGGGCTGAAATACATGATGATGGAGACGGTGGTCTACAGCCGGGAGTTCCTCTTCATGAAGGAGCTTTCGGAGAATGGCGAGTTGGGCCGAATTCAGTTTCTTCAGGCCAGTCACCAGCAGGACATGGATGGGTGGCCGGGTTACTGGCCGGGGCTGCCGCCGATGTATTATGCCACTCACTGCGTGGGACCGGTGCTGGGCTTGCCCCGGAAAGACGCGGAGTATGTGTCCTGCTTCCCCTCGGGCACGATTCGCGAGGAGATGCACCATCACTACCAGTCGCCTTTCGCCATCGAAACGACGCACATCAAGCTGGCGGGCTCGGATCTTTCCGCGCGGATCTACCGGTCGCTCTTTGACACCGCCCGCCAGTACCGGGAATCCATCGACGTTTATGGGTCGAAAAAATCGGTCGAATGGCCGTTGATCGAGGGCCGGCCACTGGTCGTTCACACCGCCAAACGGCCGGAGCCAGAAATTCCCGAGGAAGTGGAGTGTCCGGATTACGGGCATCTCCTTCCGCCGGAGATCGCTCCTTTCACGACGGGCGGCGTGTATGGTGGGGACGAAGGGGAGGAGCACCTGAGTTTCACGCAGGGTGCCGGTCATGGGGGATCGCATCCGCACCTGGCGCACGAGTTTCTGATGGCATTGGTCGAAAGGCGAGACCCATGGCCGAACGCCCGGCAATCGGCGAACTGGACGTGCACCGGGATTCTGGCCCACGAATCGGCGATGAAGGGTGGGGAAATCGTCCGGCTGCCGCCCGAAACGATCAGCGCGTGAACCGCCGCCGGGCGGACGTCGAGAGCGCCGCCGATCGGGCTACCGCTACTCTTCGCTGATCAGGCGGAAGCGAATGGCGCGGATGTTGATGAGGCGGGGAGGGGCTTGGTCGCCGCCGTGGCGAATCACGAACAGGTGATTCCCGGCACGGCGGACGCGCATGTCGGATAGCGTGAACGTCGCGTAGTCGTTCCAGCCGTCCGTTGTCGGCGGCGAGTAGCCGTAGAAATTCCAGCCGGCCGCGTTCAGGACATAGCGCGCGTTCAAATTGTAGGCGTTCGAGGCTTCGATCGAGAGTTCATACACGCCGGTCGTGGCCGCGCGAAAGGGCCAAACCAGGAAGGTTTCTGGATCGACCCAGTTTTCGATGGCACCCGAGCTGGGATTGAAGGCTGCTTTTGGATCTTCCCCCACGATTCGCACCTCACGGAGGTCCACGTCGGTCTCGCTGGTCAAAGGCGTGAGCCGGCCGATTTGGCGTTTCACTTTGTCGAGCGCCTGCTCGGCGGGTGGCCCCCACTCCAGCAGGCGGCGCTCGAGCAGGTTCTGAGTGGTGTCGTGCGGGTGATCGGACAGGAAATCGAGAATTCTTTTCCGCTTGGATGGATCTTCGAGGTTCTTGATCAGAATGTTCGGAATCGCAGCCGGTTTCGTCGAGGCGTTGAGGCAGATTGCGATCGCGGCGTCTAGGACTGCTTCCTGGACTTCCGGGTCGGAGGTCTCCTCGTAAATGCGGTCCAAATCCTTGAGACGCGATCGGCCGGCACCCGAGCTGCCCACGCCCGCCAGGCCGGCCAGTTGGCGATTTTTTTCGTCGCTGTTCAAGAGCGCGGTGATTTCGTCGACGGACTTCTCGCCTCCCAGGGATCCAGCGATTCTGGCCAGCGAGATGAGTTGATCGCCGGAGGCCTCGGCCATCTCGGAAGCGACGCGCTCATCGCGCCCCTGATGCCGCGCGAATTGGCGATGATAGTTGATGAGCTCCTGTTCGAGCGCCGCTCGGCGGGAAGGAGTCAAATCAACCGCCAGTTCGCGGTAGAGCGAATCGATGTCCTTCTCCTCCGGTTCAAAAGGCGGGACGTTCGGCGACGGAGCGGGCTGTTGCGGGCCAGGCTGGGGCGCCGGTGAGGTCCGCGATTCGGAGCGAGGACGCTCGGTTTCCCTGGCGACTCTCGGTGAGGAATCGCGGTCGCTGGAGGACGGCCCGCGATTGACCGCGTTAATGAAGACTCCGATGGCTACGACGAGGAGCACCACGGCGCCGATGAGACCGCCGAAGACGAGCTTGTTCTCCATGAGGCTGCCCAAAAATCCGGAACCGGACGAGGGGGCGGCGGAGGTGGAGATGGCGTGGGACTGGGAGGTCGTGCCCGTCTGGGTTCGAACCGGAGCGCTGCCCGTGGGATGGCC
>CAZCRA010000187.1:0-7772 GCA_964500945.1 uncultured Verrucomicrobiales bacterium | reverse complement strand
ACTGCACCAGGTGAAGCGCGTGGCCGATGCGCCGCGCGTTGAGATCGAAGACCGCGGACCAAATCGCCTCGGCATCGTCGTTCTCACCCGCGTGCACGGTCACGGCGAGCCCGGCCCGATGGACCGGGGTGAAGTCTTCCCGGAAGTAATGCCCCCGCGTTTCCCGGTCTTCATAACCGGCCAGGTCCACGCCAACCACCCGGCACCTGTCCGCATCCGTCCAGTGGCCGACCGCCGTGGCCGCCAGGGCGAGGTGTCGGCTGATTTCCGTGCGGTAGTCCCCCCGGTCCCGCCGCGTGGCGATGACGAGGAGGTTGACCCGTGGCACGCAGGGATCCCCGGCCTGCTCGGCCTCGCGGCGCAGGCGGCTGAAGTCCTCCACCAGCTGGGTGAGCACGTCCCAGGCGGAGCGGCCCCGATCCGGATCGGCGTAGTTTCCGGGGGAGCAGCGGATCTCGGCATAACGCACGTTCTCCCGCTGCAAATGACGGTAGAGCAGCTCCACCTGCTTTTGGAGACAGCCGGGATCCCGCAGGAGCCGGGAACCGTTGTTGTCTCCCAGCTTCATGTAATCGGTCAAAGAAACGGAGTGCCGGGGCAGCGGCCAATCCCCAGGGAGCGAAATGGTTTCCACCGGCGGCAAACGCTCCGGCTCGGCCGCGGCTGCACGCACCGCCGCCAGATCCTCCCCCGCGGTGGCGAACCCACCCAGGTGACAGTGCAGTTCCACTTTGGGAAGGGCCGTCAACCAAGCCCGGTCCGCCCCGGGATCGAGCGGCTGCCGCAGCCAGGCCAGGTCCGCTTCCGGCAGCGTGGCCAGGGAGCGGAAAGGCAGATCCTCCAGCCGGTCCCAGCGCTCCGCCAGGCATTGGAACTGCCGGAGCGATTCCTTCACGCGCATCCGCAGGGCCGACTCACCGGGCACCCCGGCCCGGTCCCCGTCCCGTTCCAGCGGATACGCCGCCGGATCCAGGGAGCGGAACGCCGACCATCCCCGGCGGCCTCCCAGTTCAACCCAGTGGATCCGTCCCGCCGCCCGGGCCGCCTCAATGGCGGCGGGGTCCTGCGGAAAATCATCGCACAGCACATGAAACATCCCGTCGCAGCCGAACACCTCGGCCGCCTGCTGCACGGCGGCGCTCATCGTCTTGAACCCGCCGGAGAGGCACACCTGGATCCCGGCCCCATTTGCTTGGGCTCGGTGCGCTGCCCCCCACCGGTAGAGCACCTCCTCGAACGTCTCGTGGTCTGCGGCGCAGGTCAGGTCCGTGAAATCCCGCACCCGGGTCACCGTGAGGACGGTCTGCGGCGCGTGGTCGTGAAACCAGGCCTGCAACGAATTCAGGCCCGGATCGATCTTTTCCGATGCCGTGGTGAGTACGTGCACGGCGGAGAAGTCATGGTCCGGGTGAAGGAACGCCTCCGGGACGACGGGCCAGGATGAGCCGAGGGAGATGAGGAGGATGTCTTGTTTTGGTGTGGCCATGGAGGAACGGGACCTGGTAGAGAGTTCAGAAACGCAAACAAAATCATAGCTGCCCGAACGGAACACGCACGTCAAGGCTTCCCGGCCTCGTCACCACGCCGGTCGCCAGTGGGAGCCGCTCGCAGCCGCTCGCAGCCGTTGCGATGGCGACTATTTCGAGACACTTGCGCACGCGCGCCCCGCCGATTTTCGGCGGGGGGTGATGAGGAAGACCTCCACGAGCATCAATCCGCCGGTCAGGATTCCTCGTCGTGGGCCAGCTCGGTTCATCTTTCCGGCGGGGCGAGGTAGGGGCCGAGCCGGTAGGGGTGGGGCAGCTTCCACTCACCGGGGGATTGCCGGCCCGGGGGGGGGCTCGGTGGCGAGCGCCGCACGGTTTCGGCAAAGGAACATTCGTTTTCGGCGGCCCCTTGCTTGGCGCGGCGAAAGAGTTCGTCTGGGATCTGGCCCTGGGTTTTAATTACGGTGCTGGCGTCTTGCCAAGATGGCGGAAAACTGTCAAGGCGGGTGTCGAGCGCACCCAGACTTCGTCAAACGGGAATCAGCACGGTCGACTCCGGCCAGAGGACGGAGAGGGCGGCGTCGAGGGTAGCGAGTTTGCCGTCTTTGCGACGGGCGAGTTCCGCCAGCCAGGAATCGGTGATTTGGCGGTGGCCGGTGAGGCGGGTGGAATCGATCTCGGTGTAGGAAAAGTTCTCCGGCCAGAAGACGTGACGGGGGTGGGCGTGATACGCTTCAAGCGTGCGCCACGCAGCGGCGATGCTGGGATCTGCGGCCAGTTGTGGGTGGATGCGCAGCAAGGTGCCTTCGGTCACCGGACAGGTGGCGAAGGATCGAATACCGGAAAACCACTTCAGGCAGCGGTCTCGATGGACATGCCCGGTAATCGCCATTGCGATGAGGACGTTTGCATCAAGTAGCCAGGTCATTCCTGGAGGGCAGGTTCGATGGTTTCGGGGCTAAGGCCCATCATTTCGAGATGGCGGGCATCGTCGTCGTCAATCGCGCGTTGAATATCCTCCGTCGTGGTCGTCGCAGTATTTCCTTCAACCACGGGCAACTGGGTCACGGGGTCGATCTGAAAGGAGGCTTCTGACTCCTCAGGCTTCGGCAAAACGGGCGTGCGGCCTTGCCTGAGAAGGTCACCGATGGCCTTGGAGAGGGACAGCCTCTTCGCCACGGCATGGGCGCGCGCCATGGCGTAGAGATCGTCCGGGAGAGTGATGGTGAGACGATGCATGGATCATTATGGTGCAGTGGTGCAGTGGTGTCAATGAGGGCGGGGTGCTGCCTTTCTCTCGATGAGCCGTTTGAATCTGTCTTTGCGGTCATCCTTCTCCGGTTGGGGATTGGCGAAGAAGGAACGGGAATCGCATTGTCGCCGAGAGCGGCGCGGGTGGCCTTGCGCATAAGAATAGGCATGGCATTCAGGTGGTGAGGCCTCGGAAATGACTGAGAATACGCGGCAGCGCCTCGACGGGGACGGGCAGGAGGTCGTCCATGGCGGAGGGCGAGCTTCGAGCTTCGAGGATGCGGCGGCGCCACTCGTGCAGGGGCGCGGGATGGACACGGCCCCACTTCTCCCATCGATCGAGGTTTTCGAGCGCGATGTCGAATGCCTCGGGGTGGTCGCGGAGATGCCGGGCGAGTTTTTTCCAGCGGGCCGGGTCCTTGGGGACGAGATGGGGATCGGGAGGAGTCATGGAAGGGGTCGAGGGAGCAATCGTCAATCATCTTCGTGGAAGGGGGCCCGGGCTGAGGGGCGTAGGGAGTCGGAGTCGCGGGAAGCGACTTCCAGATCGGTGTCCTCAGCTTGGAGGAGCGGGTGCAGGCGTTGCAGGGTTTCCGTGACGGTTTCGCAGCGGCAGGGATCATCAGCTTCAGATGATGGGTTCATGGGAAATGAGAGATTATCGTGGGGCAGATCGAGGAGGTCAGACATGGAGGATTCAACTTAATAGATCGGGTAGTGACGTTTCCAGAAGGACTGCGAGGTCGGCTTTGCCAGGATGTTGTTTCATTTGCTGAAGTGCGGCAGTGAGATTGGACTCACTATCGTAACTTGTTTTTGGAACCCACAATGCGGCGATGCGATAGGCACCGCCAAGATAAACGGTGCGGAGTTTCAGGGATGACGACTTACGGGGCCTCGCCGAGCCGAAGACCTGGCCGGGGACGGTGGCACCACGGGGCGGATTGTGTTTCACGAAGCGACCGGCAAGCTGCCTAGTTTGCAGTTCGGATTCGAAGGTTGGGTCGAGCAGGGCGATGCGGGCTTTGCTCCCCTGGAGAAGCGTTCGACACTGCTTTAAGTAGTCTCCGGCGGTAGTTGGGGCTTCGTGGTCGGGCCAAGGAGAACCGCAACAACGGCCAGCCCTTTGACCGACGGCGCCCATGAGGAGCCACGCCAGCAGGGAGTTGTTGAGCTGACGATGGTGGTCCTCGGAGATGCCGCCCCGAACCGGGCGCATCTGCGCTGTGAAGAGATCGGCTTGAGGTGCGATGGCATTCTTGGCTCCTTGGTTTTTGTGGGCGAGCAGATCAGCTGTTGTCAGTTGGGGCTCCAAGGGGGCGGCAAGTCGCACTTGGATTCGGGATGCCGTTCCGGTGCTTCCCGAAGCGGCACCGAAGAGGTCGTTGCCCAGCCCGTAGCCCAGGGTGCGCCACCACCAGCGGAGTTGCCCGCGCACGGAAGGGGCGCGGAGTTCCGGGGTATTTTCGGTGCGCCCTTGATAGACTCCATGCGCGAAGGCGGGCGTCAGGAAGCGGAACGACGAGGAGATGATTTCCGAGATCATGAGTCAGTTGAGTTCGATGTCGAATTTGGCAGCGGCTTCAACCAGCGGCTTCCAGAGTTCGTCCGCCTTCTTCTTTTTCCACTGTTTGCGGCGGTCTTTTTTTGCGGACGACTGGAGAACGCGAAAGAACGCCCGCAACTCATCATCTGCAAGGTCGCCTGAGATAAGGTCCTTTGCTTTGGCCGCGAAACCGTTGTCGTCGAGAGCCTCGATTTCCTCCGCATGGCGATCAATGGGAGAGAGCGCCGCCATTCTTTCGGCTTCGGCCTCGGCGGCTTCCCTTTTCCTGCGCATTGCTTCGGCCTTTTCCGCTTCCTCACGAGCGAGGGCCTCGGCGGCTTGACGCCGTTTTTCCGCTGCTTCTTCATCGATGACAAACCAACCGTAGCCGGCCGCAGTTTTCGCGCCGATGCCAGTTCCGGTGACGGCGGCTTGGAGCCAGGCGGATGCTTGATCGAGGAGTTGTTCTTGCTCGCCAGTTGCTATCCCGGCGATCGCGCGGTTGAGGATCAGACTGAAGGCGAATTGGGATCCGCGTTCGACGGCGGGAAAGGCGAGAGGCACAAGCCTGGTCGCTTCGCCGCCGGTTCGTTGATCCGTGTGAGGAGTGATCCCTTCGGCGACGATGCGAAGATGCCGTTCGCTGGCAGGAGATGCCGGCAGGAAGGAGATGAGACCTTTGCAGTCATCTTCGATGTCCAAGGCCTTTAAGTCCTCGCGAATCGTTTCCAGAAGTTCTGGAGAATCCTCAGTCGCCCACGCCCAGTTGGTCACGATTTGACCTTTCTTGGTTTTTCGCAGTTCAAGATCCTGTTTGATGAAGCCGAAAATGAGTAGAGCCGCGCGGAGGATTTGACGACGCTGTTCCGAGTTCTCGCAACTCTTGATTTCCCAAAGCGCGTGGTGGCGACTGACCCCCTTCGCGGCGGAACCTGGGATGAGAGGAAGTCCAAAGCAGCGGTCGAGGGAGATGCCCGCGTTTTCCTGGACGCCTCCAGCCATGTTGATCAGAAGTCGGCCTCCGAGTTCGCCAATGAATGAGCGGTGGCGATCCCGGTAGGACTTCTCCAACAATTGGAGGAAGGTCAGGCTGCTCTTAACGCGGAGTTCAATGAGTTGTGCATTGTCGACTTGGATTTGAGCGAGTTCGGATGCGACCTTCTTGCGATAGCGATGTTCCTCGCGAACGTGGTCTTGGGTGTTTCTCCCGCGAATCCGAGCTTCCGACTCATCAACGGCCTGTCGCAACAGTTCCTGCCCTCCAGTCGCGGCGCGGATGACGTTAAAGCGGTTCGCGTCGTGAAACTTCGTGTCGTGCGTTTCGTGCCCCCACGATTTGACTAGAACCATCTTCTCGAAGAGCAGGGAGCGATTTGTAACCTTCGAGGCAAAGGCTCCGAGGGTGTCGCGGGTGTCGCTTGCTTGGGCAATCATGATTTTTTCTCCGGTTTTTTCACGAAGCGGCGGGCATAGCTGAACCATTCGAGAGACTCGGCAGTGGCCAGCTTCAGGGTGGCGGAATCCTGATTCACCAGATAATCGATCAGAGAGCGGGCGTCGGTGACGCCGGGGGTGATGCCGATGGAGTCGCTGGCCAGGTGCTTGGCGAGTGCGGTCAGAATAGAAGCGTAACCCTCCCGGCGATCTTCCAACGAGAACGCGATGGTGGCGAGCAGTCCGTTGCCCATGATCATGGGCGGGATCTTTTTGATTGCATTGCCGTCGTCCACTCCACCAGCGGATGATCTGCCTCCAGCAACTTCCTTGGCAAAAGCGAGAGCGCTGGCGGCGCGGATTTGTTCGAGGTTTTTCATGGCGGGTCAGGAGATCGAGAGTGAGCAGAAACCGCGGCCGGTCGTGGAGTTGCCACCGAATTGGAGGAGTGGTGTGGATTCAATAAGACCTGTGATGTCGGCCAGGGAATCGGACGAGTAGATCGGCGTTTCAGGGGATTCCTTGTCGGCCTTCGCCAAGGTCTCAGAACGTCCGATGGAATGGAGTGATGCGATGAACAACGTTTCGGCTGGGACGCATTCGAGATTGAAAAGAGCGCCGTCATCCACCGTTCCGGTTTGGGCGTCGATGCGGTTGTGGTTGCTGATTTCCGTGGTGGCCTTGACGAAATGGGCGAAATCACCGTCGGAGAGAATCACAAGCCGCTGGGGAACGGTTTGCCAAACCGGATCAGTGAGAAGATTTTTGAGGCATTCGCTCCATTCGCCGGGCACCGTATCCGCAATTTCGAAGCAGTATTCCTCAAGGACCACCTTCTTCTTATCGAGGAAAGAGACGCCAGATGACGCGAGACAAGTCTGATCGTCAATGTCAGGTATTGGCGGGAGGGAGTTATTCTCCGTGAGCCGCTTGAAGTGATTGAGGAGAAAAGGGCAAGTCACATAGGCAAAGGCGCCTTTCGCCGAACGCACCGGAAAGGCGAGGACGCGAGCCTCTGAGAACGAGATGTTCCCTGCCCGAGTCACCTCGGTAGAGCCTTTCTTCGTGCTGTCTTCCGGGCCGAAGGCGTCGTCGATCTGCGTTTTTTCCAATTTTGGATGTTGTCGGGCAGCGTCACGGAGCACTCCTTTGATGGAGGAACCCGGAACAATCGGGTAACCCGTATGCCGCTCGCGTTGAATCGGTTGGTCGATCGCGCCGACGGATGAGCCGGCGCCGACGTGTAGGGGAGTGCGGGTGAAGAGGGTCAGGATCTTGGTTTTCATGGTGGAAGGATAGGATGGGATATAAAAATCGGGAAATGGCGGGATGTCCGGGGATGTCGGTGAGGCGCCGACTCACCAGATCGCCTCGACGTCGGGGTAGGTGGGGATGATGCGGTCCGAGGTGAGGATTTGCAGATGATGCTCGATGGCGGTGGCAATGATGAGTCGGTCGAATGGGTCTCTGTGGTGTAAGGGCAACTCAGTGGCGGTGAGAGCGATGGCGGAGGTGACGGGAAGCTCACGAATGTGATGCTGTTTGAGCATGGCGGAGAACCACGCGTCAGGGCGGAGAGGAAGGATGAGTTTTCCTGAGCGATGTTTTTGACCGATCTCAAAGGCGGAAATGGCGGAGATAAAAACCTCAGAGCGAGGCGCTTCCAGCAGGATGCGGGTGGGTTCACAAAGGTCCCGTCCGCCGTCCTGCAGGGCGATGAGGCCGCAGGTGTCGAGCAAGATCATCGGCAGTCCTCCGGCCATTCTTCTTCCGTGGCCTGCTCAGTGGGATCATAGCCCGGAGCTAGAGTGACGCGCAGCGCCGGATCAGGGGTGAGCCGACGAATCGGAGCCGCTTCGATGGCGACAAGGCGGACGCGGGGCTGGCCTTTGCTGCAGAGGATGACTTCCTCGCCATTTTCGGCGGCTTTGACGAGCTGGGAGAGACGGGTTTTGGCTTCGTGCATGTTGACGGTGATCATGATTAGCTAAGTTAGCTATTTCTGCGGCAAATTCAAGCGCCGTGCGGCTCCCAACTCCCGCAGACGCCAAGGC
>CAZCRA010000186.1:0-7776 GCA_964500945.1 uncultured Verrucomicrobiales bacterium | reverse complement strand
GTCCCGGCCGGTTTTCGCTCGATGCTCTGCTTGCGGCGAAATTCCAGGGAAAAGGCGAATCCGGCGCGCCCGCATCGGACGAAGGCATGTCCCGCCGCGACGCCGGAGTCCTGGCCGGGGCGGCCTTGGGAGGAGTCGTCGCCGGCATGGCGTTGCCGCGGCTTTTCAGCGGTGGCGGCAGCGGTGCGTCAGGCCAGACCGCTCCCTCGGGAACGGCCCAGCCTTCGGACGGATCGGGCGGCGGTGGAGGAACCGGTGGCGAAGGACAGATCGATGTGGCCAACTATCCGGCGCTGCAGAAAGTCGACGCCGAAGCGCCGGAAGGCGTCGTTCCCACCGAGTTGCTGAAGGAGCCTCACACCTGCTGCGGTCTCAACACTTGCGCCGGACTCGGCAAGAGCGGCGACAATAGTTGCGCGGGGCAAGGGACCTGTGCGTCCGCCGAGACCCATGTCTGCCAGGGCCTGAACACCTGCAAGGGCCAGGGCGGCTGCGGCGAGTACCCCGGCCAGAACTCCTGCGACGGCAAAGGTTCCTGCGCCGTGCCGTTGCAAAAGAAGCAGTGGCAGCTCGCCCGGAAACGCTTCGAGGAGCTGATGAAGATCGCAGGACGCCCCGTCAGTGCTGCTCCGGCCGAGTGCAAGCACGCGCCGGGGTGAACGGGGGGAGATTGCAAGAATTGGTTCTCAACGGAGTCGCGCAGCGCTGTCTTGTAAAGCCTCGACGAGAGCGCGCATTGCGGGTGTCATTCTCCCCTTCTGTCGCAGAAGAATGAAATCCCACCGCACCTTCGCGTCGGCGAGAGGTCGGAAGACGACGCCGGGATGGGTGGAGTCGAGGAAGTAGCTCGGCAGGAGCGTCACGAAGGATTCCGAAGCGATCCTGGAAAGCACGTGGGACACGCCGTCCTCCGAGGTTACGATGCGCACCTTGAAACCCACACTGCGGCAGAGCGTGGTGATCCATTGGTTGCGTCCGGGCATCTCGTTCTCGTCGATGCCGAGAAAATCCCTCTCTTTCAAAGTGCCGAGTGAGATCCGGGCCTGGGCGGAAAGGGGATCGTCGGCCGCGAGCGCTACACAGACTCCGAGGGAAGTCAAGGTGAGGCAATGAAACTCCTTCGCGGCGATCCTTCCTTCCTGGCCGATCAGGGCGAGATCGATTTCGCCCCCGCGCAGGGCCGCGATCTGCTCGCGTGGAGAGAGATCGAGAAGCCGCACTTTCACCCCGGGATGAGTCATGCGGACCGTATCGAGCGACGGACTCAGGACCGCCTGCGCGGCGGAAATGAGATAGCCGACGCGCACCTCGGCGCGTTCGCCCCGCGCTTGCCTTCGCACTTCGGCGAGGGCGTCATCGTATCCGGCAATCACCGGCGTCATGGCTTTCACCACGGCGTGTCCGAGTCCGGTGGGCTCGACACCAGCCGGGGTGCGCTCGAGAAGGCGACCGCCGACCTCTCCCTCCAGCGCCTGGATCTGACGGCTCAACGCCGGTTGCCCGATGCGGAGCCGGAGGGCGGCGCGGTTCACGCTGCCTTCCTCAATCACGATCCCGAGGGCGCGGAAGCGTTCAATCATGCCGCCGATGGTATGCGAATCCGGCATAACGGCAAGCGGGAAACGGCATTACCCGGCCCTTGTTCCCGGAGAGATGGTGTCGCCACTCAGGAAACGGGCACATCCCGGCACCTCCTGTCCGATTCACCCAATCACTATTCTATCCCATGGCCCAACGATTCTTCGAACTTGCCTTCACGCCCGGCGTCCGCGCCGCGCAGAGGCACTATTACGGTCGCGAAGGATCGGGACCACCGACCGCGTCCGGAGATGATCGGCTGGGGCCGAAAGAAGCGAGCTTCATCGGCACTCGGGACAGCTTCTATCTGGCGAGTGTCAGCGAAACCGGATGGCCTTATGTCCAGCATCGCGGAGGGCCACGCGGATTCCTGAAGGTTCTCTCGCCCTCCGAACTTGCCTTCGCCGACACCAAGGGCAACCGCCAGATGTTGACCACCGGAAATCTCGCCGCGAGCGATCGGGTCAGCCTGTTCCTGATGGACTACCCGGCGAGGGAACGGCTCAAGCTCCTCGGTCATGCCAGTGTGATCGACGCCCGCGAGCACCTGGATCTCGCGGCGGCTGTCGCTCCCGCCGAACTCGCAAGTGCGACGGAGCGGATCTTCCTCATCCGGGTGGTGGCCTACGATTGGAACTGCCCGAAATACATCACCCCCCGCTACACCGCGGCGGAGGTGGACGAGGTGATCGCTCCCTTGCGTGCCCGCATCGAGGAACTGGAGGCTGCTCTCGCGGCTCGGGAAAAGTGCGGTGATGCGAACGAGGCCAACGATTCTCCATCTCTTGAACCAACCAAAAACCAACAAACCAAACCAAAACCATGAAACTAGCCATCATCATCACCTCCGATCCGAAGAACGGCGACGAAGCGCTCGGGCGCGCCTTCAACGGCCTGGCACTCGCCGCCGAAGCCCAGGCCAAGAACGACGAAGTCAACGTCGTCTTCTCCGGTGCCGGCACCCGCTGGCCTGCGGAACTGACCCAGCTAACTCATCCGGCGAACGGGCTTTACAACCTCGTCCGCCCGGTCATCACCGGAGCCTCTTGCGGGTGCTCGGCAGTCTTCGGAGCGACCGACGAGATCGCTGCCTGCGGCTTGCCTGAAATCGTGGACCATGCCCTCCCCGGAACACCGGGCATGGCAAGCCTGCGACGTTATCTTGCCGAAGGCTGGGAAACGCTCGTGTTCTGAGTTCAACGACGGCGCGGCGGAGTCTTTGCGACTCCGCCGCGTTCGATCAGCGATTCGGAAGATTAGCGCATTCGCTGTCAACATTTCCCCCTCAAATTCGACTCACCCACATCATAATGACTGAATCACCCCGTCCGCCCCTGCCACCTTTCACCGAGGAGACTGCCCGCCAAAAGGTCCAGATGGCCGAGGACGCCTGGAACGCCCGCGATCCTGAGCGCGTCTCCCTCGCCTACACCGAGGACACCGAATGGCGGAATCGTTCTGAGTTCCCGCGCGGCCGCGCCCAGGTCGTCGAGTTTCTGACCCGAAAATGGAACCGCGAGCTGGACTACCGCCTGCAAAAGACGCTCTGGGCATTTCACGACAATCGCATCGCCGTGCGCTTCGAGTATGAATACCGCGACGACAGCGGCCAGTGGTTCCGCGCCCACGGCAACGAGAACTGGGAGTTCGACGAGCACGGCTACATGGCCCGCCGCTTCGCCAGCATCAATGATCAGCCCATTCGTGAGGAGGACCGCAAGTTTCGCTGGCCCCAGGGCCCAAGACCCATCGTCGGCCCTCGCCTCGCGGACACGGATTTTTGAAACCACCCTCCCCCTGCATCCTAAAAATCATGACAACGATAGTATTGCAGGATTTTTCTTTTTCATTCCTTCCGGTTCGACAGCAAGACCGCGAGCAGGACGATGCCGAATACCGGCCTGCACCAGCCAATGACATTTATATTGCAAGCACCCGCAAATATGGGACTTTTCCTCGGTGAAAACCACCTTGGAAATACCTGACGAAATCTTCCGCCAGGTCAAGGCCAGGGCCGCTCTGCGCGGAGTGTCGCTCCGCCAGTTCGTCACCGAGGCTCTCGAAGAGAAGGTCGCCGCTCCGCATGCAAACCGATCGGGTTCTTCGGAGCCGCCATGGATGCAGGGCTTTGGTGCGCTTGCGGATCTTCGCGAGGAAACGCGCTCGGTCGAGGCTTGCATCGAGGAGGCTTTCGAAATTCTCGATGCGGAAGACCGCGCATGATTCTCGACACCAATGCCCTCTCTGCCTGGGCGGATGGCAATCCCGCCTGCCGCTCCGCATTTCTCGAGGCCACCAGGCTCGTGTTGCCCTCCATTGCGCTGGGAGAATACTACTACGGAATCCGCCAGTCCCGCCACCGGGAGCGCTATGAAGCGTGGCTCGAACGGAATTTGCCCCACACTGAAATTCGCGGACTGACCGACCGGACCGCAGATCACTACGCCGATCTCCGCATCGGTCTCAAGACCAGAGGCACACCCATCCCCGCCAACGATCTCTGGATTGCCTCTCTCGCGGTGGAACTCAAGCTTCCCCTCCTCAGCAACGACACTCACTTCGACCTCATTCCCCATCTCCATCGCTTGACTTTCTGACTTGCCCACTCTCCCCGGCACCGCCCCTGAGAGGCTGTTGATTCGCTTCAGAGTTTTTCAACTGGCTCCTTTGCGCGAAAACGGCTCGCCGCTTTTCGCCTCTTTTCCGACAGCCTCTTGTGGGCAGGTCGGGACTTTCGCGTCGCCGGTCGAGGCGCCGGGGGGGCATGGAGTCGGACTTTCGTGATCCCATTACCTCTCGCAATCTTGTTAAGGCACCCGGCTCGATTCGCGACTGACGCTTCAGGGGGCGGGCATTTTTTCTTCTCTCCCCTCCTTTCGATGCGAACGCCATCCTCTCACTTCTCGTTTTGAAAGCCTCCGACCTCTTCATCCGCTGTCTCGAAAACGAGGGCGTCGAATACCTCTTCGGCGTCCCCGGCGAGGAGAATCTCGACCTGCTGGAATCGCTCCGCTCCTCGAAGATCCGTCTCGTTCTCACCCGCCACGAGCAGGCCGCCGGCTTCATGGCCGCCACCTACGGGCGTCTCACCGGGCACG
Organism: uncultured Verrucomicrobiales bacterium; assembly: GCA_964500945.1. GTDB lineage: Bacteria > Verrucomicrobiota > Verrucomicrobiia > Verrucomicrobiales > DEV007 > CAZCRA01. The sequence goes on along the minus strand of CAZCRA010000186.1, from coordinate 3,100 downwards.
CCGGGGTCTGTCTCTCCACCCTCGGCCCTGGCGCGACCAACCTCATGACCGCCGCCGCCTATGCCCAGCTCGGGGCCATGCCCATGCTCATGATCACTGGGCAGAAGCCGATCAAAACGAGCAAGCAGGGGCGCTTCCAGATCATCGACGTGGTCGACATGATGAATCCCGTGACCAAGTTCGCCTGCCAGGTCGCCGGTTCGTCGGCGATTCCGTCCATCGTCCGCAACGCCTTCGCCCGCGCCGAGGAAGAACGCCCCGGCGCCGCCCACATCGAGCTGCCCGAGGATATCGCCCGCGAAAACGGCGACCACGTGCCGATCATCCCCAGCCTGCGCCGCCGCCCCGTGGCCGAGCACAAAGCTGTCGCCCGCGCAATCGATCTCCTGCGCGAAAGCCGCCGCCCCGTTCTCCTGGTCGGGGCTGGCGCCAATCGCACCCAGACCGCGAAAATGCTCCGCGCTTTCGTCGAAAAGCAGGGCATCCCCTTCGTTACCACCCAGATGGGCAAGGGCGTCGTTGACGAGTCCCACCCGCTTTTCCTCGGGAATGCAGCGATGTCCTCCGACGATTTCCCGCACCGTGCCCTCGAGTGCGCCGACCTCATCCTCAACGTCGGCCATGACGTCGTTGAAAAACCCCCGTTCTTCATGAACAAGGGACATCGCCGGGTCATTCACGTGAACTTCACCCCTGCCGAAATCGATCCCGTCTACTTCCCGCACGCCGAGGTCACCGGCGACATCGCCAACGCCGTCTGGCAGATCAACGAAGCTCTCGAACCGTCCGCGCACTGGGATTTCACCGTCTTCGCCCGCGCCGCTGCCGCGCTTCGCGAGCACACCTGCCGACGGCAAGATGACGACCGCTTTCCCATGCTCCCGCAACGGCTCGTCCACCTCGTCCGCGAATCCATGCCCGACGACGGCATCATCGCCCTCGACAACGGCGTCTATAAAATCTGGTTCGCTCGCAACTACCCCGCCCGCGAGCCGAATACCGTCCTCCTGGACAACGCCCTCGCCTCCATGGGCGCGGGCCTACCCTCCGCCATGGCCGCCAAGCTCGTCCACCCCGATCGCCGCGTCCTCGCTGTCTGCGGCGATGGCGGGTTCATGATGAATTCGCAGGAGATGGAGACCGCCGTGCGGCTCGGACTAGACCTCGTGGTTCTCGTTCTCAACGATGCCGCCTACGGCATGATCCGCTGGAAACAGGCCGACATGGGTTTCGACGATTTCGGCCTTCAGTTCGGCAATCCCGATTTCGTGAAATACGCCGAGAGCTACGGAGCGACCGGTCACCGCATCGAGCGCGATGCCGACTTCTCTCCGACGCTGGAAAAGGCTTTCGACGCGGGCGGGGTCCACCTCGTCGACCTGCCCGTCGATTACTCGGAGAACGGCCGCATTCTCTTCAAAGAAATCCCGCGCGAAAGCGCTGTGATCGACGGCGAATGAAACACCACGGTCCCACGCGCATGGCTCGGAAGACGCATCTGGAATCCATCGAGCGGTGGATCGGCCCACTCAAGATCCGGTCGCGCGTTGGGACGGCGGAATTGATGCCTCATAAGGTCTGTGTATTATTACGTGCATGGCTACAAAAACTCTTTCCATCGATGAGGAAGCTTATCTGCGGCTCGTGCGGGCGCGCCGCGACGCCAAAGAATCCTTTTCCAAAGTCATCAAGCGTGCCCGTTGGGATGACGGCCCGCCTCGTTGCGGCGATGTGCTGGCCCGAGTCTCCGGATCCGTTCCCGACGAGGTTCTCGATCATCTCGACGAGGCCCAGCTCGCCGACGCGCCACCGCAGGACCCATGGAAGCGCTGATTTTCGACACCACCTTCCTGATCGACTTCCAGCGGGAACGAAACGCCGGATCGGAGGGACCGGCGCATGGCTTTCTCCGCGAGAATGCGGAAGCCTATGCCCTCCTCCCGGCAATCGCCTACGGCGAGTTTGCCGAAGGATTCAAGGACCTCGGCAGCGCAGCGTTTCTATCGCTGGTCGAATCCTTCGAACTCCTGCCGGTCAACCGCGAGGTTGCCGGGATCTACGCCGAGATCACCCGCACGCTCCGTGGGACCGGTCGAATCATCGGTGCCAACGACTTGTGGATCGCCGCCACCGCACTGCGCGAGGATCGGCCTCTCGTGACCCGGAACCTCGACCACTTCGCCCGCGTTCCGGGCATTCAACTGCGGAGTTACTAATGTCCTGATTTTCCCATGAACCTGAACGAAACCTACCCCATCTACCTCGCCAATCGGCCCGAGCTGCCCAACACCGATCTCGCCGTCACCGACAAATACTCCGGCGAAACCGTCACCTGCACCGCGCTGGTCGATCCCGAGACCATCGGCTGCGCTATCGCCGCTGCCGTCGAGGCCGCCGCCCCAATGGCCCGCATGGCCGCCTTCGATCGCCGCGCCGTTCTCGATCACTGCGTCAGCCGCTTCACCGAACGGGCCGAGGAACTCGCCCAGATCCTCCGCATCGAGGCCGGCAAACCCATCAAAGACAGCCGCGGCGAAGTAACCCGGCTCATCGAGACCTTCCGCATCGCTGCCGACGAATCCGTCCGCCCCACCGGCGAGATGCTCGAGCCGGAAATCAGCGAGCGCACCCGCGGCTACCGCGGCTGGACCAAGCGCGTTCCCGTCGGGCCGTGTTCCTTCATTTCGCCGTTCAATTTCCCGCTCAACCTCGCCGCCCACAAGATCGCGCCCGCCCTCGCTGCGGGCTGCCCCTTCGTCCTCAAACCCGCCAGCAAGACTCCGCTCGGCGCGCTGCTCATCGGGGAAATCCTCGCCGAGACCGATCTGCCCGAGGGCGCCTTTTCCATCCTGCCCTGCTCGCGCGACGGGGCCGACCTCTTCACCACCGACGAGCGGCTCAAGCTGCTCAGCTTTACCGGATCGCCCGACGTAGGTTGGAAACTCAAGGCCAATGCCGGGAAAAAGAAGGTCGTTCTCGAACTCGGAGGCAACGCCGCCTGCATCCTCGACGAAGGCACCGACCTCGACGACGCCGTCGATCGCCTCGTCACCGGAGCCTTCTACCAGTCCGGCCAGAGCTGCATATCGGTGCAGCGCAT
>CAZCRA010000185.1:0-7799 GCA_964500945.1 uncultured Verrucomicrobiales bacterium | reverse complement strand
AGGTGGTGCGGACGACGGCGCGCTTCAATCTGGCTGCCACGCTCTATGAGGCGGGGCGCCGGGTGGCGATGAGCGATCCCGGGGCGGCCCGAGCCCAATGGATGAGCGCGATCGAGCATTACGACCTCCTGCTCGCGGCGGCGCCTGGCCGGGAGGACGTCCAACGGAACCGCCGTCACATCGAAGAGCAGCTCGAGAAGCTTCCGGACGAGTCGCCACCGCCGGAAGAACCGGAGAGCAACGAGAGCGAAAAAGAGGACTCACCCAAGGATCCTCCCCCGGACAGTGAGACGCCGAACGAGGGCGACCCGGATGAACCGGAAGACAACCCGCAGCAGGACCCGCCGCCGGGATCCGAGGAACCACCTCCACCGTCTTCGAACCCCCCGGAGTCGCAGATGCAGCCCGAGCCGAGGGAATGGACGCCGGAACAGGCCCGGCAGATTCTGGAAAACAACGCGGAGGAAGACCGGGACGCGCGAACGACGCCCCTGATGGAATTCCGGCCGGAGCCGTATAAGGATTGGTAACGATGAGAGGAGCGATTTCAGCGCTGCTGGTGGCGATGGGGGCATTTTGTGGGCCGCCGCACGCCCTCGGACAGAGCGACATCACGGCGGAGGCCGAACTCAACGAGACGCGCCTGACGCCGGGCATGGCGACGTTTCTGCAGGTTCGCATCAAAGGGGGAATTCCGGACGATATCCCCAACACCATCCCAGCCGCGGGCCTCACCATCGAAAAAGCCGGGGTGACGTTCAACGACGTCATCGTGGCGGGGCGGCAGACCCTGGGGACGCAGATTCTCTACTCGGTGGTGGGTGACCGGGAAGGGCGCTACGAAATCCCGGCGATTTCGTTCCGGTTTCGTGGGGAAGAGGTGAGGACGCAGCCACTGGCGATCGAGGTGGCCGCGGGAGGCGGGGATGCGATCGATACCAGCCGGCCTTTCTTCATGAGTTTCCGGGCCGAAAAGACCGAGGCCTATCTCCACGAATTGGTTCCGGTCGAGCTGAAGCTTTACGTGCGGGGAACGAACAGCATCGCGCGAGCGGGACGGCCCAAATTCGAGAATGCATCGAAATTCGTCATCAAACCCTTCCCGAGTTCGTACAAAACCGAGCTGGTGCAGATCGACGGCTTGCCTTACACGACGGTTCGGTTTCCCACCCGGGTGGCGGCGCTTCAACCCGGGGAGCACGTCTTTGGCCCGGCGGTGACGGAAGCCGCCATCGCGCGTCCGATTCACAGTCTACTTCCCCGGACGATGGGGAGGTTCAACGAGAGTCAAAGCGTGACGAGCAACGATCTGACCTTTGCGATCAAGCCGCTGCCAGAGGAAGGGCGTCCCGAATCGTTCCGGGGTGCCGTGGGGCGATTCGAGATGAGTGTGGAAGCCGATCCGCAAGAGCTGTGGGTGGGGGATCCGGTTTCGGTCAGGATCCGGATTCGCGGCACGGGAAATTTCGACAGTCTGCGCCCGCCAGAATTCGAGGAGCTGGCTGGGTGGCGGACGTATCCGGTGACTCGGGAGGAGGACACCGGTTCGGGAGCTCCCGAGCAGACCGTGGTGTTTTCCCAGGTGCTGCTGCCGCTGGAGGAGCACCGGAGTTTGCCGGGACTGGAGTTGGCCTTCTTCGACCCGGACGAGGAGCGTTATGTGGTGCAGGCTTCCGCCCCGATTCCCGTCACGATCCGTCAGGAGTTAGGGGCTTCGACCGGGGGCGGAGGGCGCCGGATGTCGATTCCATCGGACGAACTGGACCGGCTCCTGGAGATTGAAACGGGTGGGGCGCGCTGGGTGCCGGTCGCGGCGGTGAGCGGGGCGTGGCCGGCGGGGATGTGGTGGCAAAGTGTCCCGCTGGTGATTTTTGGGGCGCTGGCGGGTTTCTCATGGCGGCGGCGCCAGCGGGAGCGGAGGGCGGAGCGGGAGGAGCGGGAGCGTCATTCGGTCAAGCGGCTGGAGCAACGGTTTCAAGGCCGCAGCGTGACGCGGGAAGAATTCTTTCGGATGAGCTTGGAGCACCTCGAACGGCTCGGTGGATTCCGCGCGAGCCCTGACGGGGAGAGGGGGCTTTCAAAGCAGGCGGTGGCGGCGTTGCAACGTCTGGAACAGGAGGGCAATGCGGCGCTCTACGCCGGGTCGAGGGAGGGCTCGCTCTCGGAAAGGGCAAAACCCCAGGAAATTCGGGCCGTGCTTCAAGCGCTGCGGGAATTGGAGGTGTGGCAAACGCGGAACGCATGAAGGAAGGCACGATCAGGCTGCTGACGGGAATCGCGATGCTTCTGGCGTTATCGACGGCGCAAGGGCGGGGGACGCGAGACGCCCGGTTCGAAGAGGCAAATGAAGCTTACCGCGCAGGGGATTACGCAGCGGCGCTCACTCTTTACGAGGACCTGGCGGCGGACGGGCCGTTTTTGGCTCGGGAGGTCTTTTTCAACCTGGGCAACACCCACGTCCGGCTCGGGGAGTTGGGCAAAGCGGCTCTGGCCTACCGGCGGGCGGAATTGTTGGACCCGGGGATGATCCAAGCGCAGCGGAATCGCCGGGTTTTGGAGCGGCGGCTCGGGACATTGCAGTTCCAGTCGCGCGGGGTGGACCGAGCCCTGCTCTGGCTTCGTCCAGGCCAATGGTTTCAGGTATCGCTGGCCGGCGGCTGGACGATATTGATTGCGGGCTTTGCCCTTCTTCGGCTCCGCATCCGGCCGCCGTGGCAGGGGCTGGTGCTGAGTCTGCTGGTGCTGGGAGGATTCGTGGCGGTTTCGTTTGGGATCGCCGCGGCGGCGGCCTTCCAGAAGGACGATCTCGCTCGGACGGCGATCATCACGTCGGGGGAGGCGTTGGCTCAGACGGGACCGTTTTCTGGGGCGGCAGGGATTCTCGAACTGCCGACGGGGTCGGAGGTGCGGATCGCATCGGAACAAGGACCGTGGTGGCTGGTGGAGATTCCCGGAGGTGAAGCGGGCTGGATCCGGCGGGATTGGGCGGAACGGCTATGGCCGTTTGGCGAGCGCCCCAAAAACTGATTTGCCACAAATTCCAAGTCGATTTTTGTGGGAATTATAGACGCAACCCGGTCGAGGTGGTTCGTCTAAGGCAGGAAGGCGTTCCAGGCAGCTAAATTGTGCGAATAGCGTCTTAAAATTTATAAATAGAGTTGCGGGATATTTTGTAAAACTTTATATTTGGCATGTCATGAAGCAAACACTCACTCTCGCCGCCGTTTTGACTTCGACCTTGTGGGCCGGAACGCTTTCCGTGCACGGGCAGCACGGATTTCCGGACTACTCCTCTCCAACCGACGTCCTGAACCGCTTGACGGAACTGGAGGAGCGCGTCCAGCAGCTCGAGGAGATCGTTTGGTCACGTCCGGCGGAGGTGAGCGAGGAGCCTTCAGCGACGACCTCTGTGCACGTGGTGCAAAGCGGCGACACGCTGCATGCGATTGCGCGGCGTTACGGGGTCGAGGTTGAAGATTTGGCTGCGGCGAACGGGCTGTCGCCACACAAGCCGATTTTCGTGGATCAACAGATCGCGATTCCCGCCAGCGGTTCCATCATTGGGAGCGAACCGGACGGAGGATCGATGCCGGTGCGGGGGGACTCCGCGCCTTCGGGTGCGTCCTTCGCTGGCGAAACGGGCGGGTATGACGAGGGTGCGGCGGTGGATGCGGGCTGGAATGGTTCCTACCGGGTGCAGCCGGGCGACACGCTCTTCCGGATCGCCCGTCAGCATGGGGTGAGTGCGGATGAGGTGGCCCTTTTTAATGGGCTGAGCGATGTGAATCGGATCTCTGCGGGACAAATTTTGAAGGTGCCGGGTGCGGGGTCGGGGCAAGCGCCGACGGCGGGTTCTTCGAACGACGAGTCTTCTTATCCGTCGAACGACGACTACCTTGGGAGCGGGGTTGCCGACGCTGAAGAGACGTATCACTACTACGAGGTTCTGCCGGGAGACACGCTCTCGCTGATCGCCGAGACCTTTTACACGAGCGATAAGGTGCTCTATGAGCTGAACGCCGAGTTGAAGCCGGGAGCGACGATTTTCGCGGGGCAAAAGATCATCGTGCCGACGAGCCGGTATTTCGAGGAGCTGGACAAGCTTGAAGGCGGCGTGTGAAACGCCGCTTCGTGGTTTTCGCCCCAGGCGGGGGGGATTTGGGTTATTGGCCGCCGCGTCAGCGGAAGGGGCAGCTGAGGCGGAGGCATTCAGTCCGGGACATTGCTGAACATCACCGGTTCGGACTGTTTGTCTGGCGGGATTTCGAACGTGTTTTCCATCACATCGATGCGGTGGACGACGGTGGAGTGGAGCAGATCAGCATCGAGGGATTTGAGCTTTCGCGGCTGTTCTTGGAGGGATTGGATGAAGGCGAGGCCGTAGTAGGTGTATTGCTGGGAGGCGCTGCAGCCGAAGCTCGGCCGGTCGTAGCGCGACGCGGCGAAGACCCGGACGTTTGGGACGGCTTTGAGGGAGTCGGTGGAGGAACGGGACGGCCCGGGATCGATGAAGCCACCGGCGTGACAGGCCTGGAGAACGACCCATTTTTCGGTTTCGGCCGGGAGTTGGGAGAGCGCGCGTTTGAGGAATGCGGGATAGACGGCGGCGAAGCTGCGGTCTACGCGCTGAGGGTCCCGGTCATACATCAACGTGTAGTCGGGGAGCTGGTCGGAGGGTTCCACGCCGTGAGAGGTCGAGTAGAAATAGACGAACTTGGGCGATTTCTCCCCGATGGAGCGGAGATGACGGGCGATGAGTTCGGGATCGGCCTCGTAAAAGCCTTTCGCGGAGGGGGCGAGGGCATCGAACTGGGCCTTGTCCTCGAGATAGTCCTCGAGAGAAGGGTGGACGTAGTAGCAGGCGATTTGCCGGGGGCGGTATCCCGCGCTCAACCAATGGGCCCGTTGATCGACCACCTCCTGGAGGAAGTTTGCCAGGGAAGAACCTCCCGCGACGAGGAAGATGCGGGTGGAAGGCGGGATGGGAGCGGTGCGGTAAGCGGGGAAAGGGCCGACGGCGAAAGAGGCCTGATGGGTGTCGGCGGTAGGATAGCGCTTCAAGGCACAGCCCGCCCCGGTCATGAGGAGGGCCGCGGTCAGGGTGACGGGGAGGAAAGCGCGCACGGGGCCCTATGCTAGCTGATGCGATTGAGGTTCGCAAACTCCTCGTCCAGCCCGCGCTCCGCGTAGAAGGCCAGTTCGGCGCTGGTCAGGCGGTCGAAGGCGGACTCCGTATCGCCCGGGCCGGTTTTGCCGAGCAGGTGATCCTGCAGCAGACGCATCTTGTCGCGTTGGACCGCGAGGAACGCCGGGTCGGGATCGGGTGTCGGGGGCAGGTCGTCTTTGGCCTGCGCGGCTGCGAGGATTTCGGTGAAAGGCACGCCGGTCCGGGAGGCTTCGGTTTTGGCGCGCTTCACTCCGGCCAACCAGCCGACATGACAGAGAGCGTAATAGTCCCGCATGGCCTGCTTGTTGAAGTGGACGAGAAGGCGTTGGCCGTCGCGAACGATGGAGTGGGTGGCGCGGAGCGAATCGGTGTCGATGGTATCCACGAAGACCAGGTCATCGCCATCGCGTGCGAACTCCCATTTGAGATCCCAGAGCGTGAGGCCGGTGGGTTCGAGGAGGTTCCGGACGGCCCATGATCCCAACACCGCCAGTTCCATCGCGATGGCGAAGCGGGGTCCGGTGAGGCCCGAGATCGTGAGGGCTTCCTGTCGTGACACGGCCCGGTCCTCGGGTTCGAACTTCGTCGTGCAGTCAGAGATTGGCTTGGGGAGGAGTTGCCAGGGGCGAAGCTCTTCGCCGGCGTCCAGTTCCGCGAGGAAGCGGTGGCGCCGGGGTTCGTCCATGGCGAGATAACGGCGGTAGATGGAAGAGGAGGCGGCGACGCCGAACCGGGTAATGAACTCGAGCGGGATCACGTAGCCATCGGAGCCCGGGATGGCGGAGTAATCGAAGAGCGGGCGGCCGAGGACGGTGCAGGGGGAGGGTTTGAGAATGCGGTAGCGGCGGACGAGGTTGAAGCGGCTGGGGTTCTTCGGGAGACCCTGGCGGGCGATCCGGCCGGTGACGGCGTCGAGCATGCCTCCGTGGTGAGTGCGCGCGCCGCGCTCGCAAAGCTGGGGGAGGATGCCGTTGAGGAGCCGGTCGCGGTCCCTGTCCGGGAGGAGGGGATCGCGCAGGAGGCGGTCACGGACGCCGGTCCAGGTCCCGGTTTCGGCGAAGCGCGAGTAGACGGCGTGCCGGAAGATGGCGCGCGCGAGATCGCTGCCCTCGATTTCAAAGATGGAGCCCACGTCGAAGACGCTGCCTCGCCCGGTGGTTTCACTGACCATGAGGTCCGGTGCGTCGTCGACGGCGTAGAGGCGTTGGACGGAGCCCTCGTAGAAAGGGGTTTGGAGGGAATCGATGGCGATGCGGTCCGGGGCAGGCATGGAGACGGGAAGTATCGTTGCGCTCGACACCCTGGTCATTGCAAGCGGTTTGGTGGAGTGTTAGCGATGCCGGGCATGATTTACAATTTCGCGCGGAAGTTCCTGTTCGCTATGGACGCGGAGCGGGCGCACGATTTGACGCTTTCCGGGCTAAAGCATTTGGAAGCGGCAGGCCTGGTGGGGGCGCTCTTGGGAGCGCGGGTGGAAGGTGTGCCGCGCGAGGTGATGGGGCTGCGGTTTCCGAATCCGCTGGGGCTGGCGGCCGGGATGGACAAAACGGGGGCGGCGGTGGATGGGATGGGCGCGCTGGGATTTGGTCACATCGAAGTGGGGACGGCGACGCCGCGGGCGCAACTTGGGAATCCTGCGCCCCGGTTGTTTCGGCTGCCGGAGCATGAAGCGGTGATCAACCGGATGGGCTTCAACAACCCTGGGATCGAGGCCGTGGTAGCGAATCTGGAGGGGCGCCGGTATCGGGGGATTCTCGGTGTGAATCTCGGGAAGAACTTCGACACGGCGAATGAAGAGGCGGCGCGGGATTACCGGGCGGGCCTTCGCGTGGCCTACGGCGTGGCGGACTACTTCGCGGTGAATCTCTCGTCTCCGAACACCATGGGATTACGCGATTTGCAGGGCGTGGAGGCCTGCGAGGCGTTGATTCAGGAGCTGTTCGAGGAGAGGGAGCGGCTCCAGAAGGAGTACGGGGTGCGGCGGCCGATCGCGGTGAAATTCGCCCCGGATCTGAGCGACGAGCATTTGGCGGCCCTGGCCGAAAGCTTCAACGGTTTAGGGGTCGATGGAGTGATCGCCACGAACACCACCCTGGAGCGGAGCGGCGTGGAGGGGCACCCCGCGGCGGGGGAACGCGGGGGATTGAGCGGGGCGCCTTTGCGGAACGCGGCGATGCGTCATTTGAAGCTGTGGCGCGAGGCTCTGAGTCCCTCGATTCCGGTGATCGCCGTAGGGGGAATCATGAGTGGTGAGGACGCGGCGGAGAGGCTGCGGGCGGGCGCGGCGCTGGTGCAGATTTACACGGGATTGATCTACCGCGGACCCGGGTTGGTGGGTGAGATCCTGCGGGCCGATCCGGCGCGGTCGCGGGAGGCGGAGAGCGCGTCCTAACAAGTTGCCAACGCGTCTTGACACGGAGGGCGGAGTTAGACGAGGTTTCGGCCAGGAGTGAGTGGCGACGACGAGAGGAGCGAGCGGATTCTGGATGCCGGAGCGATCGGCGAGGCGGTCGACCGTCTGGCCGCCGAGATTTTGGGGAGGACGAAAGATTTGACGTGTTTGGCGTTCGTGGGCGTGCACAACCGCGGGGTGCCACTGGCGCGGCGGGTGCTGGACCGGGTGAGCGGGGAA
>CAZCRA010000184.1:0-7897 GCA_964500945.1 uncultured Verrucomicrobiales bacterium | reverse complement strand
CCCCGAAACTACCCTACAACTCAAGTTTGATGAACTACTAGGCTGGTTCGGTTTTCGGTAGTAGCCCTAACTTTTATCGCCGAAATTATCGCCGGAATGTGAGTTCCGATCAAGCCATTCTAGGGTTTCAAAGGACCCCCGGAAAATCGACCTCGCCACGACGCCCTGAGGCCCAACTGCGCCGCCTCACAGGATTGAATTTCGCTGAGACTTTGGACACCGTTCAAATTCTGATCCAGGTGTAAAGCACCGGCACGAGCAGGATCGCGACAAGCATTTCGACGAGGAGACCGCCCACCGCGGCGGCGGCCATGGGACGCAAGAGCTCGCCGCCCGGCTGCAGATTCAGTGCCAGCGGCAGGAAGCCGAGGACGGTTGGAATCGTTGTCATAAGGCGCGGGCGGAGCCGCAGGATGGCCGCATCGCGCGCGGCTTCGCGCAGCGCCTGCCCATTGGAGCGGTTGCGCTCGGCGGTCTCGATCAGGAGCACCGCGTCTGTGACATTTCCGGCGAGCACGATGAGCACTGCAATGACCACGGTGGCACCGAAGGAAAGGCCCGTCAGATAAAGGCCGAAGCCGATCCCGGCAAGGCAGAAAGGTGCGCTTGCGAGAACGACGAGTGGCAGCCGCAAGTTGTTGAACAGCATCGCCAGGACGACAAAGGAGAAGAACACCGCCAGCCCGAGGATGGACTTCACGACGTTCTGCATCTCGGCCAATTGTTTGGCCTTGCCGCCAATCGTGTGGTTGTATCCGGTCGGCCAGTCGAAATCGCGAATCACCTTCTCCACCGCCATCCTGGCTTCCGCCAGAGTGACATCATCAGCGGCATCGACTCGCACGATTACCTGCTTGACCTGGTTCTGGCGCAGAATTTCCACGGGGCCGGTGCTGCTTTTTACTTCGGCGATGTCGCGCAGCCGGACATGGCCCCCGTCGAGCGTGAAGATGACGAGGTTCTCGATGTCGCTCCGCGAGCGTAGCTCGCGCTCGGGCACGAGAACGCGGAGGTCGTAGAGTTCGTTGGCGTCACGATATTCGGTGGGCACGTCGCCACCGACGTAGCCGCGCAGCGTGGCGGCGATCCCGCCGACGCTGAGGCCGAGGTCGGCGGCTTTCTCGCGGTCGATCACTGCTTGAAATTCGGGCTTTGAATAATCGAGTGAAATCAGCACGTTCGTGAGATCGGGCGACGTTTTCATGCGGGTCGCGAGTTCGTTCGAGAGGCGAAACAACTGCTCAACATCGGCACCCTTGACTTCGATTTCGAGATCCGATTGTCCGAGCGTGCGAATGCCCCGCATCTTGCGCTGGGAGACCATCAGCTTGGCGGATGGAGCGTGAATTTGAGCCACCTTCGGCCTCAGTTCGCTGATGAAGTCGAGGGTGCTGAGGTCGCGCTCCTCCGCTGGGATGAGGTTGATGTCCACCTCGCCTTCATTGCCGATTTTGTTGGTGTAAAGTCCGCGCACGGCACCGCCGCTCATGGCAAAGACATTTGCGACGCGCGGGTCGTCGAGAACGAGTGCTTCGATCTTTCGGTTGACCTCGTCGAGCTGCTCGAGCGGCACCCCGGCTGACATGCGGACTTTGACCATGACGCGGCCGTCGTCCACTGCCGGAAAGAACTCGCCTCCGGCTGTCTTGAAGGCAATCCCTCCGCTCGCCAGCACCGCCAGAAAAACCAGCAGCACCAGCCACCGGAAGCGCAGACAGAAGCCGACCACCGGCCCGTAAATCCGTTGCATCCCCTCATTGAGCCGCTCGGCGAAGCTCTTCTGGTCGGCGAATTGCGGCTTCATGAACAGCTTCCCGAGACAGGGGGTGAGGGTCAGCGCACCGATGCTGCTGAGAATGACAATGCTCATGATCACCAGCACCAGTTCGCGAAAAAGCAGCGGCAGCATTCCGCGAACGATCAGAAAAGGCAGGAACAGAGCGATGAAGGTCACCCCCGCTGCCAGCACCGCGCCCGCCACCTCGCGGGTGCCGTTTTCAGCGGTTTCCTGCGCCGGACGATCCGGGTCTTTGCTACGGTGTCGGGCGATGTTTTCCAGCACGATGGTGGAAGGGTCGAGCAGCACGCTGATTGCAACGATGAGACCGCCGAGCGAGAGGATGTTGAGCGAAAACCCCGCCTGCCGCATGAGGAAAAAATTCGTCAGCACCGTCACCGGCAGGGCGAGAAAAATGATCAGGACGAGCCGCGGACTGCCGAGAAAGAAGAAGAAACCGAGCATCACAAACGCCGCCGCCACGAGTGCGGTGTTCGTGACGCTGTCAAGCGAGCTGACAATATAGTCGGCTTGGTTATCGACGAATTCGAACGACAGCCCTGCGGGAAACGAGCTTTCCAACTCACGGAGGCGCTTTTCGACATTGCGGACTGTTTCCACCGTGTTGGCATCGGCCTGCTTGATGATGTTCAATTTCACGGCCGGGCGTCCATCGAGTCGGGTGATCAGCCGCGCCTCCTCGTGGGTGTCCTCGACCCGCGCCAGATCACCCAGACGCAACCTCTCGGCGCCATCGCTGATGATCACGATGGAGCGGATCTGCTCAAGATCGGTGAACTCGCCGAGGGTGCGCAGGATGGTCTCCTGGTACGGCCCGGTGACGCGCCCACCGAGCCGCTGGATGTTTTCCTCGCGCAGACGACGCTCGATCATCTCGAGGCTGAGTCCGTGTTTCTCGAGGGTCTCGGCGTCAAGATAAACGCGGATCTCGCGCTTCAGTCCGCCGGCCACATCGACTGCCGCGAGCCCCCGGGCGGCGATAAGCCGCTCGACCAGCCAGTTGTCGATCCACAGTCGCAGGTCGCGCAGGTTCATCCGGTCGGACTCAAGAACCACCTGCACGACTGGCAGTTGCGAAGGGTCGGCTTTGATAATGACCGCCGGCTCGACGTCATCGGGCAGGTCTTTCTGCGCCCGGGTGAAGGCGGCCAGGGCGTCCTGATAGGCGACATCGACATCGACGCCATAGCGGAAATTGACGTCGAGTTGATAGAGTCCCTCCAGCGAGCTGGACGAGAGGAAATCGAGCCCGTCCACCGAGCCGAGCTGCCGCTCAATCGGATCGGCCAGGTTGCGGTCGATGTCCTCCGGAGTGGCTCCCGGCCACTCCATCGAGAGCTTGATTAGCGGGTATTTGACGTCCGGCAGGAAATCGACCGGGATCTCGCGCAAGCTGATCGCGCCGAAGATCGCCAGACCGACCGCCAATACGAGGGTCGAGACGCTGCGTTGGATCGCGGTGCGGATCATGGCTTCATGGATGCGGACAATTGACCTTGCGGGCCGGATTTCGCATCGGCGAGCCGCACGGGGCTGCCGGACCGGAGGTTTTGGAATCCGGCCACGACGACCTGTTCACCGGCAGCGAGTCCCTCGCTGACAAGCACCCGCCCGTCTTGTGCCTGACCGGTGGTAAGCGGTCGGCGCACAGCTTTGCCCTCTTCCACAATGAATACAAAGGAGCCTTCCGCATCTTTCAGGACGCAGGCTTCGGGCACGGTCAGCGCGTCGGCTACCGAATCGATCACGACCCGCAAGCGGGCAAACATCCCGGGAAGAAAGGTCTCGCCGTCCGGCAACCCGGCCTCGAAGCGGCGCAAGCGCAAGCGTCGGTCGATGTCGCCAAAGGCGCGGTTCACTTCAAGCGTAAATTGCTTTTCCGGGAACGCATCGAACACTGCTGTCAGCATCGAACCCGTCTCCACCGCAAGCGCGTGCTCCTCCGGCACCGCGAAGCGAAGCACGAGGCTCTCCGGATCGTAAATTTCGGCCAGCACAAGACGCGGCGCCACGTAGTTGCCCAGTGCCGCATGGATTTTCGAGACCACGCCGTCCCACGGCGCCTCAAGCGCGTAATCGCCACTCTGCTCGCGGGCGGTGGCGAGGTGGGCGCGCGCTCTCTCCAGCATGACGCGGGCGGCGTCGAGTTGATCAACGGCCACGCCGCCACTGCCCACCAGTGTTTCCATGCGCTCAAGATAGCCCCTCTGCCGTTCCACCTCAGCCTCCGCCGAGGCCACTGCCGCGTCAGCAGAAGTGCGCCGACCGATCCGGAACAGTTCCTGGCCGCTCGTCACCCGGTCTCCCTCGCGAACATCAGCGAAGACAACCGGACCCTCGGCCGCCGAAGAAAGTGTCGCAAAAACCGCCGGCTCAACCGTCCCGGTCAGAGCGAGTTCGCGGACGAATGACACCGTTGCTATTTCTTCCACCGCCACTGCCGGGATTCCGCTCTTTTTCGGAGTCGGTGGTCCTTCCTTGCCGCACCCCGCGACGCACAGCGCGAAAACACCGATCAATCGCCAAATCGAACTCTTTTTCATCTTCCAAGGTAGGCCGGATCGATTTCTGGTGCCAAAATTTGTAAAATGCAAAGGAGGCGGCAGTCGATGCGCCTCCGGGCATTGCGGACAATTTTGCCCCTGTTGCTGGGCTAACAGCCGAACCCGAACTTGCTGCCTGGGAATGACACGAAAATTTCCTCGCATACTTTGATAATTGGCCAATCATCCAAGTATGGAAACAGCGATTTGTGAACCCAGACCTCATTCGGCTTCCGATTTCGAAAGCGCGGCGGCGGTGTTCAAGGCGCTCGGTCACCCGAACCGGCTCGTGATCGTGGACGCCGTGGCCGGAGGGGAGCGCTGCGTCGCCGATCTCACGGCCCAGCTCGGGCTGGACATGTCGACGGTTTCCAATCACCTCGCGGTGCTGCGCCGCGTCGGCATTCTCAAATCGGAACGTCGCGGCACGCAGATCTACTACTCGCTACGCAAGCCCTGCCTCATGAATCTTTTCTGCTGTCTCGATAATTTTCACGAAGCCGACGCCTCGCTGTGAAATTCTGCCGCCCGCGGTTTCTTCCACTATTTTTAAAGCGAATTCGGCCTCCCCTGCATTTTTCATGAAACTCGACAAATCCGACATGGGCTTCTTCGAGCGCCACCTCACGATCTGGGTCGCGCTCTGCATCGTCGCCGGGATCGCCCTCGGCAAGATCGCGCCGGGGCTCGCCGAGACGCTCGACGGAATGGCGATTTACGTGAACGACGCGCCCGTCGTCTCCATCCCCATCGCCATCTGCCTCTTCTTCATGATGTATCCGATCATGGTGAAGATCGACTTCGGCGAGGTGCTCAAGGCCAGTCGCAGCCCGCGCCCGGTGTTGCTGACCCTGATCGTCAACTGGGCGATCAAACCCTTCACCATGCTGGGCATCGCAACGCTGTTTCTCGGGTTCTTTTTCAAGGATCTCATTCCCGGCACCGAGATCGTCAAGGACGGCAGCGAGGTGCCGCTCTACCGCTCCTACATCTCGGGGGCCATCCTTCTCGGCATCGCCCCCTGTACCGCCATGGTGCTGGTGTGGGGCTACCTGGCGCGGGGCAACCAAGGCCTCACCCTGGTGATGGTCGCGATCAATTCCCTGACCATGCTCCTGCTCTACGGAATCCTCGGCGGCTGGCTGCTCGGGATCAACAAGATGCCGGTGCCGTGGGAGGCGCTGCTGCTCTCCGTCGGCATCTACGTGGCCCTGCCGCTGGTGGCGGGTTACTTCTCGCGGAAATGGATCATGAAAGCAAAGGGTCCGGATTGGTTCGCCGAGAAATTCCTCCACTTTCTCACTCCCGTCTCCATCGGGGCACTGCTCTTGACGCTGGTGCTGCTCTTCAGTTTCAAAGGCGAAACGATTCTCGCCAATCCGCTCACCATCCTGTGGATCGCCATTCCGCTGGCGCTGCAGACCCTATTGATTTTCGGCCTCACCTATTTTGCCGCGAAGCTGTTGAAGTTCCGCTACGAGGACGCCGCTCCCAGCGCCATGATCGGGGCTTCGAATCATTTCGAGGTCGCCATCGCCACCGCGGTGATGCTCTTCGGCCTCTCCTCCGGCGCCGCCCTCGCCACCGTCGTCGGCGTCCTCATCGAGGTGCCGCTGATGCTGTTTCTCGTCCGGGTCTGCCAGCGGACGCAGGGGTGGTTCCACCCGCGCTCCCCCTCCGATTCACCCCCCCATCCGAAAGTTCCTCATGTTCAGTAAAATCCTCATCGCCACCGACCTGTCGAAAGCGTCCGACGAGATCGTCTGCACGCTGGGCAGCTTGAAGCCGCTCGGCGCCCGACAGATTCTTCTCCTGGAATGTCTCAACGTTCGCGACGTCGGCGGCCTCGCCGGAAGCCTCGCCGAACAGATCACCCCCCGACTGGAACAGCAGCGTGAGCGCGTGGCCGCGCTCGGCTTCGAGACGGAAGCCAGGACCGTCGTGGGACTGCCGCAAATCGAGATCGAACGGCAGGCGACCGAGCACGGCAGCTCCCTCATCGTGATCGGCTCCCAGGGCGTGTCCGGCCTTCGCGAACTGCTGCTCGGCAGCGTGGCGAGCGCGGTGATCCATCATTCCTCCCACCCGGTCCTGGTCATCCCCGTCGCCGGCGGACCTGCCGAGGAGCCTCCGCCGTGTGAAGCCACCGACTGTGACTACCTCAGAAGCGTGCTCGTCCCCACCGATTTTTCCGACAACGCCGAGCTGGCCCACGGTCACGTCCGCGAACTGGCGCGACGCGGGGCGCGCTCCATCACCCTGCTCCACGTCCTCCCGCCTGATGCGTCCGGGGAAGCCCGCACCCTGGCCCAGTCCCGTCTCGACCGGCTCGGCGAAGATCTCCGATCACTCGGAGCCGCCGAAGTGAGCATCGAGGTCGTGGAGGGTCAGGCAAAGCAGGAAGTGATCGCCCGGACCGCCGACCCCGACCCCGGACACTCCCTGGTCGTGGTGGGAAACCAGGGCCGGGGCTACGTGGCCGGGGCGATGCTGGGCAGCGTCAGCCACGCCGTCGCCTATCACTCGGAGATCCCCGTCCTTTTCGTGCCCCTGCCCCGGAGCTGAACCCCCAACCCGCGATCCATCAAGACCATCGAAATCCTCGGCACCACCTGCGGCTGCACCCGTCGCCTCGAGGCGGCGGTGCGCGAGGTGGTCGAGGAGTGCGGGATCTCTTGCGAGATCCGGGTCGTCACCGATCTCGATCGCTTCGCCGAGCTGGGAGTTTTCGCCATCCCGGCACTCGTGATCGACGACCGGGTCGAGGCCGTGGGCCGCATCCCGAAACCACCCGAACTCGAGAAGCTCCTCCGCGCCTTCTCCACGGGATCCGGGACGCATGCGTCGACCGGCTGAACCGGGAAAGCCTGGTTGGCGGGAACTATTCATCACCCCGACAAACAACGAAAAGAAAGAAAATTGATCATGAGTCATTTGAACGAAAGAGAGAGGGAACTGGTGGCCATCGGCGCCGCAATCGGAAGCAACTGCGTGCCCTGCATCGAATACCACCTCCCAGCCGGACGAAAAGCGGGCCTCGAGAACGAAGAACTCGCGGAGGCATTGGAGCTGGCCAACAAGGTAAAGAATGTTCCGGCGGAAAAGATCTACGCCGTTGCCAGGAAACTCGTTTCGGGAAACCAGGTGGACAGCGACAAAGGAGCCTGCTCCGACGACTCCTGTTGTGGCTGACCACCGATCGAGCCAGTGACGAACCATCCCACCCAACCATGAAAACAAACCACATCGGATTCATCGGCGGCGGACGCGTCGTCCGCATCTTTCTCGAAGGCTGGTCCCGCGCCGGCCTCTCCCCCGGCGATCGCGACATCGTCGTCAGCGACAGCGATCCCGGCGTTCTCGACGAACTCGCGGCCCGTTTCCCCGGCGTCCGCGTCACGAGAGACAACTCCGAGGCGGCCCGCGGCGATCTCGTCTTTCTCGCCGTCCATCCGCCCGCCCTCGGGGAAACCGCCACGGGGATCTCCTCCGAACTGCGACCCGAGTCTCTCGTCGTCTCGCTGGCGCCCAAGTTCACCCTCGAAAAACTCTCGGG
>CAZCRA010000183.1:0-7906 GCA_964500945.1 uncultured Verrucomicrobiales bacterium | reverse complement strand
GTCACCAAACCTTCGTCGATCGACATCGCAAGGCATCCGGGGCTGCCGCCCCGCGTTCGCTCGAGCTCAGAGGATTCTCACGAACCCACTTGAACCCGCTCGAGCTGCGTTTCCGGCTCGACGGTCCAGCCCCTCGGCCATTCGACGTAAACTTCTCCTTCCGGCAGTGCCTCCCCCGGCTCCACAACCACGCCTACCCCGAGCCCACGACCGAAGTCATCCCGCTCATCCCTCTCCCAATTCACCGGACGCCGCCGCACCCTGTCCCCAATCGCCAGTTTCATCCCAGAAAGAATGACTCGATTCTGCCACATTCGACGTCAAACGAACTCGCCTCGCGGTCAATACGCCGTTTACACCCCTCTCCTTCCATGCGATGACAGGCCCTGTGTCCAGCCAAACACACCCCAATCCACGCTTCCTCGCTCACGCCTGCTTGATCGCCGGGTCCGCCATCCTGCTCGCCTCGTGTGCCACGACCGGACAACCTCGTCAGGATTATCTCAGCTCCTACGACGGCTTCGTCGAAAATCCAGGTCTCGACAACGCCAAGACCTATCGCGGCAACCTCGCCGGTCTCGCCAAATACCAAAAGGTCTACATCGAACCCGTCAAAATCTTGGAGCCGCTCGCCGGCCAGACGCCCTCCAACCCTAAAAAGAAGGCCAGCCCGGCGGAAAAAAATCAACTGGCTGAATCCTTCGAACGAACTCTCAGGGCCGAATTCGCCAAAAACTTCACGGTCGTCAACCGAAAGGGTCCCGGCACTCTGTCGATCCGAACAGCCATCGATGGACTGCGCCCAAACTCCCCGTTGCTCTTTGCCGCTGGCTACGCCCCTGGCGCCCTAGCGGTGACGACAGGCGTTTGGGCCGTCACCGGCAAGAATGTCGGCTCGGGTCAGCTCACTCTCCACGCCGAAATCCTCGACTCCCAGACCGGTGAACGCTACTATGCGCTCGTGGATCTCGCCAAAACCGGCAAACACCAGGTCGCCGCCGGCCTGAGCCGCTGGGGCCAGGCTGAGAAAGCCTTTAAAAAATGGAGTGTCACTCTGCGCAAGGCGGCCACCAATCCGTCCTGAAATCCTCCGGCCCTCCTCACCTCCGCCCCACCTTCATTTGTCCCATCCCATCATCTCCCGCCTCGTCCCGGTCTTCTTGCTCGCTCTCGCCACCCTTAGCGGCTGCGGCTTGATTGGCCCAGCCGTCAGCATTGGGCTCATCAAACTCCATTTCGGCTGCCTCCCTGAGGGCTCTGTCATCGACACGCCTACGGGCCCCCGCGCGATCGAAACCCTCGCCACGGGAGATCAAGTGGTTGGCTATTCGGGTGAACCCGTCGTCGTTCTTCAGGTCTGCCAATACCTGGAAGACCCAAAAACCTCAGCATACCTGGCCGTCCATTTCGACGGCGGCGACATCATCCCCCTTTCTCCACGCCACCGCATCGCAGGGACCCCTGCAGCCGAACTCCAGCCGGGCATGGAAATCGGCGGGCGGACCGTGAGCGAGGTGTCGCCCGTCACCGGCGTTGCTCGAAGCTTTGATCTGCTCACGTCCGACGAAGGCTACCGTATCCACGGCATCCCCGTGAACAGCATGATCGAGGAAATGCTCGAGTCGGCTCGTTCCGGCACCAAGCTCGGGAGAAAACGGCTCGAATAACCGAGCCGAAATCAGCCGCCGTCTCAACCTTCCAGGTCGGACAAGGTCTTCTCTTTCAATCGCTGCCCATAACCCGTCACTCGGCCGTTCGGCGCGTTTTTCGGCTTCGGATCAGTCGCCTTGATCGCCTCCACCAGTCCGGCGGCACGCTCATCCAGGTAATCCAGGGCGTTCCAGGCGGAAATCGCCACGAAAACGTCTGCTTCCGGCTGAATCTCACGTTTCAGCACCTCCAGCGCCGCCTCGAGATCACTCTCGCCACCGAACCGGCCCAGGGCCTCGGCCGCGGTGACCCGCACCGGCCCCGAGGGATCCTCCATCGCTTTGCGAAGCGCATCACCTCCGGTTTCCACTCCATCCCTCCCGTGGATCAACAAGCCCATGGCTCCCCAATACCGCACCCCGTCGTCACTGCTCGCCATCATGTCCACGATCTTCGGCAAATCTCCTGGGTCGCGCGAGGTTGCCTGCTGCGCAGCCGCGAAAATCGAAGCAAAGTCATACTTTTCGGGATCGCGCGCCATCTCATACGGGGTCACACCCGCTTCGCGCGCCCGCTGATGAATCTCCGCTTCGTGCAGGAAGCCGAGATCGCGAATTCGCAGCACGTGAGCCCGGTGCGCCGCCCGCATCGCTTCCAAAACCTCCTCATGTTCGGATGAGCCAGCCAGATTCACCGTCTCATCCGGATCCGCCTCGAGGTCATACAGTTCCTCCGCGGGTTTTTCCTTCCAGAATCGCGCCTGGGCGGCATACAGATCCCCGGCTTCAAACTGTTCCTTCCAGGATCGGGTGGCCGGGGTCTGGAACATGTAGTTCACGAACTGCCCATAAATGCGGTGAGGTTGGTAGTGCCGAAGATAGACATAGCGCGACCCCATGACCGTCCGGACGAGGTCGTAACGCTCGTCCATCCGTCCACGGAACCCGAAGCTGTACCGGCTTCCCGGAACCTCGTGCTCTCCGGCGAACGCCCGTCCCTGCATCCATTGAGGGGGCTCAATCCCGGCCAAGCTGAGCATCGTCGGTCCCAAGTCCATGAAGGAAACCATCCGTTCACTGGTTCCTCCAGTCGTGTAGCCCTCAGGTGCCAGGCTTTTCCACTTCTCGGGGAAATGCACGATCAGCGGCACGTGCAGCCCCGAGTTGTAGGGCCATCGCTTGCTCCGAGGCATCCCGGACCCGTGGTCACCCCAGTAAAAAATGATGGTATCCTCCGCCAATCCCGCTTCCTCCAGTTCCTCGAGCGCCTGCCCGATCTGACGATCCATCATCGTGATCCGGTCGTGATACTGCGCCCAACCCTGCCTCACCTCCGGCGTGTCCGGATGATAGCCCGGCACTCGAATCTTCGCTGGATCGTGAATCCGGTGTTCTTCCGCGATTCCGTTCCGGATCTGAGACTCGTGAGTGGTCGTGAAGTTGAACACCGCGAAAAAGGGCTGCCCTTCTTTCCGGTTCCTGTAATGGGCCTTGCCGGAACTCTCGTCCCAAACCTTGCCAGGCTTGACCACGTTGTAGTCCTCCTTCCGGTTGTTCGTGCAGTAGTAGCCCGCCTCCCGCAGAAACTGCGGGAAGAGTTTCATGCCCTCTGGCAAACGCACCTGGGAACGCATGTGCTGCCCACCGAACGACGTGGGATCCATGCCCGTGATGATGACCGTCCGGGCCGGAGCGCAAACCGGCGCATTCGAACTGGCCCGCAAATACCGCACTCCCCGCGCCGCCAGCGCATCCAAATTGGGCGTGATCGCATCCGGATCACCGTAGCACCCCAGCTCTGGCCCGTTGTCCTCACTGCTCAACCACAGAAAATTCGGCCGCTCCGATGACGCCACCGCCGCGCCGGCCCCCAACACCCAGATCGTCCAGGCCACAAAAATCTCCGTTCTCATGAAGCGAACCCTCCGCGATACCGGCGCCGAAGAAAACCCAAAAAACCCCACCGGCCCGAACAAGCGCAATCCTACCCGAACAGCACCGTCTTGTTCTCGTAGGTCAGCACCCGGCGCCGAACATGGTGCCAGACGGCCCGGGACAAGACGATCTTCTCCACGTCTTTTCCCTTCCGAACCATGTCCTGAACCGTGTCCTTGTGGGTCACCCGCATCACGTCCTGCGCGATGATCGGCCCTTGATCCAGATCCGCCGTCACGTAGTGGCTCGTGGCCCCGACCAACTTCACCCCTCGCTCATAGGCTTGGTGGTAGGGTTTGGCCCCAATAAACGCAGGGAGGAACGAATGATGAATGTTGATCACCCGGTTGGGAAAGGCTTTCACGAAGTCGTCGCTGAGAATCTGCATGTATCGCGCCAGAATCACGGTATCCACCTCATGCTCCCGGAGCAGTTCGATCTCGGCGGACTCCTGCTTTGCCTTGGTGGCCTTCGTGATCGGAAAAACGTGAAATGGAATCCCGAATTTCTCCGCCGCCCCGCGAAGCGTCTCGTGATTGCTGATCACCAGCGGAATATCCACCTCCAACTCCCCGCTCTCGTGTCGCGCCAGCAAATCGTACATGCAGTGCGATTCCTTCGACACCAACAGCGCCAGCCTCGGCCGTTCATCCGAAAAACTGACCGAACACTGGATCGGCTCATACGGCCGGGCCAAATCCGCCACGGCCCCCTCCAGCGCATCTCTCCGGATCAAAAACCCGTCCAGCTCCCATTCCACCCGCATGAAAAACACGCCGACCGAACGGTCCACGTGCTCGTCCAGGTCGACGATGTTCCCGCGGTTGCGCGTGATGAAATTGGAAACTTCAGCCACGATCCCGGGATGATCCGGGCAGGTCAGCAAAAAAATCGCCGTCGATTTCATCAAAGAGCCGGTCCGGCAGGTGTCGCTAGCCTACACGCTACCGAAAAAATGCTCGAGGGGGGACTCGAACCCCCACCTCTTTCGAGACATGATCCTTAGTCATGCGCGTCTACCAATTCCGCCACCCGAGCCTGAAAAAGGGCACGTAATAAACCGCGCCCCCGCCTGCACGCAACGACTCTTTCCTTAAATCTCGCCGCCGCACCTTTCCGAGCATCAAACACCCATCCGCGTCTCCCGCCCGTTTCCTCTCACGTGAGCCACGCCACCCTCATCTTTCCCCACCAACTCTTCGATCCCCATCCCTCCATTGAAAAAGGGCGACCTGTCTGGCTCGTCGAGGATTCCCTTTTCTTTGGCGATGACCGATACCCCGCTCGCTTCCTTCAACAGAAACTCCTCCTCCACCGGGCCGCCTTCCTCGCCTACCGGAAACGCTTGGAAAAAAACGGGCACGAGGTAACCCACGTCGAATTCGAACCCGGCCATCGCCTCTCCGACGCTCTGGATCGCCTGCGCGCCACGAAGGTTCACCTGGCCGACCCGGTCGATTTCATGCTCGAAAAACGGCTCCGCCGCTGGGCGAAACGGCACGACGTCGAACTGAAGATCGTCGCGAGCCCGATGTTCCTCTCGCCCCAAGATTGGCTGGAAGACGTCCTCGGGAATCGCTCTAAGAAATTCCTGATGGCCGATTTCTACAAGAAACAGCGAAAGCGGCTCGGGATCCTCGTTGACGACGAGGGCGAGCCCGAAGGAGGGAAGTGGAGCTTCGACACCGAGAACCGTAAAAAACTACCCGCTGATCTCGAGGTGCCCGCCGAGCCCGGCCCCGTGTCGAACCCCGAAATCGATGAAGCCAGAGCGTGGGTGACCGAACACTTCGCTTCAAACCCCGGCCAGACGGAGGACTTCACCTACCCGGTCACCCACGAGGAGGCGGAGGAATGGCTCAGCGAGTTCGTCGAAAAACGCTTGATCGATTTCGGCCCCTATGAGGACGCCATCAGCAGGGATCATACCCGGATTTTTCACGGCATGCTCACCCCGATGCTCAACATCGGACTCCTGACCCCGAAGCAAATCGTCGATGCCGTCCTCGAAGCCGCCGAAAAACGGGACGTTCCGCTGAACAGCCTCGAAGGTTTCATCCGCCAGATCATCGGTTGGCGCGAATTCATGATGGCCCTCTACCAACGGATCGGCGTGAAGCAGCGAACATCGAACTTTTGGAACTTCCACCGTGAGATCCCCGATTCATTCTACACCGGCGAGACCGGCCTCGACCCCGTCGATACCGTCATCCAACGCATACTGAAGACCGGCTACTGTCACCACATCGAACGACTGATGATTTTGGGCAATATCATGTGCCTCTGCCGCTTTCACCCCGACGCCGTCTACCGCTGGTTCATGGAAATGTTCATCGACGCCTATGACTGGGTCATGGTGCCAAACGTCTATGGCATGAGCCAATTCGCCGATGGAGGCCTCATGACGACCAAACCCTATATCTCGAGTTCGAATTACGTCCGGAAGATGAGCGACTTCAAAAAAGGCGACTGGTGCGAGACGTGGGACGGCCTGTATTGGGCCTTCGTCGCTGAGCACCGCTCGTTCTTCGAGAAAAATCCCAGGCTCAGCATGATGACGAAACAGCTCGACCGCATGGGCGACACAAAGCTTGAGGCCCACCTGGCTGCTGCCGAAAAGTTCCTTGAAAGCTGACGTCCGAGGGACGCGACCCTACTCCTCCACTTCGTCCGGCTTCCGGCGCGGCCTCTTCTTCTTCCCCTCGAATTTGGCGAACCACGCCTCGACCGGCTTGAACCAGCGTTCCACCGGTTCCAGCCAACGCCCCACCGGTTCGAGCCAGCGCTCCAGCGGCTTCATTCCCTGCTCAGCTTTCTCCGCCAAGGTTCCGACCTTCTCCCACCCCTTCCGCGCCGCTTCGCCCGCGTGCTTGGTTCCAGCGAGAATCTGCTTACCGGCCCCCGCCGCCATCTCGCCCGCATGCTTTAACTTTTCCCCCGGGGTCTCATCGAACACCGGCTTTGGCGGCTCGCCCCGGACTTCTTCCGGTAAGCTCACGACCGTTCCTGGACCGTCCGCTTCCAGTTCGGCAGGTTCCATGGGAGCTCCAACGGAACCGCTGGCCTCGAAACGGGGGATCCCTTCCCCTTGTGGCTTCGGCTCCTTCGTCGTCGCCCGTGGACGGGTTCCCGGCAGCGAAATCTTCGGTCCCTTCGCCGCCTCCACGCCCTTTCGTTCCGGTTCGGCCGGGGCGCTCTTCGCCTTCGCTCCCGTCCAAACGGGCGTCCACTCGGCCCCCATGGCCGGGTCGGGTTCGACATCCTTCGCGGTTTTGGAAACAGCCCCACCGGCCGGTGGGCTCGTCTCGGAATCAGACGGCACCGCCGGCTCGGGCACGGGCTCTGCCTCGATCGCCGGGGGCATGCCGGCCGCACCGGACAAACGCACCAGATAACCATCGATTCCCCGGCCGTTCTCCGCTTCCTGCGATTCCGAGCCCACCGAGGCCGCCGACGCTACCGTGAATGCCAAGTCCGCCTCCAGCGCCGTCAGAATCGCGTCGCTTTCTCGAACGAACTCCGCGTGCTTCAGCAAACCCGGCGCCATGTCCCCGGAATCATCGCGCCGAATCGTGCCATCGGCTTCCAGCACGAAGGCCGTTCCCCCGTGACCGTAGCCCGGCGGCAGCCGGACCATGACGTCGTCTTCCCTCACGAATCGGGCATAACGAGCCCCGGGAAAGGCATCCTCCAGAAAGGCCGCAAAATCCTTCAACCCGCCACACGGCTGACCGAAGGTGCAAAGCGCCGCGTCACCTCGATCGCCAAAAAACTCGGCAGCACCCATCGTCGCCAGCGCACCTCCCACGCTATGACCGCAAAACCAAACTCTTTTCGCTTGCGCACCCTCCCGCTCCAGAAGCGCGCCAAGCGATCCCGCCACGGAAGCATACGCCGCGTGAAAACCCGCGTGAACTCGCCCCGCCACCCACGGTATCGCCTCGAAGCCAAGGTGGTCCTTCCACGACGCGATCCCAGAAGAACCTCGAAACCCCACCACCACGAGACGCTCCTCGGAGGCCACAAAACCCTCCGCGGAGTCGCTTCCGAAGGCTTCGAACGATTCGAACCCCCATCGCTCGACGGCCACTTCGCGTGCCGTCCCGGCTTCCGCATAAGCCAGCTTCGACGCCAGGCCCAGGCTCAGCGCCGCTACGCGGGTGATTCCGCCATCCACCCCGGCCAACGCCTCGCGCTCGAATCGCCACGCTTCATCCATGCACCTCACCCTACCCGCACTCCCGTTCCCCGGTCAACTGATGAGCCTTCGACATCGAAGCGGTGACCTTCGCCCCTCTCTGAAACCTCGGCAAACGCCGGAA
>CAZCRA010000182.1:0-7912 GCA_964500945.1 uncultured Verrucomicrobiales bacterium | reverse complement strand
CGGAACTTCCCAAGCCGCAAATGCGCGCTGCGCGCATTCTG
This sequence comes from uncultured Verrucomicrobiales bacterium, assembly GCA_964500945.1. GTDB lineage: Bacteria > Verrucomicrobiota > Verrucomicrobiia > Verrucomicrobiales > DEV007 > CAZCRA01. The sequence continues at coordinate 7,871 of CAZCRA010000182.1, read as the reverse complement.
CATGCGGTTTCGCGGCAAAAATCCTCTCCGTTTCAGGCAATATGTAGCCATGTAAAAATGATAATTGGGCTTGATTAATTGTCGGGTATGCTTGATGGTAAAGAGCCATGTATGTCGATATCGTCCCCAACCGGACCTCGCCCCCCGCCATCCTCCTGCGCGAGTCTTATCGGGACGATCAGGGTAAAGTCAAAAAGCGCACCCTCGCCAACCTCTCCTGCCTTTCACTGGAGCAAGCTCACCAATTGCGGGCGGTGCTCAAGGGTGGACACCTCAGCGAGCAGGCCCTCGAGGATTGCTTCGAAGTGATCCAAAGCTCCGCTCACGGCCATGTGGCGGCGATTCTCGGCGTGGTCAACCAACTTCACCTGCCCTCGGTGCTTGGACGAGGGGATACCGAGCACCGGCGCAACGCCCTGGCGGCCATCGCCGGGCGCTTACTCTTTCCGGGGTCAAAGCTCGCCGCCAGCCGCCAGATCGCCAGCACGAGCACGACATTGGCTCGTGAACTCGGCCTCGCCAGCGACTTCGACGAGGACGATATCTACGAAGCCATGCGCTGGTTGCGGGTCCGACAGAACGACATCGAATCGCGCTTAGCCAAAAAGCACCTCCAAGACGGCTGCGTCGTGCTCTACGACCTGAGTTCGACCTGGTATGAAGGCTCACATTGCCCCCTGACCGCCTATGGTCACAACCGGGATAAGAAGAAAGGCAAGAAGCAAATCAACTTCGGGCTATTGACCAATGCCGAGGGCTGTCCCATTTCCATCGAGGTCTATAAAGGAAACATCTCCGACCCTGCCACGGTGGCCGATCAACTTGCCAAATTGCGTCATCGCTTCGGCTTGCAGAAGATCGTCGTGGTCGGAGATCGCGGCATGCTCACCCAGGCCCGCTTGGATGCGGCGGAGCAGGATCCGGCCCTGGAAGGGTATGGCTGGATCAGTGCGTTGCGCTCGCCGCAGATTCGTGAACTGGTTGATGCTCAGGATATTGAACCAGAGCTCTTCGACCAGCGGGCCCTGGCGGAAATCACCAGCGAGCAATTTCCCGGCGAGCGCTTGGTGGTGTGTCGAAACCCGCTTTTGGCCGAGGAACGCGGCCGCAAGCGCGAGGAGCTGCTCACGGCCACGGAGAAGGTTTTGCGGGAGATTCAGAAAGCCTGCCGTCGCGAGAAGAATCCCTACCGGGGAAAGGACAACATCGCTCGGCGCATCGAACGCGAAGCCGCCAAATATAAGATGCTCAAGCACTTCGAGCTAAGCATCAGTGAGTCCGACCTGAGCTTTGCACGCAAGGAAGCGGCCATCATTAAAGAGGCCCGGCTGGACGGCTTCTATGTGATCCGGGCGCGCCGTGTGGCCGCGCAGGAAATGAATGCGCAGCAACTGGTCGATACCTATAAATCTCTGTCTGGGGTCGAGCGGGCGTTTCGCTCTATCAAGACCACCTCCTTGCACGTGCGTCCGATCTTTCATCATGAAGAAGAGATGGTGCGGGCGCATTTCCTTGTGTGCATGCTAGCCTATTATGTGCAATGGCACATGGAGCGGCGCCTGGCCCCGGTGCTTTTTGCCGATGAAGAACTTGCCGGGCAAAAGGACCTGCGAGCGAGCCCGGTGGAAAAGACCGAACGCTCGGACTCCGCCAAGACCAAAGAGGCAACGAAGCGCACGGAGGAAGGCTTGGTGGTGCACTCCTTTTCCACCCTGCTGGCCGAACTGGGGAGCCTGGCCCAGGTCAAATGCCAAGCATTGATCGAGGGGGCGGGGAGCTTCTTCAAACTGACCCGACCCACCGAGCTGCACCGCAGAGCCTTTGATCTCCTCGGCGTAAAGCTGCCGACCAGAACGGTGTAGACAGAAAAGCCCGCATAACCGAATTGCTGGAAGCCGCTTGAGAACGCATCCAGAATCACTCCGGAATGATTTTTCGCGTTGGGAAGTTCCGGTTAGGAGAGCAGGCAGCAGAGGCGCATTTTTACCATGTGATGAGCCGAGCGATCGAAGGGCGGATGATCTTCGATGACGTCGCCTGGGAGAGGTTCCGCGCCTTGCTCGATGCGAGGCTCGCTTTTTATCCTTCGTTCTTCAGGATCTGCCCATGCGCTTCGCGGTGATGGACCGCGTTCGCTGCTCGCAGTCGGACGGGGTGGCTTTCGGCTCGAAGACGTTCCTGGAGGAAGTGTTCTCCCGTCAACGCACCTTTTTCGGCCCCCGGCAAAAGGCAAAGAGTGCTTGATGATCAAATTGCAAAAAGCCCGTTCCTAATTTTGCGTCTCTAATTTTGCTCTCGGTGTGGCGTATCCCGTGAGAACTCGTGATGCCCCTGCCGCGAAATTCTCTCATATCTTTGGGAAGCTCTTCAGCGGAAACTCCTTCGCAATGAGATCGAAATCGGAATCGTCGTGAAGAAGGAAGACATCGTGCTCCAAAGCCACCGCTGCGATGAACGTATCCACCGCATTCTTCAGCGTGATTCCTTGTTTCCGGAGATGTCTATAGATGTCTGCGGATGACTGAAAAGTGGGTGCGGTCATCGGCAGGAACTCAAGAACCTCAAACCTTTTCTCAATCTTTCGGAATTGCTCATCATGTCGCGTTCCCCGGAGAACTTCCGCAAGGACATGGCCGCAAAGGCAGAGATCCTCACCTGAGGTGATCAGCTCTCTGAGCCGGTCGGTATGCGGCGCAATCTGCCCTCGAAAGAAGTCGATCCAGACAGAAGAATCGATCAGGACTCGCATCGCTCTCGCGCTCTCCGCATGTCATGGAGATCACCTTCCCATTCGATCGCCCCCTCTAAATCCAATAACTTTGATATTTCGTGGCGTCGAATCAGCTCTCGGAGGGCGAAGTCAATGACCTCCTTCTTCGTGGTGATCCCGGTCAATTTCTGAGCCTTCGCGACGACCCTCTCATCGAGAACGATATTGGTCCTTTTCACATACACATGAATGCATTTCGGGATGTGTATGTCAACCGCTGCATTCGATGCCGAACCGTCCTGGATGCGAGAGGCCAGACAGGAATGTCCGGCCTACATTGGTTAATCCCGTGCCATTCCGGTTGGCCCCTTAACTGTTGGCCCGGTTTACCCTCAGCCGCCGCGGATGACTTCCATTTTCAGGGCGACGAGTTACGAGGTTGGCGGATTATTCGAATAAGTCGCAAACTTCTCGGTTTGAAAACGACAAATTCATGTAAAAGTATCGGTATCATACCGACAATTTGAAAGAAATCATCCGCCAAAAGCTTGCTGACAGTCTCAGCTTTCCCATCCCTGAGTTGACGCCACGGAACATCAGGATTCCCGCGATCCCAGGCAAGGCAAAGGCAATCATCGGCATGAGAAGGTCTGGGAAGACGTCGTTCATGTTCCGGCTGATGGGTGAGGCTGTGGAAGCTGGCACGGCGCGCGATCGACTGGTCTACTTCAGCTTCGAAGACGAACGGCTTGCCGGAATGGACGCCCGCCATCTCTCGTTGATCCTGGAGGAGTATTACCGGGAATTCCCCGATTACCGGAACACGCAGACCGTCTCATTCTTCCTCGACGAGATCCAGGTGATCACCGGATGGGAACAGTTCGCACGCCGGATCCTGGATGCTGAGAACATCGATCTGTATCTTTCCGGTTCGTCAGCTCGATTGCTGAGTCGCGAGGTGGCGACCAGCATGCGTGGCCGCGCGGTTGAAGCGGCCATCTATCCCTTCAACTTCCCGGAGAGCTTGCTTCATGCCGGAGCCGCTCTGCCGAAGCGTCCTGGGTTCTTGTCCGCTTCCGAACGGTCCAGGATGGAAAAGGCATTCCGCGAGTATCTCGTGACTGGCGGGTTTCCCGAGGCGCAAGGCCTTGGAGATCGCGACCGGCGCCAGCTTCTCCAGGGTTACGTCGATGTGGTCATTCTGCGAGACATTGCCGAACGCCATGGCCTGACCAACCTTCCTGCGATTCGTTGGCTGGTCCGGCAACTCCTTGCCAATGCGGGAGGCCCCTTCAGCGCCACCAAGTTCCGCAACGACCTCCATTCCCAACAAATCCGGGTCTCCGTCGAAACCATCCTTTCCATCTACGATTACCTCCAGGACGCCTTTCTCATTCATGGGGTGCCCATCGAAGCTGGATCGGAGCGAAAGCGTCAGGTCAATCCTCGCGTAACCTATCCGATCGATCCGGGACTGATCCCGGCTTACGATCGAACCGGGCGGGTGAACTTGGGACATGCGCTGGAAAACGTGGTGCTGATCGAACTTCTCCGGCGGGACGCGGAAGTGACCTGGGTGCGGACTCCAGGTGGATTAGAAGTCGATTTCCTGGCCCGGTTCCCGGACGGCCAAATGGAGTTGATTCAAGTCACGGCTGAGTTGGATGATCCCGCGACGGTGAAGCGGGAATTCCGCGCTCTCGCTGACGCGGCACCGGTTTTCAAGGATGCGCGGCTTCGGCTGCTCACCCTGAACCAGGAGATCGGTCTTGAGATCCCGAAGGGTTTGGATGTGGTGGTCAACCCAGCCTATGAATGGCTTCTGCAATCTCCTGGGTAATCATCCCGGCGGGCATCGCGCTCTAACATGTTACTATAATAACTAAATAACCGAAGCTAGGAGTGCAAAAAGAAGCAGCTTAACCGTTTGTTGGCCCGATCCTTAATCCCGTGCCATTCGCATCTACCTCTTTGCGTCGAGATCCTGGCAAGAGGCTGAGGGGGATCTGAGGAGATACTACGCGAGATTGTGACGCGCTATTTTGGACATCGTTGTCTCTAATTTCTGCTCCTAATTTCCTCCACTCACTGCGGGACATGCCTGACCCCACTTTCCTCTGCGAGGATCGACCCGGTGCCGCCGCTGGAACTCGGCCACGGCGGGCGCACTGAAGCCGAACTCATCGTCGTGCCGCAGGTATAGGGGCCAGGTCAAAGGGGGCGGAATGATGGTGCAAGGGCGGCTGAGATTGCGGCTCATGGGTCACCCGGCGCGGGCGGATCGATCACTGCCAGTCCCGCCAGTCGGGCGAGAGCGGCCTGCCGCCTGTCGAAACTGAGAAACCGGCACGCGGGGATCTGAAGGGCGCAGGCAACGTGGAAGATGTCCATCGTCCGGCATCCCGTGCGGGGAGTCTCCCGGCTGAGCCGGTGAAAAGTCCGCATCAGCTCGACGCGGTCGATCTCGGGGACGACGTAGAACCCGCGCTTGCTGCGCTCTTGAAAATGCCCGATCTGCGAGGCGGCCTCCTCCTCAGTCCATTCCTTCCGAAAGACCTTGAGGTGAAGCGCATTCGCCAGTTCCGCCTCCTGCAGCTCCCCGACAGGGAGGGGATCGTCCTGTCCCGCCACGCAGGACTGGACAAACTCGGACCCCGCCTCCAGGACGTAGAGTTTGATCAAGGCGCTGGTATCCAAATAGATCACCAGCGTCCTTCCCGATCCGCTTCGACGGCTTCCTGTCCCGTGGTGCCTTTCGCCGGGATGGCGGTGGCGAGGTGGTCTTCCCACTTCACGATGCGGCGCGGCGTCGCGGAGACAATTCGGACGACCGGCTTCCCGCGATTCAACACTTCGAAGGTCTCGCCACGAGCGACTTGAGCCTCGATTTCGGCCCACTGCGCCTTCATTTCCCGAACAGATACTGTTTTCACGTCAGCAGGATCTCCTTCAAATTTCAAAACGGCAAACTTTTGTTTTTCATTTTGAGTCTCATCTGATCGTGACTTGCTTTTTGGCCCTGGCCCCCACTCAGACCCAAGCAAAACCCGAAGGCCTGAGTTGGAGGGGGTGCAATCTCTGGCGTTTTCGCCGACTCGTAGCGGACGGACGCCACCATGAGGAGGGGAATGGAGGTGACGCGGTCATCATCACCAAACACTTGCACCAAGGTTCCCGGGGCGGATCCATCGGGCTCTCCCTCTCGTGCGCAGCGTCTCCGCCATGAACCGCTCTCAACTCCGCACCCGCAGCACCCTGGAGCACCTCGCCAGCGAGGAGAATCTCCTCCTCGCCGCCACCCGGGCCCGACGGCACAAAACCCGGCGACCCGACGTGGAGGCCTGGTGGCTGCGGCGGGAGGAACACCTGGCACGGCTCACCCACCAGCTCCGTGCAAGCAACTGGCAGCCTGCGCCCTATCACACCTTCTGGATCCGCGACCCGAAACGCCGCGAAATCGCCGCCGCCCCCTTCGAGGACCGCGTCGTCCACCACGCCCTCTGCCTCGCCATCCAGCCCCTGCTGGAACGCCGCTTCATCGCCCGTTCGTTCTCCTGCCAGGTGGGCAAAGGCACTACCCCGGCCCGGGACACCTGCCGTCGCCTGACCAATCGCTACCGCTACGTCCTCAAATGTGACGTCTCCAAGTTCTTCCACTCCATCGATCACGCCATCCTGCGCACCAAACTGGAGGGGGAAATCTCCTGCCCCGCTCTCCTCCACCTCTGCGATCTCATCCTGGCCTCTTTCACCACCGATCCCGCTACCGTGCCCCCGGCGCTCTTCCCGGGTGACGCTCTGATCGAGGCCAGCCAGCGGCCGCGCGGGCTCCCCATCGGCAATCTCACCTCCCAGCTCTGGGGTAACGGCCAACGCCTGGACAACCACAGCCTCGACCTAGTGGAACTGGTGGCGGAGGCGCGGTTTCGGCAGGGGAAGGCCCGGATCGATGCCTTGACGCGGCTGAATCTGCATCTGGAAAAACTGCGGGTCCTCTGGCGGCTGGTCCATGCCCAGCACTGGATGTCCGATGACCAAGCCCGTTTCGTGCAAGAGAAGATCAACGAGACCGGCCGCATGGCCGGCGCCTGGATCCGGGCCACCCGGGGTCCGGAAAAGCCCGGGTGACGGCTCCTCACCGCCACCCGGACCGCCGCGTCTTGTGACTCAGCCACCGCCCCACGGTGGCTTCGCCCTTCGGGTAGCCTTCGGCTATCCATGTCGGCTCCCGCCAGTCGCCTCCATTCCCCGGTGGCGTGCGGTCTCACCGCTACCATTTTGTCCGGGGCCGCGAGGACCGGGTTTGGGGGCCCATCCCATTCCGCCCCGGAGAGGCAAGACCTTCTCACCTCCCATCGCACGTGTCTGGAATGCATCGACCCCCTTGCGCTCGCCGACGCCCACCACCACCACCCGACTGCCAGGCCGCGTCCGCGGCCCATCCATCACGCGAAGCCTATCTGCAGAGCCTGAGGAACGAAGGATAAACCCGTTGTTGTTGTTCCGATTCGATGGATCGTTGTTGTTGCACTGCCCTTCCAGAGGCAAGCCGACAGGCTTGGACAACGGCAGAGCCTGACGCTAGTCAGGATAATTCGACGATCTCAGATTGATCTCGTTGTTGTTGTTCCAGGAACCACCCCGCAACACGCGGGACGACGATTTTCGACGCCGGTCTTCGCGTTCCGTGTCGGCCCTTTGCCGACGCGAAAGTTCGAAATCCAAAAAAAAATTCGTCCGGCTGCGCCGGAAAGAAAGGGAAAAAGAGAAAAAAGAAGAGGGGCTTCCCGCCCCCTAGCGCGCCTCCTCGCCCACCACCACCACCCGGAAACCGTAGTCGTTGCTCCGGTACGATGGATAGTTGCTGTGGCGGTTCGACGATCTCAGACTGAACTCGAAGTTGCTGTTCCAGGAACCACCCCGCAACACGCGGGACGACGAGCCGGGTTCCCACTCGTCCTCGACCCACTCCCAGACGTTCCCGCTCAGGTCCTGGATTCCTTGATGGTTCAAGGGGAAGGAGCCTACCGGCGCCGTAAACGGAAACGGGTCGGTGTAGCCGTCGATCTTCGGCCACGATCCCGCCCCTTCCTGCCCGTGGAAATTTCCCGCTCCTTTTGGCGGCGGCCAGTCCGAGCCCCAGGGGTAGCCTGAGATTTTC
>CAZCRA010000181.1:5260-7926 GCA_964500945.1 uncultured Verrucomicrobiales bacterium | reverse complement strand
TCACGGAAGTCAACCAACACACAACGTTTTTCGGGTTGGCCAGCGTCGTCTTGTTATGCCCCGATTTTTGCTAGCGGTCTGAGTTGGTCTACGCAGTCCCAAGGTGGCCTCTCTCCCATGAACGCGCCTATGGAATCGGTTGATGGACCGCTATGGCGAAACCAGAGATCGTAGCAGAATCCAGGATCTCCGCCCCTCAAGGTGAAACGAAGCGTTGATGGGGAACCATTGTGCTCCCGACCGCCATTTGGGAGACGAATCTCAAAAGGCTCCGCGAACAATTCAACGCAAACGAAACTCATCATACGTGGAATTAGGAATGAGACGCTCTTATTGTCGATTTGTTCTGAGATCAACGAGGGCTTGAAGAACCATTGTTCCACGATTTCTTCATAAGCAGGTTCCGGATCTTCAGGATCGTCTATCGCCGGGTGGTGTATCGAGAATGATTCCAATCGGTCAGCGCAGATCGATAAAGCTGTCCCAGCAACGGAAACGAGGTAGAAACTGGGCGAGGAGTAGGTCCCGTGATACATGGAGACTTGTAGGGAATCTGCCCACATCACCCAAATTCCGTTGCCCCGGACGAAATCTTCTAAAAGTGTTTCCATTTCTGGCATAACATAGGGATCATCCCCAAAAATGCAAGATACCTTCAAGCCCTTTATCTCCGCACTTTTTGCAGGAATATCCCGGGGGATGGATCGAGCGGGTGCAAGATATCCCCGATTGGCGCGGGATATCCTTCGATTTTGCGGATTTTTCTGCTCTGGACGGGGTTCGCTGCGTCGATGGCCGGATATTTCCATTGACGATGAGTTGGGGCGAGGGTTGCCCGTGGATTGCCCCGGTATCGGGAGTGGGTTTTCGGAGAGAAGGCGCGGGATATCCTGCAGATTTGTCGGTTTTTGCTCTGAGTGCGGGAAAAACCACGATTGATGGAGGATCGGAACGGTCTGCGCGCCGGATGCATGGTTGGCGCGTTTGTAAAGGTGCTCTGCCGCGCGGGGAAAGCTCCTCTTGGCGCGGGGTTACCTGCAGAAGCGAGGAATATTCCCGGTGGGCGGAGATATCTTGCAAATGTGCTTGCTCCGTCCCAGGAGTGGATTCAAGTATGTTCGAGTGAACAGTCAGCCGCAGCCCAAATTGGAGGATCGGCTCCGCCAGGCGATCCGCACCAGAGGGTATTCGATCCGGACCGAGAGCTCCTACGTCCACTGGTATCGTCAGTTTGTCTGCTTCCATGGCAAACGACACCCTCAGGAGATGGGCGCGGTTGAAATCAGTTCGTTTCTCACCCATCTGGCGGTGGATCGGAACGTGGCGCCATCGACCCAGAACCAGGGGCTAAACGCCTTGGTCTTTCTCTACCGGCAAGTGCTGGAGAAGGAAGTGGATGGGATCGAGGCGTTGCGGGCCAAGAAGCGGGAGAATTTGCCCGTGGTCCTGACCAAGAACGAGACGAGGCGGATCCTGGACACCATGTCAGGGGTAGAGGCGCTGGTGGCCCGCCTGCTCTACGGATGCGGCCTGCGGATCATGGAAGCCTTGCGGCTTCGGGTCAAGGATCTGGATTTGGAGGGCAACAAGGTCGAGATCCGGGACGCCAAAGGTGGCAAGGTGCGGGTTCTGACGCTCCCGCAAAAGCTGGCGGGTCCGTTGGAAGAGCACCTCAAGCGCACCCGAATGGCCTGGGAAGAAGATCGTCGGGAGAACCTCCCTGGAGTGCACTTGCCTTACGCCCTCGATCGCAAGGACCCCACCGCCCCTAAGTCCTGGCCCTGGTTCTACGTTTTCTTTGCGGAGACTCTATCCACGGATCCGCGCTCCGGCCTGCGTCGACGCCATCATTTGCACGAAACGAGTGTCGGGCGGGCGCTGAGCAAGGCGTCGAAGCGGGCGGACATCCCCAAAAAGGTGACGGCTCACACCCTGCGCCACAGTTTTGCCACCCACCTTCTTCTTTCCGGGGCCGATATTCGAACGGTGCAGGAGCTTTTGGGACACTCCGACGTCCGCACCACGGAGATTTACACCAAATTGGCAAAAGCCATGCGGGGGCAAATTCAGAGTCCGTTGGACAAGCTCTGGGAAGAGGCAACTGGGAGCGAAGCGAAGGAGCTCTAGAAATCCGGGGAATCTGGGGAATCCGGGGATGCGGCCAGTGATGCATTTTGGTAGTCAGGCAAGGGCAAGCCCTCCTCCCTCCATGTCTTTTCAGCTAACGCGCTCACTCGGCTGATGCCTCAACGCCATTTCCAGAGACGCTGCCGCCCCTGGTTCTGCGCACCGGGAATCGCAGACTATTCGGCCTGCGGCTGCTTCTCCCTGGCTGACCATGTGCTTGTTCGATTTGGCAATGCCCGCCTGCGACCGTCGCAAATGCGCATCTCAAGGGTGGGAAGTTAGCAAGCTTAGGGAAGTTCATCAACGAAGAACCGAGCCGGAAGCGCCTTCTTTGGTGGCGAATTTGTCACGTAGCTGCTGGGGGAAGGGCAAGGAGGGATTTTTGGCCAAAGGCAGCGCGGGTGCTTTTCGGAGCCCCCCCTTGAGGGAATGCGGTGCCGAATGGGCCTCGGGATTTGGCTGGCATCCCTCCGGGATGCATTTTCGCGACGATCCGTTTCCGGTGGTGTCGCTGCGCTCAACCACCGGCTAATGGCTGG
>CAZCRA010000181.1:0-5160 GCA_964500945.1 uncultured Verrucomicrobiales bacterium | reverse complement strand
CAGCTTCTTCCGCTTCCTCACTGCCGAGGACGGCGTCCAGTTCGGCGTCTCCTTCTGGGTCTTCTCCCAGGACCAGGCCTTCCGAGACCATCTCGGATTCGGAGGAGGGAACCGTCTCGCTTTGGTTTGAGGTCGCTTCGTCGCTTCGAACGCTCTTGCGGCCCCCGATTCGCCGTGAGGTGCGGTATTCCTCGTAGAACCTGGGCTCGGAGAGGAGGTAGGCCCGCATCAGGGGATCCAGAACATCGCGCAGGAAGGTCATCAGGGAGACCATGGCTTTGCCCAGTTCCCAGGTGACGGATTTGCGCTCGTCCCGCACTTCTCGGGTGCTCGGCATGCTGGATAAGGCTTCTAACTGGGCGGTGGCGGTGTCCAGGAGATCTGCGCTCATGCCGAATCGATCCGCTCCCAGACGTTCTGCCTCCCGCGCGGCTTCGAGAAGATTGCGCGCCAGGGGTTCGAGTCGCAGCCCGGCGCTGATGAGGTCCGTGCGGGTGACCCGCAACTGGCGACCGAGCGTCTCGTTCTCCGCCACGGCCGCCCATCCTTCCCCAATGCCGGTGATCACCAGGAGGGTGTCGATCAATCGCTCCCGCCCCACGGCGTTCTCGGCGGTGATGCCCCGCGAGTCACGTGCCTGCTCCTGAGCCAAGGCGGCGACTCGGCGAAGCTGTGCATGAAGTTCTTCCACCTGTTCCGCCAACCCTTCGTTGCCTTCGAGTAAGGCCTGGTATTTGCGGAATTTGGCGGCGGTGGAACGGGCCGATTGCAGGGCGGTGAATTGGCGGGTGGTCATGGCGGACAGGCGTGGTGGGAGGTATGAGGGAAGATATGAGGGTCGGAGTGGCTTGTTATTTTGGAAAACTGAATTGTCGGTAAAAATTAATCACCGACAGCAAGGTGGCAAGCCAAAAATTGCTTTTTTTGTTCAGCCGACCAGATCATCCCGGCGCGACTCATGCCGGTTTTTGAGGCTCCAGTCATCGCGAGGCGGCTTCTCGCAATTTTGCGAGCGTTCGCCGGTCGCGATGACTGGTCCGGCGCAAATATTTTATGGTCAGTATCATTTTTGCAATGGCAAGATGAATTCCATCGATGGTCAGCGGTTTGTTGGGGGGCTTGCCTTGGATTTATGCTTTGGCATTCTCGATTCTGCCACGCGCTGGTGGAGGTTAATCTCGGCCCATCGGCTTTCCATGAATGGTCAGACGTTGTCCCGATGCGGCAGTCGCAATCCGGGGCGACTCTTTCGCAAGGCTGCAAGGCGTCACCAGACCCTGACTGACATCGTCTCAGGAACAGCGTCAGGGTTTCGCAAGATTGCATTCTAAGCGGGGCTCGGAGACGGCATTCCGTGGTATAGCTCATGGGAGCGACGCGATGGAGTTCCGATACCTCCTCCTGAAAGATGCGGCCAAGGCCGTTCTGAGTTGTCTTCCCGGTGGCGGGTTGGCGATGGATCTGATCACGGATCTGCTGCCCGACATCAGTTGGAAGACCCGGGAGAGCAAACGTATCGAGGCACGGGTATGGGCGGAGCAACTTGTAGTAGCGTTGATCGCCCGGGAAACCGGGAAGGAGCCAAGGGGTTGCCTTCTTCGAAGTGACTCGCTGAGGTCAACTGGCAAAGCCGGGAGGAACCGCAGATGAAGTCGCTCACGAGCGAAGGAGAGGAGCCGTATGAATCGAGAGGTTCACGTATGGTTCTGTGAGAGCCTGGAGTGAGACTCCCCTGGGCTACTCGACACAGTATTTTCTAGATTATAAGGAAATATTTATAATTTACGCATTTCTGAAGAACGCAGCTCTTGACGGGCGGTGTGCGAAGCTGGTTGAAGTTCCGGCAAGTCGTCGCGGAAATGGTCCGTGTAAGCGGCTGAAACCGTAAATTCACCGATGAGCCGCCTTTCGATACTTGTTTTGGCGCTGGGCTTCCTAGTTGGAACGGCCCGGCTGGACGCGCAGCAGGGGGACCGCAAAGGGCATGTGATGACGCCTCCGCCGGAGGAATGGCACCTGCCAGCACCGGTCCTGTCTCCGGGTGAGGCTCTGGAAACTTTCGCTTTCGGTGAGGACGGCTTCGTTTTGGAGCTGGTGGCAGCTGAGCCGCTGGTTCAAAACCCGGCGGTGATTACCTTCGACGGGAACGGGAGGGCATGGGTCTGCGAGATGCGCGACTACATGCCCAACGTGAACGGGACGGGGGAGGATGCGCGGACGGGCCGTATCCGCGTGCTCCTGGATCACGACGGCGATGGGGCGGCCGACGAGGCGAAGGTCTTCCTGGAGGGTTTGTATCATCCCCGGGCGTTGCAGTTCGTGAAGGGTGGCATTCTGTGGGCGGATCAAGAGAAGCTCTACTTTACCGGGCGAACCGGGAACGGGGGGCTGGAGGCCGGTGAGACCCGGGTAGTGGATCCCAACTGGGCGCCGGACGGAAACATCGAACACAAGCCGAACGGGCTCGTGTATAGTTTGGACAACTGGCTTTACAACGCCAAGAGCCGTCACCGCTACCGGCTGATCGACGGGGAGTGGATCAAAGACGAGGTGGAATTTCGCGGCCAATGGGGGCTGGCTCAGGATGATCACGGGCGGCTGGTCACCAACACCAACTCGAACCTGGTGATGATGGAGCGGGTGGCGCCAGGGTATGTGGAGCGCAACCCCAACCATCGATTCGCAACCCCGGCGACCGCATCCATCGACAACGCCGTCTTCCCATCGCGCATCACCTGCGGCATCAACCGGGGCTACCAAGATGGCATGCTGGACGAGCGAGGCTTTCTGACCCGGGCAACAGGAGCAGGGGGCTTGACGATTTACCGGGGCGACAACTTTCCGCCCGAGTTTTACGGCAACGTGTTCGTGCCCGAACCGGCGGGGCTGTTATTGAAGCGGGCGATCCTGAAGGAGAAGGATGGATTGGTGACGGCGCATGCCGCCTACCCGGACCGGGAGTTCCTGACCTCCGTCGACGAGCGCAACCGTTTCGTGAATGCGGCCACGGCGCCGGATGGGACGCTCTACCTCCTGGACCTCTACCACGGGATCATTCAGCACCGGACGTACGTGACCACTTATTTGCGCGAGCAGATTCTTCGGCGGGGTCTCGATCAGGGGAACGAGGGTGGCCGGATCTACCGGGTGCGTTGGGCAAATCGGGAGAGGGGTGAGCTGCCGCAGATGGAGGAACAAAGCGCGGCTGAGCGCGTGGCGCACCTCGAGCATCCGAATGGCTGGTGGCGCGACACGGCGCAGCGCATGATCGTGCAAAGCGGTGAAGGGGCTGCGGTGGCTCCATTGCGGGAGGTCCTCTCTTCGAGCGAGTCGAGTTTTGCCCGGATCCACGCGCTTTGGGCGCTGGAGGGGCTGGGTGCTCTGGAGGCAAACGATGTGGCCCTGGCGGTGTCCGCCGAGGATCCAGCCGTGGCGGCGCAGGCGATTCGGGCTTCGGAGGTTCTTCTTTCGTCCACGGAATCGACGGCTGAGCTACTGTCGAGCTACCGTGCGGCGTCGGAGCGGGATGAGCCGCGGGTTCGCCAGGCATTGGCTGCGGCTCTGGGGCAAGTCCGTGGAGACGGGCAGACTGAGGCGCTCGAGATGCTGGCGAAGGTCCTGCGGGAGGGCGAGGGTTCGTCCGCGGCCTGGGAGCGCCTGGTTCGCGACCTCGCACTGAGCGGGTTGCACGGGGTCGAGATGGATTTTCTACCGGTCGCGGTCCGTGAAAATTTGTCCGTGACCGGGGCGCTGGCTGGGTCGATCGCCCGCAGTGGGGATGAGGATGCCGTGGAGCGGCTTTTTGCTTGGGTTCACGGTGATGAACTCAGTCAGGAACGTCAAGGGGAGGTGCTGCGGCAGCTCGCCAGGGCCGTAGTGGAGGAGCGGAAGCCCGATCTGGCGCGACTGCTTTTGGCCCACGCGGTGGCGGATGCCGACGATCGGGCACCGGTTCGCGATGGGATGCTGGCGGGAAAGAAGAAACGTGGATTCAAGAAACTGGTCGTGGCAGGCAAACCGGCGTCGCTGGAGATTCTCGAACGGGAGGACCCGGCTTACGCGGCGTTGAACCAGCTTTTCGAGGTTCGCAAACCGGTGTCGCACGAGCACTTGAAAGCGCCTGAAGCGGCGAAGCTTTTCGAGCTGGGGCGGGTCGAGTATGCCCGGATCTGTGCGGGCTGCCATCAGCCGAACGGGCAGGGTTTGACGGCCATGGCGCCGCCGTTGGTTGATTCCGAATGGGTGAGTGGTCCTTTGAACCGCCTGATCGCGCTGGTTCTGGACGGGGTGGCGGGGCCGATCGAGGTGGCTGGCAAGGTTTACCAGGCTCCGGAGATTCAGCCGGTCATGCCTGGAATCCGGATGAACCCGGAACTGGACGACGAGAAAATCGCCGGGATTCTGACCTACGTGCGGAACGCGTGGGGCCATTCTGGACCGGTCGTAAAGCCTTCGGCCGTGGAGAAATGGAGAAGCTCGACGGAGCTCCGGGCGCCATACAGCGCGGCGGAGTTAAAGGAGATCAAGTAGTGGCCAGCCGGTAGCGGACGAGGGCCCAGAGAATCAAGAGCAGCAGCAGGATCGGGCCCCAGGAGAAGGTCATGACGAAGCGCTGAACGGCTTCCACGCCCGAGGTGGGTTCGGTTTCAGGCCCCAAGCCGTCCCTCAGGGCCCATGCGAGTGGCGCCGCCAGCGCCCAGCTGATCACGGCTGCTACAAGCAAGGTATGGAGGACGCGGAGTATCATGCGATCGTGGAAGCTGGCCCCGGTGGTTCGATGGGCCGTTTATGGCCTTCTTCGTCGACGTTGACGAGGGAAACCGTGGTTTCGAAGACGGGAGCCTCCGGGTCGGGGTGAAGCCGGGTGCCAAAGACGCAGACGCGGTAATGGACCGAGGTATTTCCGAGGCGTTCCCGTTGGACGGACAGGCGGAGGATCTCGCCGTTTTGGACGCCGTGACGAAACTCGACGTGGTCGAGGGCGATGGTGACGAAGCGGTGGCGGGGGAATTCGTAGTTGGCGGTGATGTAGACGACTTCATCGATCCATTTGAGCATGAACCCGCCGAAAAGGCTGCCGTGGTGGTTTAGGTGGCCGGGTAGAACGAGTTTGAAGTGGTTCATTGGGGGAAGGGAGGCGGGAGGCGGGAGGCGGGAGGC
>CAZCRA010000180.1:0-7951 GCA_964500945.1 uncultured Verrucomicrobiales bacterium | reverse complement strand
CAGGCTCGGGCGCGTGAGGAGGGCGCTGCAGAGGGCGACCCGCTGCTGATCGCCGCGCGACAGCTCGCCCGGGTAAGCGGCGAGGAGGTGGGGGATGCCGGCGGTTTCGGCGAGGTGGTGCATGCGGTCCTCGTGGGCGGTGCGGTTTCCTTCGACGCCAAGGTGGGAAGGAAGGAGGATGTTTTCGCGGGCCGTCAGGTAGTCGAGCAGCTCGAAGTCCTGGAAGACCAGACCCATCTCGCGGAGACGCAGGGCGCGGCGCCTGCGTTCGTCGAGGCGGGTCAAATCGTGATTTCCCCAGCGGATGGAGCCGTTTTGGGGGAGGAGGATGCCGCAGATGAGGCGGAGAAGCGTGGTTTTGCCGGAGCCGCTGGGCCCGGTGACGGCGAGATGCTCACCGTCGGCGATTTCAAGCCGCTCGAGGTGGAGGGAGAACCGGTCGGCGGGGTAGCGGAACCGGATATCGTCGAGGACGATCACAGGCCGGTGACCGGGTTCAGATTCGCCCTTCTTCGATGATCTCGAGCCTGGTGACCTTCCAGCGGCCATCGACGGGTTCGATGGTGATCCAGGCGTGATACTTGTTCAGCCGGGTGTGGAGGTGGCCCCAGTGGGTGACATCACCGACGGCGACCCATTCGGCATCGGCACGGAAGCCGTCGCGTTCCCCGAGACCCTCGGAAATGCACTGGCGAAGGTCGATCTGGTTAATCTTGACGCGCGGGCCGCCGTTTTCCTCGATTTGCAGGCCGCGGCGGACGTCGAGGTAGATGCGTTCCAGAAGGTCGCCCTCCACGGAGGCGGCCAGCACGTCGTAAATGCGTGCTTCATCCCGGTAATCGAAGCTGTGATAGATGTTCTCGAGCAGGGCCGCGACGATGTCCCGTCCATCTTCTTCGGTCACGGGCGGGGGCGTCGTGATGGGATCACGGACTTTGAGGGCGCCGAGCTGCCAGGTGACGAGGGCGGCCACGAGAGAAAGGGCGGCGGTCAACCCGAGGAAGACGGCGCCGGAGCCTTTGGCAAAGCGTCCGGCGATGCCCAGGGCGATGGCCAGTCCGCCCAGGGCCAGGCTGAGAACGGGTATGTGGACGCGGGGCGCCTGGAGTTTCTCGGGCGGGATGGGGACCTCGACCAAGCCCGGCAAGGCCTGTTTTGGCACCAGCCAACTCTGGTTCGGGCGTTCACGGGTGAAAACGAGCGTGGATTTCCCGGCATCGGCGACGAAAGCGACGGGAACCTGCATGCCGGGTTTGGGGAAGAAATTCCAGCGCAGGCTGATTTGGGAGGGGTAATTCTGGGTCGAAGTGGCGAAGACGGCGACCACGAGGGCTTCCGAGACGGGAATGGCCTCGCGGTCATCCCGGACGACACCCAGCTCGGGTTCGACACGTGCGAAGCGAATGTGGTCGAGGGTGAGTTGGGGGGGGGCTCCATCCAGTTCCATGGGGCAGGCCTCGGCAAGGAAGCGGCCCATTTCTTCGAGGACGGCGTTTTGGCGATCCTGGCCGATGGCGTTTCCAGCCGCGAAGTCCCGCTGCCATTCGGGCAAGACGGAGAGCCGGACGGCGAACTCTTTTCGAACCTCGAAGGGATCGACGTAGACGTAGCCGTGGAG
This sequence comes from uncultured Verrucomicrobiales bacterium, assembly GCA_964500945.1. Taxonomy (GTDB): domain Bacteria; phylum Verrucomicrobiota; class Verrucomicrobiia; order Verrucomicrobiales; family DEV007; genus CAZCRA01. The sequence continues at coordinate 6,333 of CAZCRA010000180.1, read as the reverse complement.
GTCGCCGGTGGGAAGCTGGGCCCGCAGCATGGCTGGGGCGGCGAGGAGGATGAGAAGAAACGACAGGACAAATCGGCCCATGATGAAAATTGGGTCAGGGTGGAGGGATTGGAAACCGGTTTCTGCCGGGAAGCGCCAAAGCAAGGGGTTTGAAGGAAGGATCCGCGGGAAGATTCAACAAGGGGACCTCTAAAAACCCCCGCGGGCGCGCCGTGGTTTGAAGGGCGGGCCTTCGGGAGCCTGCGCGCTGAGCGCAAGGGCTTTGTCACTCTTCGCTCAGGGAGGCAATCGTGCCCGGCGGCTGGCCCGATTGAAAATTGGGGTTCGATCCCGACGTGAAGGTTGTGGTGAGGACGAAGGGTGCATGGGTTCCGGGGCTGTCGTTGGTTTTCGGTCTGGCCGGGTTGGCGCGGGCGGAGGTATCCGAAGGCGAACGGCTGTTTGCGCTGAAGGTGCAGCCGCTGCTTCAGGCGAAGTGCCTGGCCTGTCATGGCGATGAACCGGAGAAGCTGAAAGGCGGGCTGGATTTGCGCGACCGGGTGTCGCTGCTGCGGGGCGGGGAGGTTTTCGGCGATGAGGTATGACCCCGCCGGAATCTGGGCCTACCAGCCGCTGGAGCGCCCCATTCCCCGGGGGAGTGGTCATCCGGTTGATGCGTTTCTGGATGCGGCGATGGGTGCGCGGGGAATCGAACCGGCGCCGCGGGCGGATCGCTGGGGACGAGCTGGATCCGGACGATCCCGAGATGCGGGTGGCGGTGGGCTTTCTCCGGATGGGACCGTGGGAGCACACCGGCATGAGCGTGGCCAAAGTGACGCGGCAGCAGTGGCTGGACGACGTGACCGATTCGGTGGGGCAGGTTTTTCTGGCGCATGCGCTTCAGTGCGCGCGTTGTCACGACCACAAATTCGATCCGGTGCCGACGCGCGATTACTATGCGATTCAGGCCGTGTTCGCAACGACGCAGATCGCGGAGGTCGAAGTGGCCTGGATCGAGGACGAGAACCGGGCGGGCATGGCGGAGGATCGGGCGTATTTCGAACGGCGATTGGAGGCGTGCAACGAGATGAAGGGGAAGGTTCGGCGAGCGCGGGAAGCGGGTGAGGCGGCATGGTTCGCGGAGCGCGGGTTTCCGTGGACGAGTCGCGCGGAGGCCAAGAAAGCGGGAGCCAAGCCAGATCAGCTTCCGCCGAAGGATGCGGCCCTGACGCACTAGCGGGGGTTGATTGCGCTGGAGGAGAGGCGCGAGGTGCCTGTATGGGAGCCGAACACGGAGATCGTGCGGGTGGCGAACGAGGAGCAGACGGAGGTCCCGGGGATCATCGACATCGAATCGGAGCCCGCGCGGGTCCAGGAGGCTTACGGGGTCGGGAAAGAGCCGACGGACGAGTTCGGGCGCCGCTGCCTGCTGGCCAGGAAGCTGGTGGAGAAAGGCGTGCGGTTTGTGCAGGTCTACAACAGCTCGTGGGATTCCCATGACAACATCGAGCGGGCTCACGGCTCACGCATCCTGGCGGTCGACCAGCCGATCGCTACGTTGATCCGGGACTTTCACGTCACGCTTCTTCGGATGCTCGGTCTGGACGACAACCGGCTGACCTACTATCACGCGGGGCGCTTCAAGCAGCTCTCGCAGTTTGGGGGGGGAGTGATTCCCGACTTGATGGGATGAGTCCCGGGCGAAGGGGGGCTAGATGATTTGGATTTGTTGACAATCTGATTTTTCTTTCTTTTAGGTTGCTTTAGGGAGTTGAGGGCGCCATGTTAGGGCATGGCCACCGAAGGAAGAGTTACCGGAGAGCGGCAGCGGCGTTTCACCCGCTACATCGACATGTGGGCGATGGCCGGGATTCACCCGACCAACATCGATCTGCTCAACAAGCTGAAGTCCGCCGATGACCGGCAGTTTTCTTCGAACATGGACGTCACCGGCAAGGCGTTCGATGAAGACCGGGAAGAACGAACGCGTGAGGAGTCGCATTTGTTCGGGATTCGAACGGACATCTGGCGGCCTTCGAAGGAGGACCGGGAGCGGGCGCTCTCGGGATTGCAGCGGAAGCGGGGCCGGGAGCTGAGGAAGTCGATCAAGAAGAACGGCCGGCTGAACGGCGATGAGAAAGCGGTCCTGGATGAGCAGATCGAGGCGGACGAAACGATGTCGCTCAGCGATGGAGACGTAGACAAGTCCCGGCTGGTTTTGAAGATGTTCAAGACGACGGGTTCACGGATTCGCTGGAAGGGGACGCTGGAGGAACTCACGGTGCGGGAGATTCACAATTCGCTCGGCTCGAAGAAGCCTCTCTCCTCGTTCGCGGTCGTTTTGCCGGACTACGAGTATCTGATTTACATCCAGCAGAACCGGGTGTTGTGGCGGATTCCACCCACTTACTCGTTTGCCTACTATCAAGAGTCGACGGACCGGATGTGGTATATTGATATGAGCTGTTACTGGGTGTCGATGGGGATCGACTACCGGATCGAAGCGCAGGGCCGGAAGATTGGGGTGATCGATGGGCGTTTGTTTGCGCTCGGGACCGACTCCCGGGTCAAAATCTTTGAGCCCTCGCTGGCCGAAGACAGCAAGTTCATGGATCTGATGTCGCTTTTCGCGGCAAGCATCGGTTTTCAGCGGCAGGTGCGCAGCCATATCCGCCGCCGGGTGGACAATATCATGCGGGGTCAATCCGTTCACGTGGTGGAAGACGAGGAACTGTGGCTGCTCAAGAACCCTCGCCGGATGGTCCGGTGAGTAAGGGGGTGGGTGTAGCCGGTTCGTTCAGCGGGAAGCCGTGCCTGCTTCCGCCATCACGCGGAAAGTCAGGTTAATGCGGGGCCGGGTGACCCGTTTGCTTTTTGGGAGGGCGTGGAGCCAATGGGTCTGGGTTTCCCCGCTCATCACGAGAAGACTGCCGTTTTCCAAGATGAGCGAGGTTTTGAGTTCCGGCACACGGCGGTGCTTGAAGGCGAACTTTCGCTCGGCGCCAAAGCTGAGGGAGGCAATGGATGCTCCCGGTGCGAGGTCCTTTTCGTCGTCGCTGTGCCAGGACATTCCCTGGGAACCGTCGAGGTAGAAATTCAGGAGACAGGCATCAAAGGGCTCGGCAAGGATGGAGCGGACGCGGTCTCGCAGTTCCAGGAGTTCGGTGGTCCAGGGCTGGGCGAGGCGGGTGTTCCCGGAATAGGTGTAGGCAAAGTCCTGGTCCCCGTGCCACGCGACCTGGCGAGCCGTGACGATCCGGCGTCCGAAGAGGACGACCTCATCGTGCTGCCAGTCGATGGTTTCGGAGAGGCGCTGGAAGTAGCGTTCGGTGTCGCTCCCGGAGATCACGGGGCCATGGTAGAAGGCCTCGCCGTCGCGGGGGAGGAGATTGGTCGTGGGGGCGCCGGGAGAGAAGAGGTCCATGGGCCGGCGCGTGATCAGTCCCGGTTCGGCCGTTTGCAGAGGATCTGAAGGATTTCACGTCGCCCTTCGGCGCGGTGCAGGCGTTTCCGGATTTGGCTACTGCTGAAGAGGCGGGCGATCGCGGCAAGGGTGCGCAGGTGGAGGTGGTATTGCTCCTCGGGGACGACGAAAAGCACGACGAAATGGACCAGTCCGTTATCGAGGGCGGAAAAGTCGATGCCTTCCTTTGAGCGGCCGAAAACCGTGACGACTTCGGGAAGGCCGGGGATGAAGGTGTGGGGAATGGCGACGCCCGAGCCGATTCCGGTGCTGGTCTGTTCCTCCCGACGGTAGAGTTTTTCGATGACCTCGGCGGGATCGGTGCCGTGCAGGGCGTTGAGATCATCGAGATGCCGGACGAGTTCCGCGATAGCGGTCCGGTGATCGGTGCTCTCCATCTCGGGAACGATCCGTTCGACCGAAAGTAATTCGGCCAAATTCATGCGGCCCGTGGTTGCTCCGTGCCCATGCGAGAACGCCGAAGTTATCGACGAACCGCAGGGGTGCAACCTGGATCGGCAGCGGGTGATGAGAAGGAGTGGGTCTCAGCGGTAGAAACCGAACTCAGCGCGCCGGTTGGCGTCGTCGTCGTAGTTGTCGGTCGGATAGTCCTCGCCGTAGCTGACGGTTTGGATGCGGCTGGCATCGACGCCCATTTGTGAGAGGGCGGAGCGCACGGCCAGGGCGCGGAGTTCACCCAGATTCCGGTTGTATTCGGCGGTGCCGACGAGGTCGGTGTGGCCGGCGATGATCAGTTTGGCCGGAGTGGTCCGGAGGTATTCGGCGACTTGCTGGACCTTTGACCACTCGGACTGCTGGATGTCGTATTGGTCGAAGCCGAAATAGACGGCTGGGAAGAGGTCGCGATTGACGTCGGAGTTGAAGAAATTCACGCCGTCGGGCCGTCCGCTGAGAGGGATGTCTTCGACGTAGCCGCTGCCGTTGGGATTGGCGTAGGGATTGAATTCGGAGTCGTAGGGGTAGTCCTCACCCGAGAGGGTGCTGCTGCCGCCGCGCTGGCGATTGGCACAGCTGGCGGCCAGGAGAGTGAGAGCGACGATGAAAGCGGCGCGAAGGATGGATTTCATGGGGAGGTCGATTTGGTTAGCGGTTTGGTGTGGAGGATGAGGGGTCAGCGGGTCCAGGTGGGTTCGGAGATGGTGCCGAAGTCGCTCACGATCCGCTCGCGGGAACCGGTTTCGGTGTTGTGGAGGTAGAGGTCTCCGGCCTGCACGTAGAGGAGATGGACGGAGTCGGGACCCCAGACGGGGTCTTCGGCGGGAGAGCCCGAAGTCAGGAGCGAGGCGGAGCCCGAGCTGAAGTCGTGGATGGCGACGTGGTTCCGGCCGTCCTTCCGCGTGTTGAAGGCCAGGCGAGCGCCATCGGGCGACCAACTCGGTTCAACGCAGTATGAGAATCCGGTGTCGATGAGCACCGGGCGGCCTCCAGTGGCGGGGATCCGGTAGAGTTTCGGACTGCCGGTGGCATCGGAAACGAAGACCAGCTCTCGGCCGTTGGGTGACCAGGCAGGTGAGGACTCGACGGCTTTCGATTGGGTGAGGCGCTTGGCGCTTCCGCCCTGGATCGGGGTGACGGCCAATTCGGGATTCCCGAACATGCTCATCGTGAGGGCGATCTTGCTCCCATCCGGCGAGATGGCGCTGCCCGTGTTCGTGCCGGGCTCGGCGATGATGCGCTCCCGCTTTCCCGTCGGGAGATCGATGAGGTAGACATCGGCATAGCCAGAGAGATAGCCTGTGTAGGCGAGTTTCTGGCCATCGGGGCTGATGGCCGGGCTGACGCTGAGGGATTGATCTCGCGTCACTTGGCGGATGTCTTCACCGGTGGGGGTGCAGAGGTAGAGTTCTTTTTTCCCGGATGCATCGCTGACGAAAGCGATGCGGCTGCTACCGATCCCCTTCTGGCCCGTGATGGCCTCGATGACGTCATCGGCGAATCGCTGAGCCAGGGCCGCCGTCCGGCTTCCACGGTAGAGGCGCTGGAATACCGCTTTCCCCCGGGGATCAAACAGCCGGCCTTCGACGCGGTCGTCAGCGGCTTTCCCTTCGATCACGTAGGCGCCGGACGATTTGGAGCGAAACTCGAACGAACCGGCCCGCTGCAGATTCGACAGAACGACCGATGAAACCTCGCTGCCGGCATCGCCGCGAATCCGGCCAAGGAATACGGGGAAATCGCGGTCGCCCTCGATGGTGATTTCAGCCGGGTCACGGCCCTGAGCCGAGAGAGGGGAGGCAGGCCATGCCATGGCGCAAACGATGAAGAAAAAGGAGAGGCGTCGGAGCATGTGCCTTAGTTTTATGTAAAAATTTTAAAAGTCAAAAGTAAGATTCTCCTAAATTTTGAGAAACCTGAACGAGGCCCAGGACCCCTTCCTGCTACCGGTTCGGACGCGTGAGCGGCGCGTTTTTGCGGCTCAGAGGTCGAAATTCATCACGATCCGGTACGATCCACCCCGGCTGGCGGCTTCGGGGATGGGAGGGACGCGCATGACCCGGGCGAGGGCCGCGCGAACGGAGTCGTCCATGGCGGCGACGCCGGACGGGCCGATGATTCGCGAGGAGACGATTCTGCCATCGCGTCCGATGATGATCTCCGACTTCACGCGGAGTTTTTCTCCGGAAACGCGATTTCGGGGTTGGTCCCACTGGGCGAGGTAGGTGTCGCGGACGGCGGCGTGATAGGCGCCGAGATCGACAGGTTTTTCGGCGGGGGTGGGTGAACCGGGTGAGTTGCTGGGCCCCGGTGCGGTGCGCGAAGGCTGGGGCTTTGGGCGGACGGGTTGAGAGGTCGATGGGCGTGGAGGCGAGGGTTTGGGAGTGGGCTTCACGCGAACGACCTCGCGTGTCGGTGAGGGGCGTTGAGGGGCG
>CAZCRA010000179.1:0-7972 GCA_964500945.1 uncultured Verrucomicrobiales bacterium | reverse complement strand
TCGACATCGAAGCGGTGACCTTCGCCCCTCTCTGAAACCTCGGCAAACGCCGGAAGTGAGATCGCGATCCAGATCGGGATCAACGTCAGCGCGATGACCGAGGTGACCACCCCTCCGATCGCCAAACCCTGGCCACCCCGCAGCGGGTCGGCCTTCCCCATCGTCGCGAGGGCCACGATCCCCAGAATCAACCCCGGAATCGCGGTGACGATCGTGCAAAGCCCCAAGATTCCGAAGACCAGGCTGAGAATGCCCATCCCCGGCAAACTCCTCGAGACAATCAATCCCCCATCCTTCGCTCGCCCCCTTGCAACACTTCAGGGGACCTCCCAAAAACCAGCGTGAGCCGCGAGCCAAACCCTGGTCGTCTAGCAGGCTCCCCTTCACTACCCGGGATACCGCTCCACCGTTCCCACCTCGACCGGTTGCCCGCTTTCCGCACTCGCCACTGCCGCGAAGCAAAGCGCCAGGGAACGCAGATTGCCCCTGGCATGATGATTCGGTTCGCGCCCTTCTTCGATCGCGGATAGCAGCTCTCCCATCGCACCCGCAAAACCGTCTTCGAACCAGCACCCTTGGAGAGGAACCTCAGCCTGCCCCGCCTCCAGGTAGACCTGCATGAGCGGCTGCTCGTTGAGACCCGGCCCACGGCTCCGCAGCGTCCCTTTCGTCCCAACGACGGTCGTCACGTCCTCTTCGCCCAATCGCGTGTGACCGTGAAAGGACATTCGCACCTGAGCCTCCGGATATTCCACGATCACCGCACCCAACGCTGCCGGCCCGTAGACCTGCTCCGAAAAGCGCGTCGCCACCGCCGTCACTCGCTTCGCCTCCGCCTCGCCCATCAGGGCGCACGTGATGTCGAACCAGTGAATGGCGAAATCGAACAGGATCAGATGCCGGATCCGCTCGAACTCCGCGTTGCCCGCGATCCAAGTTTGGTCCCACTGAAGATTGAAGTCGATCAATGTCACCTCCCCGATCAAACCCTGACCTACCGCCTTGCGAAGATAGTGAAAGTGCGGGGCCCAGCGCCCGTTCTGGTTCACCGCCAAATGCACTCCACGCTTCGCCGCCAGCTCGACCAGCTCCCGGCCATCCTCGAGGTCCAGGACGAACGGCTTCTGGCTTAGCACGTGTTTGCCCGCCTCGAGGGCATCTCGAACGATCGACAGACGATCCTCCGGATGCGGCGTGACGTCGACCACGTCAATGTCGTCCCGCGCCAGCAACTCCCGATAATCCGCATGAACGGATGCCCCGGGATAGAACTCGTCGCGCTTCGCCTCGGCTTTCGATATCGTCCGGCTGGCTATCGCTGCCACATTCCACCCCTGCGAGAGGTAATTCTTCAGGTGAAACTCGCTGATCCCACCCGCGCCAATCAGGCCAATTCCCGGCCGATAGGCCTCCGGCTTCGGCAGCGCCACATCCACTGCTGGCGCTTCGATCCAGCGCGTCTCCTTCGCGGGACTGATTCCGTAATCCTCGTCCTCGTCGCCCATCGTTCAGCCTCGCAAATCCGTGATCTCCATCAGCTTGGCCGTTGATCGATAAGCTTCCTCCACCCACTCGACGATTTTGTCCGGTTCGGGAGAATACTCCAGCTCGATCGATACCACCCCGTCGATGTTCAATTCCTTGATCGCCTGAAGGTAGGGCGCGAACTTCACCACGCCACGGCCCGGCGGCAAATCCCCATGCACCATCCCATCACAATCGCTGATGTGAACGTGGATCGCCTTTCCGTTCAGCGCCGCCACCTCCCCCGGTGACGTGTCCGCCAACACCAAGTGGCTGATATCGATATTGGCTCGCACGTTGGGCATCGCGCAGTCGTCGATAAATCGCACCATTTCGGGAACGTTGTTCAACAAACTCAATCGAAAGGGCTCAAGCTCCAGTGCAATGTCGACTCCTCGCTCCCCCGCATACTGCCCGATTTCGCGCGTCGCCTCCACGCCCCACGCCCACTGGGCCTCCGGCGGAATCACCTCCCGCTGCCAAATGTATTCACCCAGCACCAGCAGGATATTCGATGCCCCCCATCGCTCAGCCAAATCCACAAACCGCTTGCAGCGCTCGATGTGCCACGCCCTCACGGGATCGTTGAAATCAATCAGCCCAATCGCCACCACAGGCAGCGACACCACCGGAAGCGACTGCCGCTGACACGTCTCCTCAATTTGCCGAATCTCTTCCTCGGAGATCGACAGCGCCTCCGTGAAGATGTCCACGCAATCGAATCCAATTCCGGCGATGTGCTGCAACCCTTCGACTCTTCCCACACCCGCCTGTTCGAACGCACTATCGATAATACCTAATCTCATATCTGTCGTTCTGGTTCAAGATTCACCCTTTCCGGCAGCGAGACTCTTCGCGCTGGCGTCCTCCTTCGACAGATTGACGAATGCCACCTCGGACCGCTTCGCGTCATCCCGCCCCACTTCGAGCACCTTGGCGTCGTCCACCTTGTGAAGCTTGGTATAGCCAGGATGGTGGGATTCCTTATACGGATGATTGCTCGCCGCGTTATAACAACAAATCAATGCCCAGCGCGACGCGCCAGAATGATTGGCGGCCGACCCATGAAGCGTGTTCGCATGAAAAAAGAGTGCGTCCCCGGGCTCCATCTCGCAATACACCCGCTCCATCACCTTCAAAGCCGCGTCCACCCGCTCCCGGTCGGCACCCGCCTGATCCCCGGAGAGGATGTGGTTCACCCTTCCCATCAGGTGGGAACCCTTCAACACCTCCAAACAACCGTTGTCACGGGTGGCCCGGTCCACCGCGATCATCACGCTGCAGAGATTGGGGAACAACAGCCCGTTTTGATACCAATACCCATAGTCCTGATGCCAAGCCCACGCTCCCCCTTTCCGAGCGTCCTTCAGCACCATCTTCGAGTGATAGTGGTAAGCCTCCTCGCCCAAAAGCCGCTCCACCCGGTCCACCACCCGCCGGCACCGCGCCATCATCCCATACACGCCATCGCCAGGATGGTTCCAGAGCGAAAGCCGCACCGGATTCCCCGCTCCATCGTCCATGGTCGTCGCCGCCTCGTCCATCGCATGGTCATTCCGCGCCGTCTCGCGCACCACATCCATCTCTTCCGCCCGGAACAAAGCGCGTTGAAAAAGGTATCCATCCCGCCGGTAGCTCTCCAGTTCTCCCTCGCTGATCATCTCCCACTCCTAATCCCTCTCCCCGGAGCTTGAAAAGAAAATCTGGTCAGTTTGGCACCCAAAAACCCCATCCCAGGTTGACGAATGCCTCTCCTTCGTTTCCAGGGAAAGACGCGCAGCGTTAGCTACTAGGAATATGACGAATTCAAATCAAACCTCCTGGGTCTCCGCCGTCGTTCCGGTCATCGCCGGCTTGGTGGGTATCGGCATCCTTTTCGCCGGGGGGATCGCCGCCGGAGTCGCACTCTGGGCCTCCATCGAGATCCCTCGCAGCCAAGCCGCCGCCCCTTCGCCTCCCCTGGTTTACGCCAGCCTGCCAGTCGCAGGTGAAGCCTCGCCCTACAGCGCACCCGAAAATACAGAAGATCCTACCGGTTCCGACGCCGGTCCGCCCGCCCCTGCCCCGGAACCCGCGCCCGTCGCCGATCCTGCGGCCCTCGCCGCCGAGGATTCCGAACTCCGCGAAAAACTCTTGGCCGTCGGGCAGCAAACCTACCAACTCTGCCTCGCCTGCCACGGACCGGAGGGAAACCCACTCGTCCCCAACATGGCCCCAACCCTCGTCGGCTCCTCTCTCGCCCTCTCTGACAAGGACACTCTCGTCAAACTCCTCCTGAAGGGCATCCAACCCGGCGGCGGCCAATACGTCGGTGTCATGGTCGGTTGGGCACCACAACTCAGCGATGAACAAATCGCCGGGGTGGCGACTTACATCCGGAAGAATTTCGGGAACAACGCGACCCTCGTGGAGCCGGAACTCGTGGCCGAACTCCGCACCGAGACGGACGGCCGCGCCGCACCCTACTCGCGCGCCGAATTGGAAGCAGGCCTGTGAGGCGTCGAGCGATGCTTTAGGGTGCGTTTAAAAAGTCCGGTGAGGCGTGCCGCGAGGCATTTTTGCCGTCAGCAAGGCGCCATTTCCCAGAGATGAGCTCCCTCACGGCGGGAAATGGGAACAAAGCTGACGGTAGAAAGGTCCGCGTCTCCAAGATTTGCGAAGCCATTTATTTAGATCCTCTCGTTCCTTGCACGGCCGCCGGACTTATTAAATGGCACCCTAAGAAAGAGCCAACAGCGCCGCGCCGATAAACAGGCCCAGGAAGACGATGATCATCCACTTCGTCGCCTCCACGTCGCTCATCTCGGCCCAGCCGCGATTGAATCGCTCACGGAAATCGAGGCCAAGCGTGTCGGGAAATCCGATTCGCACATAGGCCCAGATGAACACCAGCAACAACCCGATCTTGGCGATGTATTGGGTGAACTCCTTGATCATGAAGGCCCCCTCCATCGGGATCACCTCGTCTCGCTCCAGGCGGTTGGCCAAAACCATTCCGCCTACCATGATCGCCAAGGCGAACAGGAAAAACCCAATTTCCCCCAAGAAATTCAAGCCCTTGCGGCGCTTCGGTGCATTTGGATCTGCCATAGAGTTGATGTCGGTCGAGTTCTCCTACATGCCTACCAATAACCCCTCAGCCTGGCAAGTCCCATTCTCGCCACACCTCCATTTTCCCTGGGACGCTTGGTTGAGCGCTCACAGAACATCCTCCGGCAGCTCCCCGTCGGCGTCGCCATTGCTCTCCCTCTGACGCTCCTCCAAACGTTCGAGAATCTCACGCGCCTCCTTAGGCACGCCGGCCCTCTGCTCCTCGGTGTCCACCGGTCCGTCAAAAAGAATTTCCCCTTCGCCCGCCTCGCGGACCGTTAGCCAGGCCTCTCCGTCCTTCATCCGGTAAACGACCCCCAATCCCTCCTGCCGCTCTTCCGCTTCTCGTTCCTCCCGCCGCTCCGCTTCTTCCTCCCGCTCGAAGGGAGGACGCCGGCGCTCGGCTTCCTCCTCCCTTTCCCTCGACCGCGGATTCCGCAGCATCGGAGCGCGCCTCCGCTCCCGCATCTCCTCCATTTGCTCCCGATGCCGGTCCATCATCTCTTCATGGCGCTCCATCATTTCCCGATGCCGCTCCCGCGTGTCCTCCCACATTTCGCCCTCCCTCCACGGGCCTCGAGGCGGGTCAAACTCACGGAATCCCTGGAGCCGCGCCCATCCCATCTCTCTTTCCCCGTGACCAGCCGGAAGTTTCCGTGAACCCAGAGTCACCTCCACCTCGCGCTCCTCTCCACCCCGCACCAAGGTCAACCGCACCACTTTTCCCGCTTCGGCCGCCCGGACTAGCACCGAGAGTTGATCGTGATTGACGAGCAACTGATCTTCAAACGCCACCAACACATCGTGAATCTCGATCGTGCCCTCGGCTCCACTCCCGTCCTCGACCTCGATCACCACCAATCCGAAGCCCGGGTCCAAATCGAGCTGATGCCTCAAACTCGCATCCACCGGCCGAGTCGCCACACCCAGAAACGGAATCTCTTCCATGGCCGTCTGCTCCTCGCCCCACGCCCCGGGCAGTCCCACAACGCCCAAGACGGCCGCCATCCTCATCCAAAACGAAGTCCGCTGCGATGCTTTCATAGGTGACACCAAGTCTCCTCCGCACCCCACCGCCTGTCGATCCCGAATCGCGGCGCTGAAGACGATTTTCGGCAGGTGAACCGTTGCCACATCCAGCGCATCGCCGTAAATCCGGTTGCATGGAAAACGACGATCGTCCTCGCATTCAACCCTGGTCCCTGTGGCTCATCGCCGCGGTGATGGCTGGCGGAATTCTCGTGGCGTGGGCCTACGTCGAGCGCAACCGCTACGAAGCCGCAAACCCCCGGCCGCACTACATCACCAAGATCGAGGAGGACATCGAGCTGACCGACCACCAGGGCGAACTCGTCCGCCTCGGCCAACTGAAGGACAAGGTCTGGACCGCCTACCTCACCCTCGACGAGCCGACACCCGAAAGCCGGGCGGTCACCGAGCAGCTGCGGGACGTGGCCGAGGCTTTTCCGGAAACCGCGGGCCAGCTCATGTTTGCCGGCTTCCAAGTCGGTCCCGGCGCCGGCTCTCCCGGCGAACTGCAAGCCCTCCGCTCAGCCCTCGGGATCGACCGCCCCGGATGGCTCACCCTCCGCGAGCGCGAAGAGCCGCTGATGATCTTCCTGCGCCGCTTCATGCGCTTTCTGCCTCTGCGCGAGCGTGCCGCCCGTGAGGATGACCCGGGGACCAAAACCCGCTGGGAATACGACACCCGGATCGTCGTCGTCGACGGGAAAGCCAACGTGCGCGGCTATTACCAGCTCCTCCACCCCGAACGGGCCGAGTTCGAAAAAGCCCGGCTGATCGACGACCTCCGCTACCTCCTCGACGAAGCCAAACCATGACCACCGCCGACCTTCCCGCCGTCAACGCCGCCCTGAACAGCATCGCCACGGTTCTCATCGTGGCCGGGCTTCTGGCGATCTCGAGACAAAACAAGAAGCTTCACGGCATCCTCATGGCCCTGGCCCTGGCCACATCCGCCGCCTTCCTGACCTGCTACCTCATCTACCACGCCAATCACGGGTCGAAAGGCTCCAGCCACATGGGCGCCATCCGTCCCCTCTACCTCACCATCCTGATCTCCCACGTGATCCTGGCCATCGTCAACTTGCCCATGATCATCGGGACCGTCCTCGCCGCCATCCAGCGGAAGTGGGAGCGCCACAAACGCTGGGCTCGTTGGACCTTCCCCGTCTGGCTCTACGTCTCCGTTACCGGCGTCATCGTCTACATGATGCTCTACCAGTGGTTCCCAGCACCCTGATCGCGGAACATCGTTTGCTACCTCTCAAACCCGGCCACCCTCATCACGCCCTGGAAGATCCCCACCACGATTCCGTTCGCGGCCATCACCGACGCCAGAAAACGCCAGTAGTTCAGCCGGAGGTAGCCGGAGAGGTAGTTCGGAATGTCGAAAGACAAACCCAGCAGATGGATCACGAAGACCGCCCGGAATCCGTGCTCCCGGATCCGTTTCCGTAGCGAAGGTTCGTCCACCCGGCGCCGCATCCCGGGAAACCAGCCACGGGCATGCATCTGCCGCCCCAGAACATGAGACAGCGTGGCCGATAACAACACCGCCGTCAGGTAAATGACGCTCCCCTGCACCGGCCGAAAAAGCACACCCGAGGCCACCAGAAAAGCACCGCCCGGAAAGTAGATGAAGCCACGCATCAGGTAGAGCAAAACGAACAACAGGGACGCCCACGCACCCAGGGCGGCCACCCGTTCGACCAACTCGGGCAACGCAATGACGTATTTCACCAGGAGCACGATCCCGATCACGTAGATCGCGAACAGGCCCAAAAACCACTTCTCCGCTCCCCAAATCGACCCCTCCGCTGCCCGAGTCGGCTCGACCTCCGATCCCGCCAAGTCGCCGGCCTCGCCCATCGGTTCCCTCACGCTGCCTCCCTCAGTTCAACGCCAGCGGCACGCTCCCGGCACCGGCTTCCACGATCCGGCCCGGCCCTTCTGCGCCCCCTCGGAAATACCTCCGGTGCCAAAGCGCAAACGTCGTCAACCGGATCGCCACATCGATTTGGCGCGACAAACCCATCCGCTCCACCGCCCGCAAAACCGGTTCCAATTCGCCACCGTTTGCCCCGGCGTCCCCATCCGCCAGCAGCCCGTGCAGGAAACTCAGCGTGTCCTCGCTGTACTGCACCGACCGGCGGACGCAGTAAGGTTTGCTCCGGAACGCCACGTCCTCCGTCAGGTGAGGCAGGATCCCCGTCACGTCGAACGCCGCCATTTCCAGGGTCCGCTCCACTCCCGCCGCCGTCGTCGTCGGAATCCGACCCGGGTGCACCTCGGGCAGGCACCGGGAGAAGAACGCATTCATGAGGCGCAAGTCCCG
>CAZCRA010000178.1:0-7991 GCA_964500945.1 uncultured Verrucomicrobiales bacterium | reverse complement strand
GATCGCGCCCAAGAGTTCATATCGACGGCGCGGTTTGGCACCTCGATGTCGGCTCATCACATCCTGGGGCTGGAGAAGGTCCCAAGGGTTCGGCTGTTCGCCGATTAAAGTGGCACGCGAGCTGGGTTCAGAACGTCGCGAGACAGTTCGGTCCTCTATCCTCTGTGGGCGTAGGAAAATTGAGGGGTTCAGACCTTAGTACGAGAGGACCGGGTCTGACGCACCTCTGGTGAACCTGTTGTTCTGTCAAGGGCATCGCAGGGTAGCTACGTGCGGACTGGATAAGCGCTGAAAGCATCTAAGCGCCAAGCCATTCCCAAGATTAATTTTCCCTGAAGGATCGTGGAAGACTACCACGTTGATAGGCTCCGAGTGGAAGTGCAGTAATGTATGTAGCTCAGGAGTACTAATCATCCGTCCGGCTTGTTCCGAAGCCGTATCCTAGATCTCCAAGAGTCCAGATTCCGTTTTACCCTTCTATGCAGTTATCAAAGAACCGTTCTGACTTCGAGAAGGTAAATGATTTTGTCCTCAGAGTTCACCTCCCCGTCCCTCAGGGAGTTGGATTCTGGTGATCACAGCACAGTGGAACCACCCGGCTCCATCCCGAACCCGGCAGTGAAACGCTGTAGCGCCGATGGTAGTGCGGCGATAGGCCGTGCGAGAGTAGGTCGTTGCCAGATTCATTCCCCGCCCCTGTCGAAAGGCAGTGGCGGGGCTTTTTTTTGCCGTCGGCTGGCTGACGTGGTGGCAGGCCCTGGCGGCGCGATTCCGACGTGCTTCGGACCCTGAAAGGATCAGGGCGCCCCGTCGTTCATCAGGGCCTCCATCCGGATGATCGTCGCATCTTTGACCTGCCAGGATTGAAGCGCACCGTTGGCCATGTTGAACTGGTCCGTGAACTCCGGTGGCAAGTCCCCCCAGTGAGTGATGAAGGTCTGATCGGGTCCCATCGCCGCGATGACAACGGGGACTTCACCCATCCAGCGAACGCGCACTGCGAGCCACGTGGCACCGGCCGGCATTGGAACGGTCAGGACGGAGAAAGCGTTCAATTCGGTGTCCGTGAGATATCCGTCCAGAAGATAACGAAGCGTTTGTGTCTGTTCGGGATCGACGCGGACACCCTCCTG
Source organism: uncultured Verrucomicrobiales bacterium (assembly GCA_964500945.1). Classification (GTDB taxonomy): domain Bacteria; phylum Verrucomicrobiota; class Verrucomicrobiia; order Verrucomicrobiales; family DEV007; genus CAZCRA01. Next base: position 6,858 of record CAZCRA010000178.1, on the reverse strand, counting down.
TTCGGCTTCTCCAGCGGTGGTGATGCGTTCGGTCAGAAACATGCGGAGGGTGCTCTCCTGGTCCTCCCTGAAGGCAGGTTTCTCAAAGCGCACCTGAAGGAGCTGGGTGCCTGCAAAGGAGACCGGAGAGTTCTCGACGGCATAAAACCAAATCAACGCTGGCGCGGCAGACATGAGGGCGACGGCAAAAAGCAATCGTTGGGGCCAGCGCTTCTTTTCGAGCGAGAACCGCAGGTTCGTGGTGGCTGTCGGGATGAAGAATCCAAGAAAGACGAAGAGGACGAGGAGCAACTGGGTTCCCGAAGAAAGGACGCCGCTCCAAGAGGCCACCAGCGCGGCTCAGCACGATGCTGAAGAGGAGGACGGCCAAAAGAATGGCGAGGAGGAGGAACTGCTCCAGCATCACCGCGATGAGGACGGCGACGAACGGGGCGACGGCGAAGTAGGACAGCCGCAACCCGAAGTTGAAGAAGCCGAGCAGTGGCGAGCGCTTTCCGGCCCATGCCGGCAGTGGAGCCGCAGTGGGCCCCGTTGGGGGAATGGGTGGCACAGATCGTTCCATGGCAGGGTCCCGGGGGCAGCCGCGATTTAGGACGGGGAGGCTTCACGATGAGAAAGAATGAACGGCTTAGCAATGGCGGCCTTTTCTCGGTCACCGGCTGGTATTGGAAGCGGAGAATGGGCCACTTCAGGGCTTATGTGACCCACCTCGGCCGGACGGTCGTGCTCCGCTTCGAGGATCGGACGGTCGTTCTATCGCCGGGAGATCCCGCGGGATTCGTCGCAGCGTTGGGAGCACCCGGCAACCGGGCGCCTTCAGGCGGAACAGACGCGATTCCAGGTTTGGCGGAGGAAGTGTGCTGAGGCCGGGAGTAATTCTTCGGCGGGACCGGAGAGCGCGCGACACTCCACTTCGACGAAGCCCGAGTATCCGGCGTCTTGGAGGGCGCGGAACGGGCCCTCGAAATCGAGTTGGCCGGGCCCAGGCTCGACCCGCGTGTTCTCCGCCACATGCACGTGTCGAAGCCACTTGGAAGCCGTCGTGAGGGCCGCCGCCGAATTCAATTCTTCGAGCTGCATGTGAAAAAGGTCCGCTGTGAAACCGACAGCCGGGTGAGCGATCTCGGCGCATAGCCGCCCGGCATGCGAGAGGGTGTGGAGGTAGCCGGACTCGTACCGGTTGACGGGTTCGAGAAGCAGGAGGATGCCACGTTCCCGGGCGGCATCCCCGAGTTCGGGCAGTTGTTCTCGAAGGAGCGCATCCTGCTCAGCGACGGCGTTGATGGGGAACCGGACCGGGTTGTCCTGAATCAGCGCGGGCGGAAGGTTCAAGATGCCCGCTCCGAGGTCCGAGCAAAGGTCCAGAAGGCGCCGGAGGGAGTCGCGGCAGCGACGGCGTTGGTGGAGATCCGGGCTGCAGAGGGACGCGTCGAATCCGAGTGACACGGAGCGAACGGGCAGGGGAGATCCCTGCGCCACGAGTTCACGAACCGGGCGTTCGAAGGTGTCCCGGTGCCGGCCGGGGAACGCAATTCCATCGAAGCCGGCACGCTGGGCGAACTCGAAACGCTCCAGGGGCGAGGCGCCTGGCAGAACCTCGAGACGGATGAGGAGGCGGCCATCGAGGCTCGAAACGTCAGGCATGATGAGAGCCTCTCAGGTTCCGCCGGTGAAAGCCTCCATGCCCTCGCAGGTGCAGACGAGGTGGCGATCCCCATAGACATTGTCGATGCGCCGGACCGGTGGCCAGTATTTGTGCTCGTGCAACCACGCGGCGGGAAAGGCCGCCTGACCTCGTGAGTAGGGGTGGTTCCAGGTTTCGGCGGTGGCCATGGCGGCGGTGTGAGGGGCGTTGACCAGAGGGTTGTCGTCCTGGGGCAGGCGGCCCTCCTGGACGGCTGTGATTTCCCCATGGATGGCGATCATGGCGTCACAAAACCGGTCGAGTTCGGCCAGCGATTCGCTTTCCGTCGGTTCGATCATCAGGGTGCCCGGGACGGGCCAGGACATGGTCGGGGCGTGGAAGCCGAAGTCCATGAGGCGTTTGGCGACATCCTCGACGCCGATCCCAGCCGATTCCTTGAAGGGACGGAGGTCGAGAATGCACTCGTGAGCGACCAGTCCGTTTTCGCCTTTGTAAAGGACCGGGAAGAAATCGCGGAGGCGGAAGGCGAGATAATTGGCATGGAGAATGGCGCGCTGGCTGGCAGCGGTGAGTCCGCTGGAGCCCATCATGGCGATGTACATCCATGAAATCGTCAGGATGCTGGCGCTGCCGTAGGGAGCCGCGCTGACGGGCGACCGGTCGTGCTGGAGATGGACGGCATGGCCGGGCAGGTGGGGCGCGAGGTGTTCAGCGACGGCGATGGGGCCGACACCTGGGCCGCCGCCGCCGTGGGGGATGCAGAAGGTTTTATGGAGATTGAGATGGCAGACATCGGCGCCGAGTTCGGCAGGAGAGCAGAGGCCGAGTTGGGCGTTGAGGTTGGCCCCGTCCATGTAGACCTGGCCGCCGTGCTGGTGAATGAGTGAGGTGGCCTCGCCGACCCCGGTTTCGAAGACCCCATGAGTAGAGGGGTAAGTGATCATGAGCGCGGCGAGTTCGCTGGCATGCGCGGAGGCCTTCGCTTTCAGGTCATCGAGATCGATGTTCCCGGCTTCGTCACAGGCGACGGGCACGACCTTCATACCCGCCATGACGGCGCTAGCTGGGTTGGTGCCATGGGCTGAAGTGGGGATAAGGCAGATCCGGCGATCGTCGTCTCCATTGGCGCGATGCCAGGCGCGGATGGCGAGGAGTCCGGCGTATTCGCCCTGGGAGCCGGCATTTGGCTGGAGGCTCACGCTGTGGAATCCGGTGCATGCGGCCAGCCAAGCTTCGAGATCCCGGATGAGGCATTCGTATCCGGGCCAGTCCTCCCGTGGGGCGAAAGGATGCAGGCCGTTGACGGTGTGCCAGCTGATGGGAATCATCTCCGCGGCGGCATTCAGCTTCATTGTGCAGGATCCGAGTGGAATCATGCTGGTGTTCAGGGCCAGATCGCGGTGCTCCAAGCGGTGGAGGTAGCGCATCATCTCGGTTTCGGTGCGATACCGATGGAAGACCGGGTGGCGAAGGTAGGTCGACTTGCGTTCGAGCGTCGGCGGAATCGGGGGCACGGCGGAGGCAGGGGGCAAATCCTTCCCAAAGAGCGCGGCGAGACGTTCCACTTCGGCCAGGGTCGACTTTTCATCGAGAGAAATGCCGATGGAACCATCGGGAAACGCTCTCAAGAGGAAACCTTCGTCGCGGGCCGCGGCCAGGATCTTTTCTTGCGCAGCTCCGTCGAGCGGCACGCGCAGGGTGTCGAACGTGGCGGCGGCTTCCAGCCGGAGAGCGGACGCCAGGCGGGTCGTCAGGTCGCGAATCCGGGTTGCGATGGCGCGCAATCCTTCCGGACCGTGATAAACGGCGAACATCGATGCGACGACGGCCAGCAAGACCTGAGCGGTGCAGATGTTGCTCGTGGCTTTGTCCCGGCGGATGTGTTGTTCCCGGGTTTGTAGGGAAAGCCGCAGGGCGGGCTGGCCTCCAGCGTCCTTTGAGACCCCGACCAATCGGCCAGGAAGCTTCCGCTTCAAGGCGTCGCGGCACGCGAGAAAGGCTGCGTGCGGGCCACCGAATCCCAAGGGGACACCAAAACGCTGACTGCTGCCGATGGCGATGTCGGCGCCCATTTCGCCCGGTGACATGAAGAGGGTGCAGGCCAGGAGATCGGTTGCGACGATCGCGGTGGTCTTCGAGGCATGGGCACGCTCGATGATGGGAGACAAATCGGTGATCGCGCCGCTGGTGTCGGGATTCTGCAGCAGCGCACCGAAAACGTCCGAGGCAAACTCGAATGCTGCCGGGTCACCGGTCACGATTTCGATGCCGAGCGGTTCGGCCCGGGTCTGGAGGACCGCTAACGTCTGGGGATGGCAGTGACCGGCGACGAAGAATCGGTGTCCGGCGCCGGGCACCGCGGCGCACATGCTCATGGCTTCTGCGGCGGCCGTGGCTTCGTCGAGGAGGGAAGCGTTTGCGACGTCGAGACCGGTGAGGTCGGTGACGAGGGATTGGAAGTTGAGGCAGGCTTCGAGCCGGCCCTGTGAAATTTCGGCCTGGTAAGGGGTGTAGGCGGTGTACCAGCCCGGGTTTTCGAGAACGTTTCTGAGGATCACGGGTGGCGTCACGCAATCGTGATAGCCCATCCCCATGAGCGGGCGGCGAACCGTGTTGCGGTCCATGATGCCGCGCAGCTGGTCGAGGGCGCCGGACTCGGTCAGGGGAGGCGGCAGGTCGAAGGACGCCTTGCGGCGAATGCCTTCTGGAACGGCGTGCTCGAGGAGGGCAGAAACGGAATCGTAGCCGATGCGGGAGGCGATCTCCCGGGCTTCCTCAGCGGTGGTGCCGAGATGACGATGAGCGAAAGGAGGGAGGGATTCGGGCATGCGCAGGATCAGGCGATTTGGTCCCGGTAGGCGTCGGGGGAGAGGAGATGCTCCAAGGCATCGGGGCCACTCACTCGGATTCGAAACATCCAGCCGGCACCGTAGGGATCGGTGTTCACCCCGCCGGGTTCGTCGACGAGGGCGGTATTGACCTCTACGATTTCACCGGCGGCAGGGGCGTAGATGTCACTGGCGGATTTGACCGACTCGATGACGGCCACCTCTTCACCTGCCGCGACGGTGCGGCCGGCATCGGGAAGCTCGAGGTAAACGATGTCGGTCAGCTCGGCCTGGGCATGGTCGGAAATGCCGACGGTCACGACGTCACCTTCGAGCCGCGCCCACTCATGGGTGGGGGCAAATCGCAGATCCTGGGGGATATCCATAGTCCCTCAGGCAACGTTGGGGCCGTGAGCTTGTCAAAGGAAAGCACGGGCACGGTGCCGGGTGAAGAACGCGATCCTTTGCGTGAGAATCGCGCCGGCGCAGGGCAGTGCCGGTGCTCTCTCACGTTCCCACCCGCTCAACGTCAACGCTGACCGAGAGGGTCTGTGCGCCGCTGCCCAGGAAGACGCCGTGGAGGGGCTGGACGTCGAAGTAGTCGCGGCCAACGGCGAGGACGATGTGGCGGCGGGAGGGGAGGAGATTGTTGGTTGGGTCGAAGGGGATCCAACCCGTGCCCGGCATCCAGGTTTCGATCCAGGCATGGGAAGCGTCGGCACCCTGAAGCTTTGGTTTGCCGGGCGGAGGGAGGGTTTCGAGGTAGCCGCTCACGTATCGTGCGGCGAGTCCCAGGCTGCGGAGGCAACCGGTCATGAGGTGGGCGAAGTCCTGGCAGACGCCTTTTCGCCCGGCGAGCACTTCGTCGACGGGTGTGGCGACGTCCGTGGCGCCTGGAACGTAGGCGAACTCGGAGAAGACGCGGTTCATGAGGTGGCGGCATCCCTCGAGAAAGCCGGTGGCGGGCAGGAAGGAGTGAGCGGCGTAGTCCCGGAGCCCCTGAAGCGCGGGCGCGGCGCGGGAGGGGAGGCGGAAGGCGGTGATTTCGCGGAGATCGGGGCCGGAGAGGGCGAGGAGCCGGGCAGCGACGTCCCGCCAAGGCAAATCGGGCAAATCACCATCCCATGGTCGATCAGAGGCGTCGAGCTGCAGGGAGCTGTCCGCCGTGACGCTGAGGTGGTTGTGCATGTGCTGAACGGTGAAGTGCCGCGTGGCGTTCCCGAAGAAATCGGTGCCCTGGGTCGCGTTTTCGGGGTTGGGTTCGAGGGAGAGCCCGTGGCTGGTGAGGTGTTGCCAGGGGGTTTCCCTGGGCTGGAGGCGCGTGAGGCTGTGGCAGAGGTCGATGCGGCCACCGTAGTCGTAGCGGGTCGTGTGGCTGACGCGATAGGAGAAGGTTTCGGAGGACGTCATGTCGGGCGGGTGGTGTGGCTGAAGTACGAGACGGTCAACTCGTCGGAGATTTCCGTCAGAGTGTTTCGAAGGCCACTGAGGAAGGCCGCGAGGCCGAGACGGATGGCTTCGCCCGACTCGCGCTCGACCGCCTGTGAAACGGCGAGGGCCTGGAGCTGCTTCTCGGCTTCATCCAGGCGTTGGCGGACGCCGTGGGGACCGGCTTCCTCCTGCTGGGGGAGGTCGGCCAGCACCATGCGAAGACGCGCCAATTGGTAGGCCAGAGACCGGGGATTGTTCGGAACCTGCACGAGCAACTCAATGATGCGGCGAGGGTGAAGTTCGCGGCGGTAACGGCGCCGAAAGGTAACGAGGCTGTCGGCGATGAGCAGGACCGATTCCTGGGTGAGGGATTCGATGTCGCGCGGGACGGGTTTGGCCACGCCCCACTCCAAGACGGCGGTGAGGATGAGGGCGCGTTCGAGGCGTCGTCCGGCGTCGAGGAGGCACCATCCGGGGTCGCGGGTCATGCTCTCCAGATTCAGTCCCAGGAAAGCGCTGAGATCGAGGAGCAGGCGGTCGAGCGGGGCGTAGTAGTCGAAAACGGAGCGGGCCGCGCGACGGGCATCGACCCAGCCGTCGAAGCAGGCTTCGATGGCTTGGAGGCTCATGTTCGACCAAATGTCCCGGATATCGTGAGCGGCGAACCGGAGGGCCTGGAGGGAGTTGGCGAGGCTGCCGGGGCGTTCTGGCGATTCGAGCAGAGAGCGCAGTTCGGCATCGACGTCGAGAGGGCTCTCCGGATCGAGGGGGGCGATCTGCATGAGATCGATGAGGCCGGTGAGCAGGAATCTTTCGTGCTTCTCCTCGACTTCGGCGGGTTGATCGAACCCGTCGATGCGGCTGTGGAGAAGGCGGCGGAGGAAGCGGGCGGTCGTGTCGGACCGTTCGGCGTAGCGGCCGGTCCAGAACAGGTTTTCGCCGGTGCGGCTGGGC
>CAZCRA010000177.1:692-8003 GCA_964500945.1 uncultured Verrucomicrobiales bacterium | reverse complement strand
GCCTCCTGCCTCCTGCCTCCTGCCTCCTGCCTCCTGCCTCCTGCCTCCTGCCTCCTGCCTATACCAAAGTATGACAGGCCCGGCTTTGACCTCCGTGTCCAAAGATGGACTTCTTACGTCAAACCATGGCCAAAACTCCCGACTCCTCCAGAAACCCCTATGCCGTGTCGCGTCGCGCGGCGCTTCATGGCCTCGGCGCTTCGTTGACCCTGCCGTTCCTGGAATCGCTGGGCTCGATCGCTTCCGCCGAAGACCTGGTGGGCGCTGACGCCGCGGAAGCTGCCCGCGCCATGACCGGGCCGCCCCGTCGCTGGGCGATGATGATGTTCGCCAACGGCGTGAACCCCGAGGACTGGTGGGCGAAGGGCGAGGGGGCGTCGATGAAGCTTGCGCGGACGCTCGAACCGCTGACCCCTTTCCGGGACGACCTGCTGTTCGTCGACAACTTGACGGTTTTCAACAGCACCTCGCCGGGGCACCAGAAGATGTTCACGAACTTCCTCTCCGGCTTCGAGGTGCATCCCACACCCGTGCCGGATGGCGCGGAATCCCTCGATTACTACATGGCCCGTAAGATCGGCGCCCGGACCACGCTTCCCGTCCTCAATCTAGGCTGCGAGAGCGCCGAATACAGCGGCGGCGGCGGCACGCCCTCGATTTACTGGGGCACCATGTCCTGGTCCTCGGACAAAACCCCGGTGGCGCCCGAAATCTACCCCCGGCGCGTCTTCGACCGGCTCTTCGGGAAAACCCGGATGCGCGAAGATCAGAGCGTGCTCGATGCCGTCCTCGATCAGTCGCGGCGGCTCAGTGGAAAGCTGTCCAGCGGCGACCGCGCAAAGCTCGACGAGTTCATGACCCACGTCCGCGCGGTCGAACAGCGGATCGAGATGGCCGGGAAAGAGGGCACGCTGGAGGGTTGGCGCCCTTCCTTGACCGAGCCCGACATGGACCGGCCGCCGGCCGAACTCCCGCAGGACGTCCCGAATCACATGCGGCTCATGACCGATCTCATGATCCTGGCGCTGCGGATGGACAAGACCCGGATCGCCACCCTGCTCCTGAACCGCGACACCTCGGACATGAAATTCGGTTTCCTCGACGGGGTCGGGAACGCCCCGATGCACGGAATCAGCCACCACGCGAACAACCCGGCCGCGAAGGAGCGCTACCAAAAGATGAACCTCTATCACGTCCAGCGCTGCGCCTACGCGCTGGAGCAGATGAAGGCGATCGACGAGGGCGACGGCACCACGCTTCTCGATAACACGATGTTCCTGTTCGGCTCGAACATGTTCGACGGCCACATCCACGACGGCCGCCGGCTGCCCCTCGTCATCTGCGGCGGACGAAATTGCGATCTCTCGCCAGGGCGCGTCCTGCGGTTCGACGGCGACGAAAACCGGAAGCTCTGCAACCTGCACCTCTCTTTCCTCCACCGGATGGGGGTGAACGACGAGCAATTCGGCGATTCGACCGGCCCGCTGCCTGGCCTGAGCGTGTGAACCAAGCGAAATGGGCCCGCCACGCCCTGGCCGCCCTCCCATCCGTCATGAACTCTCTCCCCATCGCTTTCGCCGCCCTCACGGCCCTCGCCTGCCTGCTGCCCGGACCCGCCCGGGCCAAGCCACCGGAGCGCCCACTGGAAATCGCCTCGCCCGGGTTCCAAAACCTGGTCGCGCTCTACTGCTTCGAGTGCCACGACAACCTGAACGCCGAGGCCGAAGTCAACCTGGAAGCTCTCCTCGACGAGCCGCATTCCCTGTTCGCCCAACCCGGCCTCATGCAAAACCTGCTCTGGCTGATCGAGGACGGAGAAATGCCTCCGGTCGACGCCGAACAGCCCAGCGCCCCCGAACGCGCCGCCATGATCGCCGCCCTGCGGAAGGACCTGGATCACCTGGCCGATCTGCACCAGGGCGATCCCGGCCGCGTCATCATGCCCCGGCTGACCCGCGATGAATACGAGAACGTCATCCGTGATTTGAGCGGCGGGGTCGTCGAACTCGACGCCGCCCGTTTTCTCGCCGCCCCCACCCGGGCCGGGGAAGGTTTCACGAACGTCGGCGAAGCTCACGGCTCCACGCTGACCGACATCGAAGGCTACCTCGATATCTCACGGCATGTCCTCCAGCACCTGCGAATCGGGCCCGTCTCCGGTTTGCGCTGGTCGTCCGTGCCGGTCGAATCGCCCCAGGAAGCCGAGGCGGCCCGCAAACGGCTGGTCCTCGACGTGCTCGACTGGCACACGCTGCTGCAGGACCGCTTGGTCGGCGTCTCCCACGAGCAGGCCATCCAGGACGCGCTCGGCGTTCAAAACCCACACAGCGCCTACCTGGAGGCGGCCTGGCGCTACCGCTTTCGCGAGGCCTTGGGCTCCCCGGACGCCTCGCTCGACGACATCGCCGCGAACTTCGAACCGCCGCTCCATGCGGAGTCGCTGCGGCGCTGGTGGAAGATCCTCGATCGCGACGACGCGGGCGAAACTGCCCCACTCCTCGCCCACACCGTCGAAGGCTGGCACGCCATCCCGGGACCGGACGACGGCGGTAAAGGTCTCGTCCGCGCGCGCTGCGATGCCCTGCTGCTCCGTCAGGGGCTGGCGACCTCCGATTTCACCCTGAACGAAGGTCCCCGCTACGAGACGACGATTTGGGAGGAGAACGACAAACTCCACCGGCAGACGATGCGCTATGCCGAAAAGGAAGGTTGGATCCCGTTCGATCTGGAGCTGGGCGACGCCAGACGGCTCTATTTTATCCTGACCGACGCGTTCGACGGCGGCGAGGAGGACATCGCTCTGTGGCATCGAGGGGTTTTTCACCGCGACGGGAAGCTCATTCCCTGGGAGACCCTGCCCCCGCTCGAAATCATCGATCCCGAATCCGGCGAAAGGCTGAAACGGGTCGCGTGGGGCAAAGACGCCGCTGGTCAGCCCGTCGAAGGTGGCGACGCGTGGACCGGCCCCGAAGACAGCGCCGTCGACCCGGCGGCCTCGGTTTCGCTGCAGGCCCCGGTCATCGCCCGGCTGGCCGTGCCCGAAGGCGCGGAGCGATTCACCGCCGAGCTGCGCATTCACCGTGAACTCGGGAAGGGCTCCAGCCTGCAGGCCTTGATCCTTCGCGAAACCGGGACCATCGAGGGCGACTGGGCCATTCATCCAGGCAAACCGGTTCCGGAAATCACCCCGGACTCACCTCCCACCCTTTTCCGGCCATGGATGGCGCGATTCTACCCCTGGCGCCACATCATGGGTGTGCCCGGCAGCCCGAAAACGAAGCAGGCGAATCGCGACTACCACCACGCCCGCCTGTTGTTCAAATCCTCGAAGCTCCGCCTGGGCCGAAACGCGGAAAAGGCCATCTTCGCTCCTTACGAAGGAGACGGGCTGGAGGCTTTCGGCGGCCCCTGGGACCGGCAGCGAGCCCCCCGCGGCAACCCCGGCCGGCCCTACGATTTCAGCATGGACGAGATCCGGGAACACGCCTCGCCGGACGAACGGGCAGCTCTGGAGGGGCTCTACGGCGATGTCCCCTTCCTCGCTCAGCCGGCCTACCGCGAGCTTCACGATCTGGTCCAACAGAACAGGGTGAAGCGCGAAAGACCGGCGGCGCTTCGAGCAACTCTCCGCCCGGATTCGCGATTTCGAAGCCGGCCTGGTCTCGCGAGCGACCCCCATGATCGAGGCCTTCGCCAGCCGCGCCTGGCGCCGTCCGGTCTCGGAGGACGAGCTAGCCGAATTGCTGGCCGCCTATCGCAGTCAGCGCGAGGCAGGTGCGACATTTGAAAACGCCGTGAAGCTCCCGCTCCGGATCGTGCTCTGTTCACCGAACTTCCTCTACCGCGCCCAGCAGGCCCGCGACACGGCCAAACCCTACCCGCTGGACGACTACGAACTCGCCAGCCGGCTCTCGTTCGCGCTTTGGGCCTCCATCCCGGACGACGAGCTGCGCCGGCTCGCCGGTTCGGACCAGCTCCGCGATCCCGAGGTCCTTCGCGCCCAGGCCCGCCGCATGCTGCGCGACCCGCGTTCCGAGGCGTTCGCCACCGAGTTTGCCGGCCGCTGGTTCGGCTTCTCCGGGTTCGAGTTCTTCGCCGGCCCGGACCCCGAGGCGTTTCCGGAATTCACCGATACACTCAGGTCGGCGATGTATCGCGAGGGCGTGATGTTTTTCTCCCACCTCTTCCAAACCGACCAGCCGGTCACGGACATCGTCGATGCCGGTTACTCGTTCTTGAACGAAGAACTCGCCGCGCACTACGGGATCCCGGGCGTGAAGGGCGATGCGATGCGCCTCGTGCGCTTTGACGACCCGAACCGTGGCGGCGTTTTGGGGATGGGCAGCATCCTCACCAGCACGTCGAAACCGCTTCGAACCAGCCCCGTCAACCGTGGGGTGTGGGTCGTCGAACAGGTCGTCGGCCGTTCGCTCCCCGAGGTCCCGGCCGATTTGGAAATCCCGGAGCTGTCCCGCGAACCGACCGATCCGAAAGGGCTGACCGTCACCGAACAGCTCGCCATGCACCGTGAAGCGAAGATGTGCGCCTCCTGCCACATCCGCATCGACCCTTTCGGCATCGCGCTCCAGAACTTCGATCCGGTAGGCAAATGGCGCGACCTCGATCCCGCCGGCAAACCCATCGACGCCCGCGGCGTCCTGAACGATGGCTCCGCGATTGAAGGCCTGGCCGGTTTAAAGCGTTACCTGCGTGAGGATCAACGCGAGAAGGTGCTAGACACCTTCTGCCGCAAACTCGTCGGTTACCTGCTCGGCCGCGCCGTCGGGCCGGGCGATCTCCGCCTCATCGACGAGATGAAGACCGGTCTCCAACAGAACGATTACCGGTTCACCGCGGCCCTCGACCCGGTCCTGACCTCGCCTCAGTTCCTCCAACGGCGCGACCCCGCCGATCGCCTGGCCCAATCCAGCCGGTGAAAAAGCCGGAAGCCACTCCCGTGGCCGGATTCTTTTCGCGTAGCCGAATTTGTCAAAATTCGGACGAGCGACTCCGCAGCCTCTCTACCCGCTCTGAAGTGTCACCACACCTCATCGAGCACCGAGCGGAGGTTTGGATCACACGAGCTGAGCGGAATCAAAAGAACTTGATGATCAAAGCGCAAAGCGACCCGCCCATATTCCCTGCTATCAGTCAGCAAAGAAGTCAGGAAGTTCGGCAAAGAGCCAGCACGGACGCTTTGAGGACGGACAGAAACCGTTCGAGATCTTCTCGTGCCATACCCGACATCTTCGCCCGACAGCTCGATTGCTCGAAGAAGCTGGCCACTTGCTCAGGCGGAGGACCCGCCGGTGGGAGGTGCTGGCGCAACAATTCCGTGAGGATCGCTTCCTTCGCTTCTCCCACTCTCTGGGTTGCCGCGATGGAGGCTGCTCCCAACCCTTTCTCGAAATCGGCGGCGTCTGGCATGGCTTGCATGATCTCATAGGTCGGCCAGATTCCGATCCGGAAATAGGAATCGAGGTTCCGCGCAAGATCGGATTCCTTCGCAAATGCCGCGCACAGATCCCTACACACCCGGGTCGCAATCAAGTCGATCGCAGCCGCCATGATCCCGTCCTTGTCCTGGAAGCGGTCATAGAGCGTCTGCCGCGACACGCCGGCGGCGCGCGCGAGTTCGGCCATGGTCGTCCGCTTCATTCCGTAGCGACTGACCACGGCCGTCACGGCGTCGAGGATATGAGGGTCATCGGGCTCCATGGAACTCTGTCGTGCAAAAGATTCGGCTTTCAAGCCTGACAACTCGACACGTGTCTTCCTCCTGTAAAGTTGTCGGTGAAAAACCGCCACCTCGGATGATCCAGCGTGGCTCCTCGAATCCGGCAACAGCAGAATTCCCGTTTCATGCAGAGAATGGCCCAGACGTGGGTCATCGCGCTTGCGATTTACCTCTCCTCCCCGATGCCGGCTTTTGGGCGGGACCCTCGGCCGAACATCCTTCTGGTCCTCCTCGACGATGCTGGATTCATGGATTTCGGCAGCTATGGCAGCGACACCCGAACCCCAACCATCGACGGACTGGCCAGACAAGGGACAATGTTCAGTCGCTACTACACCTCCCCATCTTGCGGTCCAAGCCGCGCGATGCTCCTGACGGGACAGGACAATCACAGCGTGGGCATGGGGGCCCTCGTCGAGACGATCACGCCTCAAATGGCGCAGACGCCCGCATACTCCATGGTCTGGAAAGAGGGGCAGCAAACGATTGCCTCCAGGCTCGCGAGCGCCGGTTACCAAACCTTCGTGACCGGAAAATGGGGGATTGGACGCGTGGGAGAAAACCTGCCCAACCGCTTCGGGTTCGACCGGTCCTTTGTGATGGATGCCACGGGCGGCAACAACTACAACAAGGGGTCATACCTTCCTAGCAAAGCTCACACGAAGTGGTTCGAAGACGAAAAGGCCTACTGGGCTCGCGTCAAACAGACGAACGCCGGCATGATGGAGGCCGCTGATTTTCACATCGGGCGGCTGCTCGAGCACCTCGACGAAAAGGGCGTGCTAGAGAATACTCTGGTCATCGTCACCTCGGACAACGGCGCTGAGTCTGCTGTCATGGCACAGGCCAAGGGCGCGGAGGGTGCCCTCATCAGTGCTTGGATGATGTATGAAGGCTTGTACGCCAACATCGAAAACCTGGGCGAGGCCACGAATTTGACCAGCATCGGCCCGGAATGGGCTGCCGTCTCTTCAGCACCATTCCGGTTTTACAAGTTCAACGGCAGCGAGGGAGGCCTTCGTGTTCCGCTCGTGATCGCAGGGCCAGGCGTTGAGTCCATGAGTGTTCGAAACGGACGAGTTCACGTCACCGATTTGGCGCCCACCCTTCTCGAGGCCGCGGAGGTGTCGTATGAGGGTAGCGAATTCATGGGACGCAGTCTCATGCCCGTCTTGAGAAGAGAAACTGAAGATGTCTATGAGGATGATGAGGTCGTTGGTTTCGAAGTCCAGGGAACAGGCGGGATCTACCGTGGAGATTGGAAGATCACCCGAGTCCCGCCTCCCTTAGGCGACGGTCAGTGGCACTTGTACAACATAACTCGTGACCCGGGAGAAACCCATGACCTTGCGGAAGAGAATCCCGTCTTGTTTCAGGAATTGCTGAACGACTACCAAGTCCGGCAAACCGCTGGAAGAGAGCAGCCACCTCAATGGCCTCGGGATTTCCGGGGACACCGTGACCGGACCGGACGATTTTTTCCGAAGCGACGCCGTCGAGATGCGAACTTGAGTAGGGCACCACTCCATCGCTGCTCTCTTCCAGCGGTTTGCCGGACTTGGTAGTCGTTCAGC
>CAZCRA010000177.1:0-682 GCA_964500945.1 uncultured Verrucomicrobiales bacterium | reverse complement strand
TCGTCCGGTCCGGTCACGGTGTCCCCGGAAATCCCGAGGCCATCGACGAACTGAAGCGCATCCTTCATCTTCACCTGGATCAGCTCGGAAGATGAGCGGCTTCTTTCGTAGGATACCCGTTAACTACCCCTCCAAACAGCCACCCCAATGCTCGCCAAGTCTCTGCGCCGCCTCCTCCTGATGTTAGCGCTCGGTGTCGCTGCAGTGGCTCTCGATCGCGTTTTCCTCAGCCCCACCAAGAGCTGCCCTTCAACCCTATGAAACCGACGCGTAGAATCATGGGCGGCATGGCCGCACGGCTGGTATCGCTACCCATTTTCCTTATTCTCGCCGGGTGCGCCGGCGACTCGATGGTTTCCCGGAACCTGATCGAGCGGCAGGAGTCGCGAAAAGCGATCGCGGACAGCTACCTGACCAAAGACGTCATAACCGTCGTTCTCGTTGGGACTGCGGGTCCCATGAGCCCGACTGAAGCGCAGACCGCCACGGCCGTGTTCGTAAATGGGCAGTTCCTGCTCTTCGACGCAGGCGATTACGCGCAGAAGCGCATGGAGCAGTTCAGTCTCCCGATGGATGCCTTGGACGCCGTGTTCGTCACGCATTTTCACAACGATCACATCGCCGATCTGGGCGAGGTGATGCAACGCAGCTTCCTGCTCGGCCGTGAAAAGGATCTGGTGAT
>CAZCRA010000176.1:0-8133 GCA_964500945.1 uncultured Verrucomicrobiales bacterium | reverse complement strand
AGGCTTGGTGTAGCGGAATTCGTGAGAATGGGAGCAAAGCGGACATAGGCTGCCAAAGGCAGAGCGAAGCGTCCAGTTTCGATGGTTCCCGGAAGGGTTAGCCCGGACGAAATTCTTACGAATTCCGCTACGCCGGAAGGGGGCGGCGGCGCTTGGCTGAGCCGGGGCCTTGGTGGTTAGGCGTAGGCTAGGCTGGCGAATCGGGCGTGGTGCTTTTCGGCGGCCGGGTGGCGGATGCCGAGGAAGCGGAAGAGGGCTTTGCAGGCGAGCAGGAGTTGGCCTTCGGCGAAGTTCCGGTCGGACTCGAGCAGGTCGAGCCAGGCGGTGAAGAGGGCGTCGTGGTCCTGTCGCTGCAGGGCGGCGATGCCGGCATCGAATTGGCTCGAGTGCCCTTCGGGCGTCGTTTGGCGCAAGGCGACGAGGGCGTTGGAGAGGTCGACGAGGGCGTTTGCGGCGTCGGATTGATCCGACGTGAAGCGCACTTCGCGGGCGGCCTCGGCGGCTTTGGCCGGATCGACGGTCAGCAGGGCCTGGGCGAGAAGGAACCACACGGCGTCGTCCTTTTCGCTGACCGATTCCAGAGCCGTCACGGCACTGGCCGGGTCACCGGCGAGCAGCAAGTCGTGCGCCCGTTCGAGGATGGCCTGGTGAAGAGATGGGAGATGCTTTTCGAGCCGGTTTTTGACCTCGAACTCCGACAGCACGCCGGAGAACTCGTCGACGACTTCGCGGTTCCGGAAGATCTTGACCGTCGGCAGCGCCCGGACGCCGTATTGGGCAGTCAATTGCTGGTTCGCGTCGGCATCGATCTTGACCAGATCCCACTTTCCACCGGACTGAGCGGCGAGTCCCTCGAGCACTGGGGCGAACGCGAGACAGGGGCCACACCATGACGCCCAGAAATCGACGAGGACAGGAACGGAGTCGCTCCGGTCCAAAACCTGGCGATCGAAATCCTCGAGGTCGTAGGCCATGTGAGGCGGGGGCGCGCGGACGGAGAGTGAGGTCAGCGCATTTTTTCGAAGCGCGCGGCCAGGAGATCGCGAGTGGAGGCATCGCCCACCTGTTTTTGAGCGTGGTCGACGATGGCCTGTTCCTGAGAATTCTTGGTGGCGCGTTCGGACTGGTAATAGACGCCGAACTGGCCGGGCCAAGGTTCTTCACAGAGTTTCAGGGCCGCGCTGAGGTTGGTGACGTCGTGGTATTTCCAGTCGTCCTCGCCATCGTCCCATTTCTTTTCTTCGATGACGGGGAACTCCCCGCCCTTCCGTGGGTTGGCGGCATCGAAGGAACCTTTGTAGAAAACCACGCACTCCGAGAGGACCTCGACGACGCTGAAGCCCGGGTGGAGGATGGCGCGTTCGAAGATCTCCATCATGTGCTTCACCTGCGAGGCGTGGGTGCGGCCAACGAAGGTGGCGCCGCTCCCGACGAGTTTGCGCATCGGATTGACGGGATTATCGGAGGCGCCCCAGGGGTCGGTCTTCGATTTGAATCCGACCGGCGAGGTCGGCGAGGTCTGTTTCTTCGTCAGGCCATAGACGAAATTGTCCATGATGACGTAGGTGAGATTCACGTTCTTCCTGGCGCAGTGCTCCAGGTGGTTCCCTCCGATGGAGAAACCGTCGCCATCGCCGCCGAAGACGAAGACATTCAGGTCGGGGCGGGACAGGCTGATGCCCGTGGCGAGCGGGAGGGCGCGTCCGTGGATGAAGTGGACCCCGTGGCCATTGACGAAATAAGGGAAGCGCGATGAGCACCCGATGCCGGCGATGGTGGTGACCTTCTCGTGGGGGATCTGGAGTTTCTCGACGACTTTGAAGAAGGACGCGAGGACGGCGAAATCGCCGCACCCCGGGCACCAAGTGGGGTGATCGGCGGTGAGATCCTTTTTGGTGACTTTCGGCGGTTCAGCCGGAGCTTCCGGCTTTTTGATCGTGATGGTGGCCATTGGAACTTTGCTTTCGGGGTAGGGTTTGGGAGGAGTGGCGGGATCAGAAGGAGCCGGGATCGGTATTGAGAGCGACGTATTGATCGATGCCGGCGACGATTTCGCGGATTTTGAAGGTCAATCCGTCGGTTTTGCAGATGCTGCGGATGTTCGGGAGGCAGAAACGGGCGCGGAGAAGGGTGGCGAGCTGTCCGTTTCCGTAGGGGCCTTCGTCGTTCATTTCGGCGACGAAGATGTGGTCGAAACGGTCCATCACCTCTTTGATGCCGCCCGGCATGGGGTGAAGGTGACGCAGGTGGACGGATCCGACGCGATGATCCTCGGCGCGGAGACGATCGACGGTCTCCCGGATCGGGCCCCAGGTGGAGCCCCAGCCCATGATGAGGATTTCACCCGCGTCATCGCCATAAACCTCGGGCGTCTGGAGGGTTTCCTCGAGTTTGCGGAGCTTGTTGCGGCGCCGTTCCGTCATCCGGGCGTGCAGTTCTGGGCTGGCGGTCGGGTGCCCCCACTCGTCGTGTTCGAGGCCGGTGACGACGGGGTAGGTGCCGCCCTCCATGAGGGTGCCCGGGGCGGCGTGACGGGTCGCGGCATCGAGGGGATAGGGTTTGAACTCGCCGTTGAGCGGGGTGAGGTCGAGCACGGGATCCTGGACGACGCTGTCGAAATCGGGCAGGCGAAAGGCCTCGATGCGTGTGGCGAGAGCCTGGTCGCTCAGGATGATGACGGGCACGCTGTATTCCCGGGCGATCCGGCCGGCTTCCAGGGCGATGTAGAAGCAGTCCTCGACATCTTTCGGCGCCAGGACCACGCGTGGGCAGTCGCCATGGCTGCCGTAAATCGCCTGGAGGAGGTCGCTCTGTTCCACGCTGGTGGGGAGGCCGGTGGAGGGGCCACCGCGCTGGACGTTGATGACGATGAGGGGCAGCTCGGCCATGGTGGCCCAACTGAGCGCTTCCATTTTCAGGGAAAGGCCGGGTCCGGAGCTTCCCGTCACGGCCAAGTGACCCGAGTAAGAGAAGCCGAGCGCCATCGACACGGCCCCGAGTTCGTCCTCCGCCTGGAGGAACATGCCACCGTAGCGAGGCAACTCGACGCGGAGCTGTTCCATGATCGGCGACCAGGGCGTGATCGGGTAGCCGGCTCCGAAGCGCACCCCGGCCGCGATGAGTCCCTGAGTGAGCACGGTGTTTCCATCGGTCGCGACGCGTTCTTCGTCCTTCGCTTGGCCTTTGCTGAGGTGGAAGACGAGCTGGAAGATATCGCCGAGCGGATAGCTGAAGCCGGCGTCGAAGGCGACCATCGCGTTCCGCAGCACCGACTCGTGTTTTCCGCGGAACGAGCGGGTCACGATCTCGACCAGTTTCTCGCGGTCGAGGTCGAAAATGCTGCAGATCAAACCGAGGGCGAACATGTTCTTCCCGCGGTCCTTGGCCGAGCCGCCGGTGGCCTCGACGGTGGCGGCGGTGAGGGGGACGGCGACGAGTTTGTAGCGATCGCTTTCGGCGGGCTCGACTTCGTCAGGGTCGTAGAGGCAGACGCCGCCATCGCGGAGGAAATCGATGTGGTCGTCGAAGCTGTGCTGGTAGAAGGCCACGAGGAAATCGGCGCGGTCGCCGGCGCTGAGGACTTCTCCCGAGCCGAGGCGGACCTGGAAAATGGATGGGCCGCCGGAGATGGTGGAGGGGATGGTCATGTAAGTGATGACCTCCTGGTCCGTTCGCCCGGCGAGGCGGGCGAGCATGCCACCGATGGTTTGGATGCCGTCCTGGGAATTACCGGCGAAGCGAATGACGGCGTCCTCGACCGTGGCGACCTCCAGGCCTTGGTTGCCGGCGGAGACCTCTTCTCCGGCTTCGATTTGGGAGGCGTTGCTCATGGAAGGATGCGCTAAAAAGTTTTGGGACTGAGGGTTTGACGGGGGACTGGAACCGGGACTGTTGTCCAGCTACTCGGCGGTTGGCAAGGAAGAGTTTTGGGAACCCAGGTCCGTTTCCCGGCGAGTCCCCGATTCTTTTTATAACAGGGCCGCCTCGCCCAGTCCTTTCATGTTTCAGGTTCTGCATACCGATTCACAGTGTGACGCGCGTCGAGGGCGCTTGACGACGGCGCATGGCGTGGTCGAGACGCCGGTTTTCATGCCGGTGGGCACGCGGGGGAGCGTGAAATCGGTGAGTTCGGAGGAGCTGCGGCAGCTCGAGGCGCAGATCATCTTGGGGAACACCTATCATCTTTGGCTGCGGCCGGGTTTGGACACCATGCGGCATTTTGGGGGGCTACACGCCTTCATGAACTGGGACCGGCCGATTCTGACGGACAGCGGGGGGTTTCAGGTGTGGTCGCTGGGCAAACTGCGGAAAATCGAGGAGGACGGGGTGCGCTTCCAGAGTCACCTGGATGGAACGGAGATGTTTTTGACGCCGGAAGTGGCGATGGAGATTCAGGCGGTGCTGGGGAGCGACATCGCCATGGCGTTCGACGAGTGCCCGCCCTACCCGTGCTCAAGGGAAGAGGCGTCGCGCAGTCTCGAGCGGACGCTGCGTTGGGAAGAGCGCTGCCTGAAATGGTCCGAGCGGAATGCGCCGAAGCACCAGCGGGTGTTCGCCATCGTTCAAGGCAGCAGCTATCCGGATCTGCGGGAGCAAAGCGCGCGGGCGCTGGCCGACATGGATTTCCCGGGGTATGCGGTGGGCGGGGTGAGTGTGGGCGAACCGGAGGACGAGATGATGCGGGCGGTCGAGTCGAGCGTTCCGTTTCTCCCGGCGGACAAGCCGCGGTATGCGATGGGTTTGGGGCAACCGCATCAGTTGGTCGAGATGGTGGCGAGGGGCGTGGACCTGTTCGACTGTGTGCTGCCGACGCGGCTGGCGCGGCATGGGACGGCCTACACCGCCGACGGGACGTTGAACTTCAACAACCGGCGATTCGAGCACGACGACGCGCCGATTTCGGCGGACACCCATCCGCTTTGCGCGGGATACAGCCGGGGCTATCTGCGGCATCTGATCACGCAGGGCGAGATTTTGGGGCTCCGGCTGCTGACGCTTCACAATCTCCACTTTTATCTCAACTTGATGGCTCAGGTCAGGTGTGCTATCGACAGCGGCACGTTTGGCGCCTTCCGGGAGGAGTTTGTCTCCCGGTATCGCGCCGGGGTGGAGCGGTCCTCTTCCGGCAGCGATCCGGCGAAGTGACCGGGAAGATACCGGCGTGGTGCGAATGACCCAAGAAAGCCCTGAAAGCCCCTAATCCTTGATGATAACGACTTTGATTCCCGTGTTGGCCCAAGACGCGCCCCCTCCAGGAGGCAACCCGATGAGCTTCCTGGTGCCGATGGTGCTGATGTTCGTGATGTTGTATTTTCTGCTCATCCGGCCTCAGCGTAAGCGGCAGGCGGAGCTGCAGAAGCAGATCGACGGCATGAAGGTGGGCGACGCGGTGGTGACGGCGGGCGGGATTCACGGGATCGTTTCGAACAAGGCGGACACGACGGTGACGGTGAAAGTGGCCGACAACGTGAAAATCCGGTTCGACAAGAGCAGCGTCGCGAAAGTGATGCCCCGGAACAAGGGAGAGGGCGAGGAAGAGGCATCTTCCGGAGAAGCCGAAGGTTCGGAAGAGAAGAAGAACGACTAAGGGCCGCCGCCGGTCCTTCTTGGTCCGGCGGGTTGCCAATTGCCACTGAACCCCTTTATGGAAGCCGAGCAGTTCACCCAAACCGCCGCCGAAGCGCTCAAAGTCAGTCCGATCGCGATTTTCTGGATCGCGCTTCTGCTGTTGGGGCTTTTCATCGCTTATTTCACGGTCGAGAAATCGTTTCCACGCCGGATGGTGGGAACGGTGCTGACGATCGGCGTGACGATTTTCACGCTGTTCTTTTTCATCAATTTCCCGATGCCCAAAGGGATCGACCTGCGGGGTGGTTCGGAGTTCGTGCTGGAGATTCAGCAGGAGGGGGAGAAGGTGATCGACGAGCAGGTGCAGCAGCAGGTCATGGCCACGCTGCAGCGGCGGTTGGACGCCGGGGGCCAGACGGATTTGAACATGTCGCCGCAGGGGACGAACCGGATCCTGCTGCAGATGCCGGGCATTACGGAGGAGGAGCGGACAGCGATCCGGACGACGCTGCAGACCACGGCGAAGCTGGAGATCCGGTTGGTGCACCCTCAGAGCGGGCCGGTGCTCGTGAGCCGGATGCAGGAGGGGGATGAATTCATTCCGGGATATGAATTGGTGGAGCCGTATGACGAGGCCACCGGGACGTTTGAGGTTTTGGAGATTCGGAAATCGCTGGATGGCGAGGTGGTGAGCAACGCCTTCCGGCGCTATGGGCCGAACGGGCACGAGATCATGGTCAGCCTGACCAACGCGGGGGGCGACATCATGTGGGACGTCACGGGCAAACACCGTGGTGAACGCCTGGCGATCGTGGTGGATGACAAGGTCGTTTCCGCGCCGGTGATCAACGATCAATTCGGCAAGGACTTCGTGATCACGGGCGATTTCAGTCAGGAAGAAGCGGACCAGTTGTCGACCTTCCTGAAAAATCCGCTGCAGAGTCCTATCGAGATTCAGAGTGAGTCGAGCGTGAGTCCGGCGATGGGGGCGGACACGATTCGTCAGGGGCTCTGGGCGGGGATCGCGGGCCTGAGCGTGACGCTTTTGTTCGTGCTGATCTACTACAATTTTGCGGGGCTGATCGCGACGATCGGTCTGGCGATCAACATCGTGATCATCTTCGGGATCATGTCGATGTTTCAGTTCGTGATGACGATGCCTGGCATCGCGGGATTGATCCTGACGATCGGGATTTCGATCGATGCGAACGTGCTGATTTACGAGCGATTGCGCGAAGAGCTGGAGGCGGAAAAGTCGCTGAAGGCGGCTTTGGACGCAGCCTACGGCAAGGCGTTTTCGGCGATCTTCGATGCCAACATCACCACGTTGATTGCCGCGGGAATTCTTCTTTGGTTAGCGACGGGAACCATCAAGGGGTTTGCGACGACGTTGATCATCGGGGTGTTCGGCTCGCTTTTCGCGGCGCTGCTGGTGACCCGGGTTTGTTTTGGGTGGCTGGTGGACAGCGGTCTCGTGAGCCGGATCCGGCTGTGGAGTCTCATCAGCGGGCAGAACATCGATTTCATCGGGATGCGCCGGAAGGCGGCGGTGCTGTCGACCGTTTTGCTGGTGGTCGCTGCGGCGTTGATTTTCACGAAGAAGGATAGCGCGTTGGGGGTGGGGCTCCGTGGAGGGGACCTGGTGAGCATCATGTCGGCGGAAGGTTTGAGCGTGCCGGAGATCAAGGAGACGCTCGCCGGGGCCGGTCTGTCTTCGACGCCGCAGGTGCAGGAGCAGCGGAACGTCGGGACGGAAACGATTTTCTATACGATCCGCGCGGCGGAAAACGAGGGGATGCAGGCCTTGACCCATCTCCGGGAGGAGACGGGTCTGGCGCTGGAGGACACGCAATTGGAATCGGTCGGATCGCAGGTCGGTTCGGAAATGCTCCAGTCCTCCGCGATCGCGATGCTCTTGGGGTTGGTGGCGATTATGTTCTACGTGAGTCTGCGCTTTGAATCGATGGCGTTCGCGCTTGGGGCGATCGCGGCGGTGGTTCACGATTTGGTGATCGTCACCGGGATGCTCTTGCTCTTTGGGCGAGAGATTTCGTTGATCATGGTCGGGGCGTTGCTGACGATCGCGGGTTATTCGATCAACGACACGATCGTGGTGTTCGACCGGGTGCGCGAGGGCTTGAAGACGGTTCGCGGGAATGTGGGCGATGTGATGAACGTGTGCATGAACGCCACGTTGGGCCGGACGGTGTTGACGAGCATGACGACGTCGATCGTGGTGATCACGCTGTTCGTTTTCGGGGGGCCATCGCTGAATGATTTCGCGCTGACGCTGATCATTGGTGTGTTGGTGGGCACGTATTCGTCGATTTTCGTGGCGGCGCCGGTGGTTCTCTGGTGGGCGCGAGTCCGGAAGGTGAACTTGCGGCGTGAAGTGCTGGATGCCGAGGCGGCGAAAGCGGCCAGTCCGGCGGCGGCAGCGCAGGCGCAGGGGTAGGAGAAGGGAGGAGTCGGGAGGTAGGAGTCAGGAGGCGGGAGGCGGGAGGCGGGAGGCAGGAGTCAGGAGTCAGGAGGCGGGAGTCAGGAGGCGGGAGGCGGGAGGCGGGA
>CAZCRA010000175.1:0-8233 GCA_964500945.1 uncultured Verrucomicrobiales bacterium | reverse complement strand
CGCCATTGCCGCCAGCGCAGACGCCCGATCCGCGCGACGCGGCCATTGCCCAACTCACCGCCCAAATCCGCAAACTCCAAAGTGACCAGCGGGCCGTTTACGACGAACGCGGCAACTGGAGCAAGCGGGAAAGCCTTTTGGAACAGAAAATGGCGCCTTTCCGGAGCCGGATCTCCGATCTCCAGCGTCAGATCGATAGCCACTTCTACCCGGCATCCACCAGCCCCCGAAAGAGTAAAGCGCAGCTCATGGACGAACTCGCCGACGAAAAGTTCAGCTCCCGGCACCTGGTGCAGGATCTTGCGAATACCCAAACAAAGATTGAAGAACTGAAGCTCGACTACGAACGGCTTGGACGCGAAATCGATCGGCTCTCTCATGAGCGCCGACAGTTGATGGCTGGGCAGTAGATTCCGGCGACGTCGAGGTCTGGAGCCTCACGAATTCAGTCCGGTCCGGAAAGCTCTAATTGGCTCACACCAAGGCACAAAGGCACGAAGGACCTTGAGAGAAGATAAGGATCCACATAACCCGTTCTTCTTTGTGTCTTTGTGTCTTGGTGCCTTGGTGTGAGACCCATTCTTGCCTTCGTCTCTCTATAGCCCACGTCCCACCGAACGGTTGCGGAGAGCCCCAGGGAACGTTGAGCGTCGAACGTTGAAGTCCGGCAGGTTGAACCGCAAATTGACGCAGATGGGCGCAGATATGGGAGAGGGTTGATGCTTCTATCATTCATCTGCGGCGATCCGTGACATCTGCGGTTCATCCAATGGTGGTATGCAACCCGAAGCACCTTCTTGCGAAGGCGTCTACGGAGTGACCATTACACCGGCTTCAGCCAAGCCGTGTCACGACACCTTCACCCCTGCGGCGCATAGCGCCAGCCCTTCCCGTCCGCAGTCGCTCCGCCAGCTCCGTTCCACGTCGAATCCCGCTTCACGCAATCGCCGCTCGAACTCGCTCAGTTCAAAACGCACGCTGAAGAACACCCGCAACCGCTCCCCTTTCGACGGACGAAAGACCGTGCCCTCCCACGGCAGCGCCGCCCCCTCCCGCCACGGCGCCGACGCCACGACGGCCGTTTCCCCATCGATTTCACTCGCCTCGAACTGTAGCGGTCCCAGGTCGCCCCGGATCCCCCAGTCCACCAGCACCTGTTCCACCCAGCGACGCGTCTCCGCGTTGTCATACTCCGGTAGAACGGCCTCCATCCCGGTGTCCGGCAGCAGATTTGCGCTCACGAGCAACCAGTCACTCGCTTTGAGAAACCCATGCAGCGCCGGAAGCAACCGCCCCGGCTCGAGGTTCGGTGTCAGACCGAAGGCCGTGTAAACCCGCGGCGCCCCACCGTCGATCTCGTCCAGCCAGCCCGGCAGCCCTTCGAACGCCGTCACGTCCGCCGCCACCGCCCGGGCCAGGACTGGAGCCGTCACCGGCACGGCCAGTCCCGCGGCCAACACCCGCCCGGACAGCAAGGCCAACGCCGCACTGACGTCGATCGCCGTCCCCATCGCCATGGGCTGTCGCTCCAGCAGCGCGCGTTCTTTCCAGCCGCCTCCCGCACCCAACGCCACCAGATGCGTCCCGGCCCCGAACATCGGCAGGTCATCGAAGACCTCATCGTAGAACCGGGCCAGTCCTGTTGGCGCGTGAGCCTCCGCGACCGCCAACCAGAGCCGGCTTTGATACCAGCTCTCGTAGTGAAATCGCGGCGGGATGGCTCCGGCGGCCAACGCCCCAGCCCGCAACGCCCCCAGCGCCTCCATCCCGCACGATGGATGCACCCACACCGGTTCCGGCCGGTCCGCTCTCACAGATTCCACCCGCCCCCGACGATGAGGTTCGATCCCGTGAGGTAGCGCGTTTCCACCCCGGCCAGAAAGTCCACCGCCGCGAAAATATCCTCGAAAGTCCCAAACCGCCCCGCCGGCGCCGGCGCCTCGTCCTCCAAACCCACGCTCGTTTCCAGAAGGCCCGGCGACACCATGTTGACCGCCACGCCGTTTGGCGCTTCCCGCTGCGCGAAGGATCGCGTCAGGATGTAGACTCCCGTTTTGCCGATGTGATAGGCCGGCGCCATCGTGCGTGCCCCGGGCCGGTCGCAGGCGCCGTCGCCCACGTTGATCACCCGTCCCTGGCGGGCGCGCAGCAGCGGCAGAAACGCCCGCGTCGTGAAATAGACGGCCGTGGCCGTCGAGTGCAGCTCGGCCATCCACTCGTCCTCGGTCAGTTCCAGAAAATCCCGTTCGTGGTAAACCCCCGCGTTGTTGATGAGAAGATCCAGCCCCTCGAACGCCGATTCGACCCGCTCCCGCATCACCGAAACCTCGGATTCCCGGCCCAAATCCGCCTGCACGACCAGCGCCTCTCTCCCGCTCTCCCGCACGTCCGCCGCCACGGCTTCCGCGCCTTTCGCCGACGCGTGATAGTGGACCGCCACGTCGTATCCGGCGGCCGCCAGGTGCCGGCAGAGCCCGGCGCCCAATCCGCTTCCGCCTCCCGTCACCAGCGCCTTCATTCCCAGACCTCCATCGTTCCCAACACACCCCGCACCCGGCTGACCTCGTGGGTTCGAATCAAATCGACCCGCCCCAGTTGCGCCAGCACCGCGAAGAACGGCTCCGCGCAGCGCACTTCATCCTCGAAAAACTCGAAGGCATGCGGCAACGCCTGGCAAACCGGCCAGCCCAGGACCCGAAGCCGGAACGCCTCCAAAAACGTCCGCATCTGATAGCGAACCCGCTCGGCCGAATCCCCGAGATTCTTGTAATAGAACCCCAGACCGGGATCGATCCACAGACGCTTCACCCCGGCCGAAGTGGCGGCGTCGATTTCCCGCCGGAAGTAGTCTTCCAGCACCGCCACATGATCCTCCGCCAGCTCCATCGGATCGACGTCGCGCACGTGACGCCCTTTGACGAAACAAATCACCACGCCCGCCTCACGCTCCGCCACCAAGCGATAAAAGGCCTCGGTATCCGACGCCGAAGTCAGGTTCAAAATCGCCGCGCCCGCATCAAAACACGCTTCCGCCACGTCGGGCCGGTAAGTCTCCACCGACACCAGGGCTCCGCTGGCCGCCAGTTCCCGCACCACCGGCAAAAGCGCCATTTTCTGCCCGGCCGCATCCACCCGCGCCGCCTCGAGAATGGTCGATTCCGCTCCGACATCGATCACCTTGGCCCCGTCGGCCAGCAAGCGTTTGCCCCGCCGAATCGCCGCTTCGGTCGTGAGCGACACGCTTTCGCGATACCAGGAATCCGCCGAGAGATTCACCACGCCCATCATCTCGGTCCGGGGATGCCCCTCGAACCGATGCCCCCGCAGTTCGAACGCTTCGACTTCAGCCGTCAGCGCCTCGCCATGCGCGTCGACCAGCCGCGCCAAATCCGTCAGTCCCAGCATCGCTACCTGTTACGGATCACGGAGTCCCGGCGCCGGCTCCTTGATACAAAGTATGGCCCACGAAAAACGGTCCGAGGCTGTCCATGAACTCACCCGTCTGTCGCGTGTCGCGCATCTTTTTCACGAGCTTCGAAAGCCAATCCAGCCGCGGGCTCAACAGGCCCAGGACGAACTCGTTGTCGCTCGGGTCCATCCCGAAACACTCCAGGCGAATGTCCGCCGCATACCCCGCCGAACCGAAGTTGTGCCCGATGATCCCGTGTTCCCGGAGCATGTCCGCCTGCTCATCCTTCGGCAGCCGGTAGAACGCCCCGCTCCG
The DNA here is from genome assembly GCA_964500945.1 of uncultured Verrucomicrobiales bacterium. Lineage (GTDB taxonomy): Bacteria > Verrucomicrobiota > Verrucomicrobiia > Verrucomicrobiales > DEV007 > CAZCRA01. The sequence continues at coordinate 4,509 of CAZCRA010000175.1, read as the reverse complement.
CCTCAGCGGATACCACACGGCCCAGGGCCGGTTCGGAAACGTGGCCGCCTCGATCGGGCGCCGCGTCAGCCAGTAGTTCACGTCGTCTTCCCGCCCGAAACCGTACGTTCGCCCCAACATCGTGAATTCGGGTCGCAGCTCTCCCTCCTCGAAGGGTTCCAAACCGAAGGCCGCCGACGCCTTCGAGCTGAGCGCAAGCGGGTCGCGATCCCACAGCAGCACACCCACCCCTCGCGGATCGTTCAGGTCCGCATACACCACCCCTTCCAACCGGGCGATCTGGCAGGCGTGAACCACCGCTTCCCGGTCGGTGATCCCGGTGAAAACCTGTAGCTGCATGAACAACCGGTCGTCCGTCGCCTGCGGCACCCCGCCCACCGGCATGCCGAAATCCCTCAGGTCGCGGGGATCCTCCTTGCAGAAATAATCCCGGTCCAGCACCAGCTCATGCCGTTCCGCCACCTGATGCAGCGTCTCGTCCGCCGGCCATTGTTCGGGCTGTTCGGGACCCTGAAATTGCTGGGTCCCGCCCTTGAGCGGCGTCTTCCCCCGGTTGTCGCCCGCCTCGCTCGCCTCTTCGAGCATCGCCGCGTCCAGCACCGGCACCGTCTCCGCCGTCGCCACCAGCCCATACTCCCGCAGCTGGTCGTCCACCGGTTTGCCTCCCGGGAAAAAACGCGGCATCACCATCTCCACTCCGTCTTCGCGAAGGGCCCACGCCGAAATCAGTTCCGGGCCCGAAAGCCCGTGCCGCTGCGCGATTTGTCCCAGCTGCTCCAGTTTCCCACCTCGCTCGGCCAGATGCCACCCCATCGCGGGACCCGGCGCCGGCGCGCTCTCCCGGGCGATGAGTCGAACCCCCGCCGCCTGCGCTGCGGCCAGGACGTGTTCCCCCGGCCAGGGTTCGAGGACATGGTAGACGATCGACGCCCAATCGATGACTTCACCGAATCGATCCAGCGCCAGAAGCAGATCCAGCGCATAGCCGTTCGACGGACCAGGCGCGATGCCCACCGCCTTGGCCTTCCCTTCCGCCTTCGCGGCCGCCAACGCCTTCCACAGCGGTTCCGAGCGGTAACCCGCTTTTCCAGGATGCCGGAGATAAATCAGGTCTGCCGAATCCAAGTCCATCCGCTCCAGCTGCGCGTCCACGGCTCGCTCGACCGCGGGTCCCATCTCGCTCGGCGTGACCTCCCAGAGTAGCTTTTTCAGCAGGGGATCCTGACTGATCCCGGCCGCCACGAATCGGTCGCCAGCCGCTTTCCCCTTGAGAAACGCGCCCAGCGCGCGATCCGCCTCGCCGTCAGCCAAGCCGTCTGCCGTCACAAAGGCGCGGATGCCAGCCTCCCAGGCCGTTTCGCAAAGGGGTGCAAACGAATGCGGCTTACGGCTCCGTGGGGATCCCAGGCCGTTTTCCAAATCCAGCGCAACGCGGGTGAAGCTCATCCCTTATCCATACGACACGGGACCGCACGCGCAACGCAAGCGATCAGTTCGTGACCTCGACCCCGAACAGGCTCAACACGTTCCCGCGAAGCAGTAGCGTCAATCCCAACTGCTCCTTGCCCACCGGCTTCGACGGCTTCGCCGCCACGCAGATCCGCTCCGGCGACTGGAGAAAGGTTTCCACGGGTTCGACCAGCGATTCCGGAAGCCGCACCGCCGCGAATCCCCGCATGGCCGTGGTGATACCATCCACCAGCTGCTCCCGCGTTACCCCCGCCTTCTCCGCCTGCTGATCGAGAATCCGCTCCACCAGCCCTGCATCTTCGTAAACGATTTCGGCTCCGTGAAACTTCAGCCCGCCCAGCGCCACCATGCGTTGGACGATGTTCCCGCTTTGAAGTGCCTCCGGGTTCAGCCGTTGAACGCCGCTCAGCTCCGAAGTGAAATCCAGGGCGCCCATCGATTCACCGGTGAGACGCAGGGTGTCCACCACCAGGTGCTCCTCCTCCGGTTCATACTTGAAGCCAAAATCCAGCTTCATCTCCGGGTCGTCATAACCCAACGACCGGATGCCGGGCTGATACTTCCCGAACTCATCCTTTTCCTGCAGGCGAATCCCCTTTCCCTCCAGCCGCAACCGCGTGGCCACCTGTCCCGTGGCGTCTCGTTTGACCTCGTGGACGATGAGTTCGTCCATCACGACGCGCATCTTCGAATCCACCGGCGCGGCCATCAACCCCGTCGCCCGGCCTTTCCCCGTGAGCAGGTTGTAGCGGAAATAATCGTAGGTCACCTCCAGGCGGTCCGACAACTCCGCGATCTCCTCGTCCAGGTTCTCGCGCATCTTGAGATTGACCACGTAATCCACCGCCAGATACGCCAGCCCCCCGACGAGAATCAAACCACCCACAACCCGGAAAAACCACTTCATGATGTCAACAACTCTTGACTTTAAACACGCTCACCCGTCCCTCGCAGCAAAAAACTCGCGAATCCACCACAAAATGCCAATCCAGGGCGTTAGGAGGCGATCACGTCGCCGTTAGATCGCATCTGCTTCGTCCGCATTCACTTCCTCGAACTTGCGGTGCATCTGATGAAACAGCCGCTCGATGGCCTCGTCCGGATCTTCCATCATCATCCCTTCCTTGATCCGGCTCACGTAAATCCCGAACGAAAACGGACTCACCGCCGGGACCTCGATCATTTCCCACGTGAAATCCGCCGCCCGCTCCAGAAACGCCGCGGCCCGGTCGATGTCGAGAAAGGTGTGCATCGCTTCCCGGTAGGCCTGCCGGAGCAGCGGGTGTTCCGGTTCGTGCTCCGTCAGCACCCGGAATAGAATCTCGGAGCTCCAGCGCAAGTCCTTCAGGCGCCGCGCTTTGCCTGGCAGGTTTCGCGGGACCATCAGCCCCGTCTGCGCCACGCCTCCGAACTGCCACTTCACCAGTTCCGAACCCTCCAGCGCCCGCTCCAGGTCCTCACGCGCCTTCGCCGGCTTGAAGAGTTCCCGCCAGTCGTCCAGTTCCAAGGCCTGAAACGCTTTGAGGCTTAAAAGAAATCCGTAGTCGTCGATCGTCACCAACGCATTCCCGCCCACCGCCTCCTTCACCCGGTAACTCACGATCCGCGAAAGCGCGTCGTTCGCGCTCCGCCCAATGAGCGAGTGAAAGAAGAAATGAACCCGCTCCGGATCCCTTTCCTCGTCCCGGAAAGCTTCCACCAGCACGTGCCCGTCCCGCGGGATCGTCGAAAACCGCGTCTGATTCCGGAAATGCTCCAGCACTGCTTCAGCGTTGAGCATGGAGAGATTCCAGTCCTCCACCAGCCATTCCAGGATGGCTTCGTCGCCCTGTTCCTCCTCCGCCAGCCGCCGCCAAAACTCCGTCCGGAACCGCGTGACTTCGTTCGCCAAACCCGATGCCAGCGGCATTTTGTTCGCATTCCACGAGGGAATCGATGGCAACCGGCCCGGCGCCGATTTGACCTTGATCTCGCCCACCCCCGTCTCTTCGAGCCGCACCACGCGCCCCGCGATGACGAAATAATCCCCGATCCGGAGGTTCTTGACGAATCGCTCCTCCACCTCCCCAAGGCGACGGCGCCCTTCCACCACATGGACACAGCCATCCGCAGCGATCGTCCCCATGTTCATGAGGTAATCGCGCTCGGCCTTCTTTCCCATCGTGGCGAGCACCCCGTCCTCGAATCGGATTTTGCCAAACGTATCCCGGTATTGTTGTTCCAGGCTCTTTCCGCCTCCTTCCAGGTAACGGCACACGCCATCAAACTCGGCGCGGTCCAGCTCGCGGAACGGTTCGGCCCGTCGAAGCGTGGCAAACGCGTCGTCCATGGTGTAGCCCCCTTCCATCGCCATGCCCATGACCTGCTGCACGACGACGTCGAGCGGGTTCTGCATCGGGTTCACCGGATCGAGGCGCGTCCGCTTCACCATTTCCGCGCACACGACGCACTCGATCAGGTCGTTGATGTTCGTCGCCACCAAGACGCCGTGGCTGCGCTGATGAATCGAGTGGCCGGAGCGCCCGATCCGCTGCAAGGCCCGCGAGATCCCTTTGGGCGTCGACATCATCACCACGGTGTCGATGAATCCCACGTCGATCCCCAGCTCCAGGCTGGTCGAACACACCACCGCCCTCAGTTCGCCATCCTTCAAACGGTCCTCCACTTCCAGCCGCAAATCCCGGTCCAGGGAGGAATGGTGCGTCTCGAGCTGGTGCGCGCAGTGCGGGAGAACCTGCCGAAGGCGCATGCTGATGTTCTCCGTGCTGGAGCGCGTGTTGGTGAAGATGATCGTCGACCGGTTCTCCTCCACGATCCGCGCGACATCCCGAATCACGCGCGAACCGGTGTAGCCCGCCGCGGGATACGCCGTCTTCCGAAGCGGCGTCAATACCTCCACCAGGCTCTCTCTCTGCCAGTCCGGCGCAATGACGGCGCATTCGCGTCCCGCTCCAGCCAGGTAGGCACTGACCCGGTCCAACGGCGCCACGGTCGCCGAAAGCCCTATCCGGCAAAGCGGCCGTTCCACCAGGCGCTCCA
>CAZCRA010000174.1:0-8253 GCA_964500945.1 uncultured Verrucomicrobiales bacterium | reverse complement strand
CCGGTGCCATGAAGCGAAAAGAGCTTCCGCACCCTCAGTCCATTCTCCGCCTCCGCCTCCAGGGAAACCGAGTGATCACCCTCTTGCACCAAAGCGTAATCGAGCGACTCAAACCGGTTCATCCCGGGGATCACCAGGCTGCCGATCGGGTGGCTCTCTCCCTTCCGATGGGGTTGGTTGAACCGAATCAGTTCCTCGCCATCCAATTCCACCGTGTGGTTCAACATGTCCGCGTAACTCATGCCGCCACCGGCCGAGGTGAACACGAATCGCACGGCGGCGCTTTCCAGTGTCGCGGTTTGGACTTCTTTCGGCGGCGTCTCAGGAGAGGGCCCCACGCCGCTCTGCGCGGGGCTTTCCGTCCTCGTCTCTCCCGCCCCTTCCTGCCCGGGCTGGGCCACCTCCCCTCCATAGGGCTCCGGTGCCGGTGCCGGAGGCGCGGTCTTCGGGATGACGACGACATACCAGTAGAACATCAGCGCCGCGCAGCTGATCACCACGATCCATCCCGTCCGGTCCAAATCTTTCATGTCGTTCTCTCGCTTCCCGGGCCTTCCTTCCGCTCGTCCTCTTCGCGCAGCCCAGGCACCGGGTCATAGCCCGATCCACCCCAGGGCTGGCACCTCAGGATTCTGCGGACGCCCAGCCAACCGCCGCGCAACACTCCGTAATGCCGCACGGCTTGCAAGGTGTATTCCGAGCAGGTCGGCGTGAACCGGCAGCCCGCCAACGGCCCCAGCATCACGTGCAGGGGCTTTGAGATCGCGACCTGGTAAAACCGAATCACCCCACAGACAAGCCACTTCATCCTCCTTCCCCCTTTTCCGCCTTCCCTTCCGAACCTTCGGCCTCCCTGAAAATCTTCGCCCGGTGCCCCAGCCACTTCCACTCCCGCCGCAGAACATCATACTCCGCCTCCGCCGCGCGCGGCTTCGCCACCGTGACCAAGAGAAGTGCCGGACGAATCCGCTCGCCCACCTCCCGCACGATCGTTCGAAGGCGCCTCCGCACCCGGTTCCTTACCACCGCGTTCCCCAAGCGCCGTGTCGTGATGAAACCCACCCGGAAGGCACCCCCGTCCGGGTCGCGAAGCACGCCCAGAATGAGATGCTTCCCACGATACGCTTCGCCCTTTTCCCGGACCCGCTTGAAATCCGCGCTCCGGCGAATCCGCAACGATTTGGGGAATCGCATCGCCGGTATCGATCACCGGACGGGTCGACGGCCGGTTCTCCGCACCCGCGCGATCCCGTCCACTTCCGCTTACTGGTGGCAGTGACGCCGATACGGAATCTCCGCCCCTTTCGCCACCAGGCGCTTCCGCCCACGTTGGCGACGCCGCTTGATCAGGTCACGCCCGCTCTTGGTGGCCATCCGCGCCCTAAAACCGTGTTGGCGACGGCGACAGCGTTTCGAAGGTTGATACGTTCGTTTACTCATTGAAATTCTCCTCGAGGACCTTGCTTCCCCGACATCCAACGGCTTTCATTCCGCCTTCAAACGGCCTTGGCGCCCCCCTGGGGCCAGCCCTCACCGCCGCTCGTCGAGAAAGACGGGCAGGGTAACTGGACCAACCCGTTTGTCAAATCGGGAACTCCAAAAAACCGGACCCCTCCTCCTCACTCCTCACTCCTCACTCATCATGCCCGCATCTTCCATCCCTCTAACCACCGGCGACGAACTCCCTTCAGTCGGTCTCGGCCTTTGGAAAATCGATCCTTCCGAAACCGCCCAGCTCGTCCGGACCGCCGTCGAGACCGGCTACCGACACTTCGACGCCGCCGCCGATTACGGTAACGAGATCGATACCGGCGACGGGCTCCGGGAAGCCATCGCGGACGGATTGTGCAGCCGCGAGGATCTTTGGGTAACTTCGAAACTTTGGAACACCTACCACGCCGCCGAGCACGCCCGCCCCGCCTGCGAACGCTCCCTCCGCGACCTCGGACTCGAGGATCTCGATCTCTACCTGATCCACTTTCCCATCTCCCTCCGCTACGTCCCGTTCGAAACCCGCTACCCACCAGGCTGGTTCTTCGACCCCGCCGCACCTTCGCCGGGCATGGAGTTCGCCAATGTCCCGATTCACGAAACCTGGGCCGCCATGGAAAATCTCGTCCGCGCCGGCCTCGTCCGGAACATCGGCGTCAGTAATTTCAACGTCGCGCTGCTCCGCGATCTCATGACTTACGCCTCCATCCGGCCTTCCGTCCTCCAGGTGGAACTCCACCCTTATCTCACCCAGGATACGCTCCTCCGTTTCTGCGCCCAGCAGGACATCGCCGTCACCGCGTTTTCCCCACTTGGCGCCCCGTCCTATGTCCCCCTCGGCATGGCCTCCGAAGCCGAGTCCGCCATGGAGGAAGAACCCGTCCAAGCCGCCGCAAAACGCACCGGGAGGTCACCCGCGCAAATCCTCCTCCGCTGGGCCATTCAGCGGGGCACCGCCGTCGTCCCGAAAACCTCGAAGCCCGCGCGACTGCGGGAAAACCTCGACCTCTACGATTTCGAACTCGAGCCCACTGAAATGGCGGCCATCACCGCGCTCAACCGGAACCGCCGCTTCAACGACCCCGGCCAGTTCTGCGAAGCCGCCTTCAACACCTTCTGCCCGCTTTACGATTAACGGCGAGAACGGAGCGGCACTCTCTTCTGGGAGCTGAAGTGGTGACACTTCAGATGGTGCGTGACGCTGGAGGAGGAAGGTCCGAGTTGGACGCTTCGCTCTGCCTCTGGCAGCCTGGATCCCCTTAAGGGGACCTCTAAAAACCAGCGCGAGCCGCGAGCCAAGCGCTGGGCGTCAGAGCGCGAAACGATGAACGAAGGGAGCTGCCTCCCTGAGCGAAGAGTGACAAAGCACTGGCGCTCAGCGCGCAAGCTCCCGAAGGGCCGCCCTTCAATCCTCCCGTCGCCAGACGCTGACTTCCATATCCATCCAATCAACGGCGCGGCCGCGGGGGTTTTTAGAGGTCCCCTTAATTCAATTCCGGAATCTCCATCAATCGCTTCACCTCCGGCGTCTCACACCGATCCGGCGGCGTTCGCACCGTCGAATTCTGCGATTGGATCGTCCCCGGCGGAGGAGGTTGTGCCGGCAGATACACCGTCCGGATGTGACCAAAATGCTTGGTCGCTTTGCGCGCCAAACGCTTCGGCAAATCGGCGATGGGATGTTTCCCGCACAAATCCTCGTCCAACGGCATCAAGGCCTGAAACAGCGTTTCCCCGTGCGACGCGCAGTTGTTCCGCAGCGGCCTGAATTGACCCAGGGTGACCTCGTTCCTTTTCGCGCTCTCCGCACCCTCACGAATCAACGTCACCACCTCCTTCGTCGCCGGCATGAACTCCATGATGATCCCCATCCCGCGGTAGGTCGTCTGCGTGTGCATCCAGTCCGAGAGCGGCACCACCTCCAACCGCATCAGCAGCGAATTGTCGAGGTTAAACCAATCCACGATCTCCGGATGCGTGTCGCTCAACCACGGGGCTCTCGGATCCAGCACGACATCCCCGGCATCCACGCCTTTCCCGCCGACGCGCCTTACCCCGAGCGAAAAGTGACTGTAGAATTCCGCGTCGCTCTTCGCCCGCATCACGATCAGGTGATGTTCCCGATCCGGCGTCAACGGCAACCCCATCCGCACCCGCCACCAGGCGTTTCCCCCCTCATCGTTCACCGGCTCCCCCAGAAGTTGACCCTGGCTCACCCTCAAAAAACGCGATTTGTCCATCGGGATCAGGTGCGCGATCCCGCCCGTTTCCGGACAGGGCTCCACGAAGTCCTCCCACACGACTTCCGCCACCGCCCGCGCCACCACCGGTGCCACGTCCCGGTCGCCCAAGTCTGAAATCTCCAGGAGCCGCAGCTTGCGACCATCGTTCCCCGCCCCCCGTTTCGGCCGGACCGACGGCTGCCCGCCCGCTGCACCACCGTCCTTCACCCGGACCACGGGATCCCCCACCAGTTCGTCCATCACCTTTGGCCAATTCAAAAAGTCGCTGGCCTTGCGCCGCTCGCCGGCATGCAGACTTCCTGCCATCCCAACGGCTAGCCCGGCCAGGAGCGCCATCGCTGTCACCCGGTTTGTCGTCATGGAGACCATCATGGAGACGATTTCTGTTCTCACCCTGCCACTGGACGGATGGACGCTTCGAGCGCCATTGGAATTCGACCCGGCTCACTTCAAAAGCCCGGCGTTCACCCCTCAATCCGCTCGCGGCCGTCTGAATCCAGCCCGCAGATCGGCGATCCTAACCCTGAACTCACATTTTTCCAAATGATCGTTTACCAAACCCATCGCCTGCATGAACGCATACACCGTTGTCGGACCCACGAAGGTCCAACCCCGCCGCTTCAAATCCCGCGATAACGCCCGCGATTCCACCGTCTGCGCCAACTCCGTCCGCACCACCGGCACTCCCCACTCTTCGTCGTGGTAGCGCCGGTATTCCTCGTCCAGCCCAGCCCCCAAGGAGCAGCGCAACCGCCCATCCGGTCCCGCTTCGAGCCCATCCTCACCCATCTCAACCCTCTCCGCGACACCGCAAAACTTGGCAAGCGACGATGCGAACGATAGTCTGCGCCCGTGAAATCCCAGTTCCTTCTCGCCCTCGTCGCTTCCCTCTTTGTCTCCGGTGCACCGGCCGAACCGCTTGAGCTTCCGCTATGGCCCGATGGCACACCGGACGAACCGGCCTCGTTCAAACCCGGCGATCCCTCGGAAAACACCCTCGAGCGCATCGCCGTCGTCACCGAACCCTCCCTCACCCTCTACCCAGCCCCCCAGGATAAGGCCAACGGCGCCGCCATCCTCGTGTGCCCCGGTGGCGGTTACCACATCCTAGCCTGGAACAAGGAGGGCCTCGAAGTCGCCGAATGGCTGAATTCCATCGGAGTCACCGCCGCCGTCCTGAAATACCGCGTGCCCCGCCGGGAAAAGGACGATGCCTGGCCATGGCCGCTCCAGGACGCCCAGCGCGCCATCCGCCTCCTCCGCCACCACGCTGCGGATTGGAAAATCGACCCGGACCGCATCGGCGTGCTCGGTTTCTCCGCCGGCGGCCACCTCACCGTCATGACCGGCGTCAAAGCCGCCGAACCCGCTGCCGAAAAGCTGGACGACGCCAGCACGCAGAGCGCCCGCCCCAATTTCCTGCTCCCCATTTACGCCGCCTACCTCACCCAACCCGCCGGCCGCGTCGCCTTCTCCCCCGAAATCGTCCTGACGGAGGACTTTCCTCCCACCTTCCTGGCCGTCACCCAGGACGACAAATCCCGCGGGGCCGACGCCGCAAAGCTCTTCATCGAGCTCACTCGTTTGGGGGTGCCCGCCGAAGCCCATCTCTACACCCAGGGCGGTCATGGTTACGGCCTCCGCCCCAGTGAAGATCCCGTCAACTCGTGGCCCGATCGCGCCGCGGATTGGCTCCGCCGCATGGGCTACCTTGCAAAAGACTGATCGCCTACCCGTTTCCAAATGAAAATCCTGATCCTGCTCCCCTCCGTCCTCGTCCTCATCCTGCCCGCCTTCTCCCGGGCGTTTGAGCCCCCCGCCGACGTCGGCGACCCCTCCCAGCTCGGCCGAGGCATCCAGCGCACCATGACCCTGCTGGCCACCAGCACCCCGGAAAAGCGCCACACCGTCCGCATCCTCTTTTACGGTCAGAGCATCACCGAACAGAATTGGTGGAAAGAAGTGGCCGATGACCTCCGCCAACGCTTTCCCCACGCCGATCTCGTCATCGAGAATCGCGCCCTCGGCGGTTTCGCCTCCCAATACCTCTTCCGGACCGCCGAGACCGACCTCTACCCCTTCCAGCCGGACCTCGTCATCTTCCACGTCTTCGGAAACCATCACCTCTACGAGCTGATCATCCGCCGCACCCGGGAACGCACCACCTCGGAAATCCTGATCCAAACCGATCACGTCGGAGCCAAATCCCGCTGGCGAACCGAGGAAACCGATCCCTCGAAACTCACGCCGAAATCCTGGACCAGTTTCGTGAACTACAAACACCTGCCGCACGTCATCCGGAAATTCGGCTGCGGTTACGTCGATCAACGGAATCTGTGGAAACAGCACCTCTCCGCCACCGGTCTCGAAGCAAAAGCCTTCCTGAAAGACGGCATCCACCTCAATGACGACGGTTGCCGTCTCATGGCCGCGTTCACCAAAGCCGCCCTCGTGAAACGCGATGACGTCTCCATCGATCCCATGAACTGCGGCTTCGTCCAAACCTTCGAAGCCGGTCCCGACTTCCAATGGGATGGCGACACCCTCCGCTTCGAGTTCACTGGAAATCGCATCGACCTCATCGGCCACGACGAGGCCACGGCCTCAGCCGAGATCCGAATCGATGGCCGAAAACCTTCCGAGTTTCCCGAACTCTACGCGTTCACCCGGGCGAAACCTGAACCCGGCGGCAAATGGCCTCCCGTCGCCCCGATCGAATCGAACGCTCTCCCCCTCCTCGAAGACTGGACCCTCGAGGTGCGCAACGACCCGGACCAGGAAAAGCCATACACGTTCCAGCTCACCGGATCCAAGACAGGTCCCGACGGCACCGGCCGCAGCGACGAGGATTTCGTCTCAAACTCGGGCCGTGTCGTCATTCCCTCCAAATCCTGGATGGCCGAATACGCCCTGAAACTCAGCCGCGTCGAACCCGTCCCCGAATCCTTCACCCTCCGCTGGAGTATCGTCCCTCGTTTCCGCGACACCTGGCAGCCCGCCCCACCACGCCCAGGCGTCGAAAACGCCGTCACCATCGCTCACGGTCTCGGAGACACCACGCACACCCTCGAGCTGAAAGGTGGAAAAGAAGCCCTCAAAGCCATCCGCATCTACCACCCGAAAGCCTTTCCGGTTAAGCGTTAGAAGAACCGAGAACCAAGAACCACGAACAAAAAACAGAGTTCGAAAAACCCCAAACCATGCCCGCCCCCTTACTCGTCGTCTGCGCCTTCCTCCTCCTTTCCCTCTCCGCCAGCGCGCGCCCGAATTTCCTCATCGTCATCGGCGATGACCTCTGCTGGCGCGACCTCGGCGCCACCGGGAATCCGGACGTCCGCGATTTCTACACCGACGTCCAGCACATCCGCGTCGGGCTCCCCCGTTACACCGTCGCCGCCCTCATGTTTGCCTGCCTTTTCGAGGAATCCCCCACCAAGCTCGACTGGAAACTCTACAACGACCGTCCGAAATATGGCCCCGACCCGGCTCACGACGCCGGCGAACTCCTCGAAATCACTCCGGACCGCGCCAAACTCGTCCACGAAACCATCGATGCCCTCCTCGCCACGCACCCTCACGTTCGCCAGCGCTGAACCCATCGAGGACCAGCCAAAAAAGGCGGGATTTTTTCTTGCAGAGCTTGGCCAACTATACTGAGGTGAGGGGATCCGTTCCACGCATGAAAACTCGACTCCTCACCGTCCTACTGGCGCTGCCCTTGGCCGCCACCCACGCTTCGATTCTCTCGAATGGCGACTTCAGCTCGGCCTTCACCAACAACACCGGCAGCGTCAACCAAGGCGGCGCCTACAACAATTGGACTCGCCCCGGCAATCACCAGTTCACTCAGGATGCCGCCAATGAATGGGCGTTCGTCGTGGACGATTCGGGCGCGCTGAGCACCATCCAACTCGTTCCCGACGCCCGGGTCAGCACCGGCGCCGGCACCCTCTCCTTCGACTACTGGATCGAAGAAAACACGGCCACCCCCGAACTCCGTGTCCAAATCATCGGCATCCTGGAATCGGATCCCACCGATGGATGGACCTTGAGCAACTGGAGCACCGGCCTGATCCAGAGTCCAACAGGCACCCCCGGCCCGTCCTCCGCTTTCCTCTATGACCAAACCTTCAGCGGCGACACCTCAAACGCCTGGGTCAACGTCAACGCGGCGGGCCTAGTGAACTTCGGCAGCGGCTACGACTTCATCGCCGTCCGAATCTCCGAGTCCGGGGGCAATTTTGAGGATCCCACTTCCCCCGACGTCCTCCGCGTCGACAACATCAGCCTCACCGCCCAGCCCATCCCCGAACCCTCCGGTCTCCTCTTCGTCCTCGCCGCCGTCAGCGCCATGACCCTCACGCGCCGCCGGCGTCAGGCATGAATCGGCTCACGCCCCAGGCGAGGGGGGCGGCGGCCCTCCGCTTGGCGCTGGCCATCCCAGCAACGTGGATCCTGGGTGGTCTCCTTGTCGCAGGGGCTCAAACTCCGCCAGAGGTCTCCGGCGACGCTTCCTCTT
>CAZCRA010000173.1:3265-8266 GCA_964500945.1 uncultured Verrucomicrobiales bacterium | reverse complement strand
GCCTCGCCCGCGCTCGACCCGCGCCCGCGCGTCATCCGCCAGGTGCAACCCGATGGTCTCCGGCTGCGGATAGGGAAACACCCACGTTTCCGGAACCGGAAGCCCCTTGTTCCGGAAATCCAGCCGCATGGCGTCTCCGATTTGGTGACAGTGGACGCAGCTCTGCACCAGCTGGCCGTCCCAGTTCAGTTCCGGGCCATACTTTCCCGCCAATCCCGGCATGTCGACCGGCTTTTCATAGGGGAACGCTTTGCCCTGTTTACCCGCCAGACTTTCGCGGTTCTCCGGATACCCCCGGTGAAGATGCAGCACGGCTTCCAACGCCGCCTTGAAGCCATCCGTCGCCCGGTTTTGAGCATCCTCCTGATGCGCCCAGGACCCGAACCGGCCATAAAGGGTCCCGTCCGCGTTGAAAAAGAGAGCGGAGAAGGACAAATCATAGTCGAATTGGAACTTCGCCAGGTCCAGGTCATTGGCGTTGATGACCCGCACGCAGATGAATTCATCGAGGAGCCTCGACAGCTTCGTGTTCTCCAGCAAAACCTCCGCATCGAAGCCGGAGCACCCCAGACAAGGCACGCAACGCAACGCCACCATCACCGGTTTGCCCGTTCGGCGGGCCTCTTCCATCCCGGCCCGGTAGTCGTTGTAGCGCCAGCGCTCGTTGGCGGCCAGTTCAGCCTGATCCTTCCGGATCGCTCCCTCCCGGTCTTTCACCGTCTGGGCACCCAGACTCCCAGGCCACGCCAGCTGCATCCCTGCGCATACGACCCCAAAACGCACCATCCCGGCCAGCCAAAAACCTTGCTTCATGGTCCGCACCCTAGCCGCCATGGCGCGGAAATGGGAAGCGAATTGCACGTCGAAAACCGCAACCTGCTGGCTTCGCGCCCCTCATGAGCGCTCAAACCGTGACAAATCTGCCGCGAACGCACTCTAACACTGGACAAACGCGATGCCTTGTTCAATGGGGTCCCGGGCGAGTTTTTATCCCCTCCGTAAGAATGAACAGACCATCCAAACCCAGCATCCATCGTCTCTCCGTCTCCGTCTTCACCCTCGCGCTCTGCGCATCTGGCGCCCTCTCTGTCCAGGCTGAGGAGCCCGAATGGAAAAGCAAAGTCTCCGAGATCAAAGCGGGCGACTTCCCCATGCTCCCGTCCTGCGAGATAACGTTCAACATGGGGTGGAAAGACGTCGTGAACGCTGCGCAAATGAAGCTGACGTTCGTGGCTGGTGATCAGATCAAGACCAACGCGAAATCCGGCAGCATCGGTTCCGCCCGGTCCCTCTTCGCCTACGACAGCGAATTCGTCTCCCTCGTCGATGGCAGCAGCCTGACCCCGATCGCGGTGGAACAGTCCGAGACCGATCCGTTCGCAACGGACACCTACGAGGTCGCTTTCACCGACGGAATGATCAAGAACCAGTGGAACACCATACCCAAAGACACCAGCAAGGAGAAGGAAGAGCGGAGCCGGACCTACGAACTGCCGAACGCCTTCGACATCATCTCCGCCGCCCTTTACATCCGCAGCCAGAAGCTGGCCGACGGTGAGTCCCACTCGGTTATCGTGTTCCCATACCGCGACCCCTACCTCGTCACGGTGACCGTTGGCGGCCGCGGCAAAAAGACTTTCGAAGGCGCTGAAATCGACGCCCTTCGCCTCGACGTCAAAGCCAGCAAAATCGAGAAGGACGGCAGCCTCGACCCTCTCACTGATAAGGTGAAATCGGCCTCATTCTGGCTGTCCGACGACGACCGCCGCCTGCCTCTCGGTCTGAACATCGAAATCATCGCCGGCACGGCCGAAGTCGCTCTCGCCGAGTTCAAACCGCAGTAACACGATCGGCCCAGCCGCGAACCGGAGACCGCATTAATTTCAGGGCGCCGGGAGAAAGACTTCTTCCAGTGCTTTTGTGTATACAACTTATGCTCACTGCTCGTCGACGCCCGCCCTTCCTTCGCCTCGTCCGCCTCGTCGCCTTTTTCGCGGCCATCCCCTTCGGCGCACTGGCCAACGACCGCCCCAACATCCTCTGGATCACCGCCGAGGACATGAGTCTCGAACTCGGCTGCTACGGCGACACCTACGCCCGCACGCCGAACATCGACCGCTTCGCCGCCCAGGGCATCCGCTACACCCGGGCCTTCGCTGAGTCGCCCGTCTGCGCTCCCTCCCGCAGCACGCTGATCACCGGCATGCACAACGGACCGCTGGGAACCTCGCAAATGCGCTCGAATCACCGCATCCCCAGCTTCGTTCGCGGGTTCCCCGCGCTGCTGCGCGAGGCGGGTTACTACACGACGAACAACTCCAAGACCGACTACAACCTCGCCGCCGAGAAAGCGTTCATCAACGACGCCTGGGACGAGTCCAGCCCAAAGGCGCACTGGCGCGATCGTCCCGCCGGAAAACCGTTTTTCGCAGTCTTCAACTACATGGACACCCATCAGTCCCGCACCAGCCGGAACGATCTCGATTTCTTCAAAGAAAAGGTCCAATCCCGGCTCGCACCGAAGGAAATCCACGATCCCGCGCAAGCGCCCCTGCCACCTTTCTATCCCGACACCGAGGTGACCCGGCGCACGGTGGCGCGCTACCACGATTGCGTGACCTCCCTGGACCATTTCGTCGCGAGAAAGCTGGCGGCCTTGGAAACCGACGGTCTGGCAGATGACACCATCGTCTTCTTCTATTCCGATCATGGCGCCGGCATGCCGGGAGGAAAAGCCGCGCCCTTCGCCTACGGACTTCGGGTCCCTCTCCTCGTGCGTTTTCCGGAAAAGTACCAGCACCTCGCTTCCGACCCGCCGGGCACGGTGACGAATCGCCTAGTCGGCTTCGTCGATTTCGCGGCGACCGTCCTGAACCTCGCCGGTTTGGAGATCCCCTCCCACATGCACGGCCGCCCCTTCCTGGGTCCCAACCTGCCGGAACCGCGCGTGTTCCTCACTGGCGCTCGCGATAGGCACGACGAAACCCTCGAGACGACCCGCTGGATCACCGATGGCCGAAGCCTTCTCGTCCGCAGCTACGACCCCCGCCCATACGGGGACCAGCAGACCCTGACGTCCCTCTACAACGCCAACGGCGAAATCGTGAAGGAAATCCGCTCCATCGCCGCCTCGGACGAGCTGCCGGCGAACTGGCCGCGCTTCTGGAACGAAGGCCGCCCACCGGTCATGCTCTTTGACATGGAGCAAGATCCCTGGTGCCTCGCCAACTTGGTCGGCACCCCTGCGCATGAAGCCGAGGCGGAGGCCTTGCTCTCCCGGCTCGAAGCGTTCCTGCTCGAAGAACGCGACCTCGGGTTCTGGCCCGAACCGGAGCGAACCGACGCTGAGCAGGGCAAATCCGCATGGGAACAGGCGCGCGTCCCGGACCGCTATCCCCTCAAGCGCATCCTCGCCACCGCCCGGCTCGCCGGATTTGGAGCGGACCATCTCGATGAACTAGTGAAGCGCTCGAGCGATCCCGATCCCTCGGTCCGCTACTGGGCAACCCTCGGCTTGGCCGTCCTGGCTCAAGAATCCGAAGCCGCCCGCGGCGCTTTGGCCGAAGCTCTCGACGACGAAGCCGCCTCGGTCCGCATCGCCGGCGCGGGAGCGCTCGCTCGATTCGGCGACTCCGCCATCGTGGAACGCGCCATGGAATGCCTCGTCGCGGAACTCGAAAGCCCGAACCCATGGGCCGCCTGCCGCGCCGCCCGCGCCATCGAACTGGCCGGAGAACCAGCACGACCGCATCTCGCCGCCGTCGAGAAGGTCCTGCGCCATCGCAGCGCTGGATTCTTTGGTAATAAGGGTCAGGATCCCGTCAATTACGGACTGGAATTCTCCCTTCGCGCGACGCTGGCCCAGCTCAAAGCGACGGCCTCATCGGACAATTGATCCGGCGCCCCGGACCCGTCACTTCGCGGGCGGCGGCACCTGCACCGGGCTGGCCAGATACTCCACCAAATCCGCCACTTCCTCGATCGGCAGCGCATCGAACAAGCCCGCCGGCATCAGCGACTGCGCGATTTCCTCACGCTTCGCGATGTCCGCGACGCGCACCGTCGTCGTCGTGCCACCAGCCAAACCGATTTCGATCGCGTCGTCCGTCTGCCCCTGAACCGTGCCGCTCACGACCGATCCGTCTTTCAGCGTGATCACGTTTAGGAGGTAATCGCGACCCACCACGGCACTGGGAGCCAGGACGTTCTCCAGGAGGTAGCCCAGGTCGGCCCGGTTCGAGCCCGTAAGGTCCGGTCCCAGAGCCACGCCTTCCCCGAAGAGCGGATGACAATTCCCACAAATCCGCTGATACACCACGCGCCCCCTAGACGCATCTGCCATCTCCATCCGGCGGCCGCTGAGCTTCCGTTTCCAGTCCCGGATCGCCCCCTCCAGCTCCTTCAAATCCACCCCGGCCGCACCGCGCGACCAGTTCTGGGCAATCAACGAGTTGACCTCGTCGTTCTCGAATCGCTCGAATTGGTCGAGCAACACCGGCGAGACAACCGAAGACGGCACCCGCTTTGCATCCACCGCCCGGAGCAGCATCAGCGCCATATCCTCCCGCGACGCCAGAAGGTTCACGGCATCGTTTCGAACCTGGGCCGGGAAATCGCCGAGGCGTCCGATCAGTCGTTCGGCCGTTTCTGGCCCGGGAGCCGTCCGCAGCGCAGCGATCGCCGTCCCGCTCAGCGCCGGTGCGTCCAAAAGCCCACCGGCCACCGTCGCCAGCTCGGGGTCCCCAGCGATCCGCAGCAGCCTCAGCGCCTCCTCGCGATCCTCCACCGGCCGTTTGCCGTCCTGCGCCACCTCGCGCCAGTGCGGCAGCACTTCGGCATCGCGAAAGTAGGCGCCCAGCCGGTTCAAGGCCGTCGCGACCTCGCGGTTCGCATCCCGCCATTGCGCGCCGTGCGCCTTCACCTCGGACCAGCCGCTGGGACGTTTCCCATCCGGTGCCTCGGCCATCGCGTCGAGCAATGTGCCGGCCCGAGCCACGAAAC
>CAZCRA010000173.1:0-3255 GCA_964500945.1 uncultured Verrucomicrobiales bacterium | reverse complement strand
CAATCCTGCCATGAGCGCGGCCCGCCCCTCTTCCGTCACGGAAGCCCGGCGCGCGGCATACTCGCCGATGAACGACCAGGGCGAACCCTCCGCGATCCCGAGCGCCCGGCCCGGGTCCAAGGCGACCAACGGCTCAAACCCATACCAGGTCAGCAGCGGAATGTTCCGGTCACGCTGACTGTTGTCATGACCTATGAGCGCTGCCGCCAAATTCCATCGCTGAGGCTCCGGAAGCCGCTGCAGAAGCGATGCCAGATAGCGCCGCACGACCAGCGATGTCTCGGTGCGCCCGCGCTCCTCGAGCGCCGCCAACACCTCGGAATCGAGCGTCTGCTTCGATTCGCCGAAAAACTGCACCGCCCAGCCCCGGATGTGCTCGCTCGAATCGTTGAGCCGGGCCAGAAGATCGTCGCGACTCAGCACCCCGCAGGCGTCCATCGTCCAGAACGCCCGCAGCCTCAGCTTCAAGTCTTCCCCCTTCCCGGCTTCGAACCCGGCCAAAGCCCTGCGCACCGCCATCCGGTCGCTCTTTCCGGACGCGCATCGTTCCTGCAGAATCCGCTGCGCCTGCCGCGCGAAGAACGCATTCGCCGACCCCAGCCGGGCCACGAGTTCCGCATCGGATTCGGTTTCCAGATCAAACCGGTAAGGCTTCGGATCACCGTAGCGCACCCGGAAGAGCCGTCCGTCCGTCCGGTTCCAGATCTCCACATTCCGGTGGTGACAGGTCTGCGGGTCGGTCCAGTCGGAGAAATACAGGGCTCCGTCCGGACCCAGGGCCACCGTCACGCCGATGTGATCGTGGTGCTGACTCAGGACGAGGTCCGGCCGGTGCCGGGCCACGTAGCCCGATCCGTCCCGCTCGAGCCGTTCGCGCACCAACCGGTGACCGTGCAGGTTGTGGAAAAAAGCATCTCCGCGAAAGGGAGCCGGGAAGGTATCCGCCAGATAGAGCGCCAGCCCGCAGTGGGCATGACCGCCGCCCAGACTCGAAGTATCCGACGGCGCCGGCGGACGCGTTTCGTAATTCTTCCCCCAAAACGCGTGCTCCATGATGCTCCCGACGTAGTGCCGGTGATCGGCGATCGTGTCCATTTCACCGTAGGTGTAGGGGTTGAAATGGCCGCGCTTCCCCTGGCGGATGTATCGGGCGCCCTGGACGACATGATAGAAATGCGGAATCACGCAAGCGCTCATGAACCAGTCCCCCGTGTCGTTGAAATCCAGGCCCCACGGATTGCTCGTGCCGTGCGCATACACCTCGAACTCCCGCTTCACCGGGTGGTAACGCCAAACCGCGCAATTGAGTGGTTCCCGCTCCGAATCCGGCGTGCCGGGCCGGCCCACCTTCGAGTGCGTGAATACCCCGTGCGTCCCATACAGCCAGCCGTCGGGCCCCCAAGTGAAGCTGTTCAGCGTCTCGTGCGTGTCCTGGTAGCCCCACCCGTCCAGCAACACCTCCGGCTCGCCATCCGGCACGTCGTCGCGATCCGCATCCGCATAAAAAAGCAAGTAGGGCGCCGCCCCCACGAACACCCCACCGAAGCCAATCTCAATGCCGCTGGCCAGGTTGACGCCCTCCGCGAACACCTTGCGGGTTTCAAAACGCCCATCCGCATCGCTGTCCTCGAAGATCACGATCCGGTCCTTCCCTTCGCCGTCCGGCGCCCGCTGCGGATAGGTGTGCCCTTCGATCACCCAGAGGCGCCCCCGAGCATCGAAACACATCGCGATCGGCTGGGTCACGTCCGGTTCCGCCGCGATCAAGTCCACCTCGAACCCCTCCTGCGCCACCATCCGCGCCACCGCCTCTTCCGCTGATAAACCGGAGCCATAAGCCTGCTGAGACCGGCCGCCCCGCACCTTCCAGCGTTCCGCCGCAGCGGCCATGGCGTCCTCCTGAACGTGAATGGCCAGCCCCTTCTTGTTCCCACTCACCACATCCGGTCGCCCGTCGCCGTTCAAATCCGCCACGGTCACCGCCACGCCGACCCCGGAATCGTCGTGAATCCGGCGCGGAACGAATTCCACCCCGTCCGGCGTCATGACGTTCCGGAACCAGTAGACCACCGCTTCCTCGAAGGCGCCCGGATCCCGTCCCTTATGCGCGAAATAGCGCTTCCCACTCACGAAATCCTTCCGCCCATCCCCGTCCAGATCCACCAGCGCAAGGGCATGCGGCTGACTGAAAACCACCCCGTACGGGTTGTCGGTGGAGCTTTCGCCCAGAATGTCGTGCCTGCCGAATTTCCCAGGCTCATACTGCTCGAACCAGGCGATGCCGTGGGCGTGCGCGTTCAAGGACGTGATCAAATCCGCATCGCCGTCTCCATCGACGTCATCCACCAGGATCTGCGCGCCTCCTCCGCCATAGCGGACCTTTGCCCAGCGGTGCCGCTCCCAGGGCGCACCCGCCTCGGCGCCGTCCGCCGGCTGCTCATACCAGTGCTCCCGCTCCACCACGTCCGGCCGGCCGTCACCGTTCACATCGCCCACCCCGAGCCCGTGCCCGAACGGCTTCACTGCCTCGCCCGGCTTCGAAATCGGCGTCCAGTCCCACGGGGCCGTCGGGTCCTCGCCCGGCGCGTAATAGCCATAAGCCCGGTCGCGGGAGCAGACCAGCTCGGGCATCCCGCCCGGAATCAGATCCACCAGCTGCGGCGATTCGTGCGACACCTGATCCGCGATGACATGCTGGCTCCAGAGCCCTTGCGTCCCGCCTCCGCTTACGGGGTTCACATGCAGCCACGCGGATTTCCCGGGGAATCCGATCACGAGAATGTCCGGGTAGCCATCCCCGGTGAAATCGTGAACCTCGGTCAGGAACCGGTTGGAGTAGGTCAGGGGAGAAAACGCTTCCCCCTCGGCGTAGGGGCGCGCCTCGGCAAAATCCGGTCCAGCGAACCAAAACGGGCCGTAAACGACGTCAGCCGTGCCGTCCTGGTCGAGATCAGCGACCGATGCGCCCTCGGCATAAAACTCGTTCGTCAGGACTCGGGTGTCCCAGCCGCGTTCGCCGTAAAGGGCCAACGGAAGGAGAAAGAGAAGGGTCGAGCAAAGCCAGATCGGGAAAGAGAAGTTCATTGGTGCAGGGATTTCGATACGAGGCATCACGGAATCAGCCGCCAATTCCATCACATTTACGGCATTTAAGCCAAAACGAATCCGCTTCACCGCGGCAGCCTCACTTAAAAGCCGTTCAACAAGCGGGTCCCGTGCCGCGCAAGGGGCCTGGAGCCCGGGACAAGACGCCCC
>CAZCRA010000172.1:6508-8267 GCA_964500945.1 uncultured Verrucomicrobiales bacterium | reverse complement strand
AACGCATTGGCCGGGATTAAGCCTGGGGCGACCCTGGTGGCGGTGGCGCGGACGGACGAGGGGAAGATTTGGCCGCTTTTGGGGGCGCAACGGGCCGGGGAAGGGCGTGCGGCGGCGTTGACATTGGCCGATACGTGGCGATGGGCGATGGAAAGTCCGGAGGCGCGGGAGGACATGGAGACGTGGTGGCGTCAGGTGGTCCGTTGGCTGGTGGCGGACGTGCCGCCGTTTTTGCAGGCCGACAGCGTTTGGGGCGAGACGAGCGGGGGCGCTGGTCTGTTGCGAAGGATCACGGTTCGGGTGCGGGACAAGGCGTTTCTGCCTTTGGACAACGCCACGGTGAAGCTGGAAGTCACGGTGCCGGGCAGCGAGGAAGCGAAGCCGCTGTTCGCGGAACCGAGCCTGGAAGAACCGGGATTGTTCACTGCGGAGGTTCTGTGTGACGAACCGGGCGCCTACTTGGTGACGGCGAAGGCGCTGGGGCCGGACGAAGAGATTTTGCACGAGAACGCGACCGGCTGGAGCTGGAATCCGCTGAAGGACGAGTATGGGTCGCTGGTGCCGGACGAAGGCACGCTTGCGAGGCTGGCGGAGGCGTCGGGTGGCGCGGTGGTGCCGTGGGATGAGCTGGGCCGGTGGTCGCGCGAGGTGTCGACGCTCGAAGCGCCGGTGATGAAGACGTGGGTCCGGTCGCTTTGGCACGAGCCGGCGGTGTTGCTGGTATTGATCGGGTTACTGGGAGGCGAATGGGCGCTGAGGCGATGGAAAGGATTGGCATGATGGGAAGGGTGGCGGGCCGGCTGATGCTGGCGGGGCTCCTGTTCGGGTCGAGCGAGGCGATCGCGGCGGCGGACGGGGAGCCGGCGGCCTTCGTTCCGGAGCGGCGGCACCTGATGGTCGTGCGCGGCGCGGATGGTGAGGCTTCGTTCCGGGAGCGCTTCGACGAGATGGCGCGGCAGTGGCGGGAGGCGGCGCAGGCGGCGGGCGACGTGGATTTTGTTCTGGCGAAGGACCGGGAAGGGATCGAGCAGGGGCTGGCGCAGTTTCCGGCGTGGGCGGAGGTGTGGCTGGTGATGGTGGGTCACGGCACGTTCAATGGCCGGGAAGCGAAGTTCAATCTGGAGGGTGAGGATTTGGAGGCGGACGAGCTGGCGGGCTGGCTGGACGGGCGCGAGGGACCGACGGTGGTGATCAACTGCGCTCAAGCCAGTGCTCCGTTCATTCCGGCGCTGAAGCGAGAAGGCCGGGTGGTGGTGACGGCTACGAAGAGCGGGAACGAGGTGGATTTGACCTACTTCGGCGTCTATCTGGCGGAGGTGCTGCAGGATCCGGTGGCGGATCTAAACAAGGACGGGCAGAACTCGATCCTGGAGTGTTTTCTGTTGGCGGCGAAGCGGACGGCGCAGCACTACGAAGAGCAAGGGCGGATCGCCACGGAGCACGCGCTGCTGGACGATAGCGGGGATGGTTTGGGGACTCGGGCGGAATGGTTCGACGGACTGCGTTTGGTGAGGAAAGGGGAGGGTGAGGATTCGAAGGATGGGGAATGGGCCCGGAGACTGCATCTGGTGCCGGGACCGCTCGACCGGATGCTGACCGCGGCTGAGCGGCGCCGGAGAGACGAGTTGGAGCGGCAGGTGGAAGCGATCCGGGAACGGCGGGATGAGCTGGGAGAAGAGAGGTTTTACGCGGAAGTGGAAGCGCTCTTCGTGGAGTTGGCGGAGCTTTACGAGCAGGCGGAAGCAAGGGAGTAGTCCGT
>CAZCRA010000172.1:0-6498 GCA_964500945.1 uncultured Verrucomicrobiales bacterium | reverse complement strand
CCTGCGGCTGGGTTCGTCAGGAACTGAGGACGTTCTTGACGATGGGCCGGGCCGCCATCCGGACCCGGCGGCCGAGGTTGGGCTGGAGCCGTTCGCGAATGGGACGGCTCAGCCAGGTTTCGTAGTCCTCCGCGGACAGACGGGTCAGGAGCCCGGGATCGCGTTTCAGGTCCTCGTAGGCCGTGGCGAAAAAACCGTCCTTCTCGGAGGGGAAGTGGAGGATCTCGAATTCCGTGTCGCCGGGCGCGGCGTTGCAGAATTCGTCGGCGGTCCAGACGCGTTTGATGAGTTTTTCCGGGGTGCGAACGCCATAGTTTCCGATGGCGAACAGGATGGAGATGAGGTGTTCCTCGGTATAGGCGGTCCCAAAGAGGGATTGTTGGGCGGCGACGAAGTCCCAGAGGGCATGGAGTTGACGGACGAGTTCGGCCAGGTTTCGCGGGGAGAGGCCGTACAGTTCTCCGCCGTAATAGCGGAGGGGAGCGACGACCTCCCGGAGGTAGTAGGAGGCGAGGAGCGTGAGCGAGAGACGGGAGTGGCCGTCGGTCGACCTTTCCCAGGGTTCGTCGAGCTGCAAAGCGACGGAGTGTCCGGCCGAGAGAGCGTCGAAAAGGCGGGCGGGATGCTTTTGGAAGAGACAATCGCCATCGATGAAGATGTAGGCGTCCTCGCTCGAGTTGGATTCGGCGATCGAGCGCATGACATCCATCGTGAACAGGCGTTCCGGGAAGCGGTTCGAGATGACACCGTTCCCGGCGTATTTCAGGGAATCTTCGGGCAGGATGGAGACATCCACCTCCATTTCCGCGAGCCTGGCGTGGTCATCCGGCGACAGGTGACGGTCCGTGTAGAGGACGAGGGAAGCCTGATCCGGTGACAGGAACCGGCGCACGCTGGCGAAGGTGACGAGCACTCCTTTGAAAGCGGTTTCGAACCTCCTGGCGGCGATTCCCCGGCGTCGATTTGGATGGCTGCCGGTGCCGTGGTAGAGGGTGGTGGCGATTTGCGGTTTCATCGCTGGGCGAGCAACATCAGTGGCAATCAAGCCTTAGTAGGAAGGAATCGCAAACTATCAATTTCAGGAAACAATAAATAGGTTGGCTTGCTGGCGTTCGAGCCGGGCAAGAGGTTCGCGGGTCGTTGGCGGCGAAACTTAATTCTTGAGCATTCCAGGAGGAAGTGTCGGTGCTTACTAAGAATCGACCGTTCTCGCCATGAAGCGCCGTCTCCGCAAGATAGATATTGCGTCTCTCCTCCCTGCTGCTTGTTTTGACGCTGGCCTCGCCGCTACACGGAGCCTTTTTTAGTAACAATGGTGATTTGGAAAGTTCCGCGAACGTTTTCGCGTTGCAGGACAGCAACACTGGATTGACGCATTTGGATGGCTGGGTGCGCCACCAGACTCCGAATACGGGGGAGCACACCCTGTGGTTTGACTACCAGGTGAACGGACCTGGGCTCAATTTTCAGTATGGCCTGTTCGCGATCAACGAGGGCGTGCCGGGGACGACGGACCCCTTCGTGGGGCCGAAGCTGAACGCGGAAAACCTGAACATCAGCTCGTTTGGACTGTCGATCGAGTCCGCCCGGAATCCGATTAACGACACGTAGGATCGCCTCACCTATATCGACAACATCCGCATCTCGGCGGGTGATCAATCACGATTGATGAGCACATTTCCCAAGTGATCATGGGAGTGGAATTGATCCCTGAAGTGTCGACTTGAAGGTTGCTTGCCCTGGGCCTCATTCGAATGGCCGGGTGTCATCGGCGCCGGATACCTTGATCCAGGCGGTGAAGTATAGAAAAGAACGCCCGCGCATCGGAGGTAATGCGAGGGGAGCGGGGGCGAGCGGGTGATGAGATTCGAACTCACGACGTCTTCCTTGGCAAGGAAGTGCTCTACCACTGAGCTACACCCGCGAAGGGCCGGGTATCCGGTCAGAAAGACCGAAACCCGTCGGGCTCGTAAGTTGCTGCTTCCCGACTCGGGGAGCAAGTTGAATGTGAAAAAATGTTCCCCTGCCGCAGGGGATGGGTATGGTCCGCCATGGCGCTGAACCAGAAACTGCGCGAGATCCTCGCGACGAAGGAGGAAGAGGTTGCGCGACTCAAACCCAAAGCGGAGAGGCTGCGTTGCGCGGCCCTGGAGCGTGACGATTACCGGTCGCTATTCGATGCGCTGGCTGGCGACCGCGAGCGCCTCAGCCTGCTGGCAGAGGTGAAGAAGGCTTCGCCTTCGGCCGGAGTGATCTCACCGGATTTCGAGCCGGTGTCCATCGCGAAGGCTTATGCCGAAGCCGGGGCGGCGGCGGTCTCGGTGCTGACCGACGAGAGGTATTTTCAGGGCAGCTTGACGTATCTGACGCGGATTCGGCAGGAGATTGGGCTTCCGGTGCTGCGGAAGGACTTCATCATCGATGAAGCCCAGATTTACGAGGCGGCAGTGGCGGGGGCGGATGCGATTCTGCTGATCGTGGCGGCGCTGGAGCAGGACCGGTTGGAAGCGTTGTTGGAGACAGCCGCGAAGCACCAGTTGGAAGTGCTGGTGGAGGTTCACACGCTAGAGGAGATGGATCGGGCGCTGCAGACGGAGGCGGAGATCATTGGGATCAACAACCGGAACCTGCAGACCTTCGAGGTCGATCTCCACACCACGGAGGACCTGAGTCAGGAAATGCCGCCCGATATCGTTCTGGTGAGCGAGAGCGGGATTCACACCCGGGCGGATGCGCAGGCGGTCGGGGAATGGGGAGCGGACGCCATCCTGGTGGGGGAATCGCTGATGCGCGCGGAGAGCATCGAGGCGAAGGCCCGGGAACTCTTGGGCGAGTGAGGGCTGGGCGCGGTTCGGGGCTAGCGAGCGCCCTTTTTGCTCAGCTTCGTGGCTTTGGTGCGTCCCTGACGAACCTTGAACTTTGGGTTCGATTTACAGATGACGTAGACGGTTCCACGACGCTTCACGACCTGGCAGTCAGCGTGCCTGGATTTGGCGGCTCCGAGGGATGAAACGACTTTCATGGAATCAAGGAAGAAAAGGATGGGTTCGCGCTCTGGAGCGATCCAGGGGGAGGTTAAGATTGGGGTGAAGGGCTGATCTGTAAAGGGATTTTTGCGGTGGAACTTGACGGTGGCCTGGGCACGGCGAAGGAGTGAGTCCGCATCACCCTTCATGATTCTTTCAGACAGCGCCATCCTGGCCGCCGTTGAGGCGGGCGACCTGCTCATTGAACCTTTCCGCCGGGAGAGCTTGGGCAGCAACAGCTACGACGTGCACCTCAGCCCCAACATGGCGGTCTACCTGGACGCGGTGCTGGACGCCAAGAAACACAACCCAGTTCGACATTTCGAGGTGCCTGCGGATGGGTTTGTGCTGGAGCCGGCGAAAACCTATCTGGGGGTGACGGAGGAATACACCGAGACGCGCCGTTTCGTGCCGTTTCTGGAGGGAAAATCGAGCGTCGGGCGGCTGGGAATCGATATTCACGCGACGGCCGGGAAAGGAGATGTGGGTTTCTCGAATCACTGGACGCTCGAGATCTCGGTTCAGCAACCGGTCCGGATCTACGCGGGGATGCCGATCGGGCAGTTGATCTATTTCGAGGTGCAGGGGGAGATTCTGACGCCCTACGACAGCAAACCATCGGCGAAATACAACCAGCGCTCGGACCGGCCTCAGGAGTCGATGATGTGGAAGAATGCGTTTTGACGGGGCCGCCTTCAGGGAAGTTTCATCTGGAGGATGTAGGCATCCCTTTTTTCCCGGAGACGCACCATTTTCTCTTGGAGTTGGCGTCGCTCCTCGGCTTTGGCGAGGTTTTCGCGGCGGGAGCCGAGAAGTTCGGGGTTCACGAAGGGGTTGTTGTCCCCGAACTTCCGCCAGGGCCCCGGAGGCACCTCTTCGACTTCGACGAACCGCCAGTCGCATTTCTCGGCGCTTTGAAGGTTGAGGTAGTCGCGGACGGCAGGTGAGATGTCGATACCGGCGCCGCTGTTTTTGGTGTTGGCGGGGCGTGCGTCGCCGAAGACGTATTCCCAATCGTCGGTGTTGAAGGGCCCGACATCTTCCCACTGGGCGTAGCAGACCTTGGTCCCGTGCCGGATGGCGAGCCAGGTGCCTTTGATGACGGTGCGCCCGTAGCCGTTGTAGCGTTCCTTGTACCAGGGGATGATCTTCTGAGCGGAGGGTTTGGTGCGGCGCCAGCCCTCCAAGTCGTTGTAGGGCAGGGCGATGTAGAAGGGGTTCTGCTTTGGGGTGAAGGCTTTGGGCGTGAAATCCCAATCGCGAGCGGCAGGGTTGGGATCGTCATAGCCGCCGAAGCTTTCCTGCCACTTGGTGTCCCATGAGCTGGCGGTGTTTGGCACGGGATTGTTCTGGGTGGGCAACTCTCCGACCCAGAAGATGGTGGCGACGATGTTTCGCTTCCAGGGGTATTTGGTGTAGGGCGCGCGGGGTTGGGTGGGCGCGAAGACTTTAGGCAGAGCGGGTTTTGGATCGGGTCTCCGGGTCTCGTAACCCGGGAGGTAGCTGACGCCCGAGCGGTATTTGTCGTCGAGCTGCTGAAGGAGGGCCCGCGTTTTGGGATTCAAATGATCGTAACGGTCGGACGCGACGACGTGGCCGACCGGGGCGAGGAGGGCGACGGCGCCGCAGAGTGGAGAAGCGAAGCGGAGGCGGAGCATGGGTTCGACGGGGTGAACCTAGGGTGGTGATCGCGAAATATCGAGGCAAAATGAAATTTTAGAATCCTGGGGACCTCCGCAAACCCCTGCGGCCGCGCCGTCATTGGCAGGGGGTGACGGCGACGAGACGCCGCCGCTACGGTCGCTCGTCGCTCAACTCTCTTCTCGCGTCTTGAGATTGAAAAAGAATCCTGGCGAATTTCACATGCCTATTTGGCGATCACCATAGCTAGTGCATCGTCTGGGAAGTATCCAGGGCATCGGGGGCTAAAGATGGATGAGAAACTGACCGAGCATCCGGCGAAAGCCTCTGCGGCTTCCGCTACACCAGAAAACATGCCCCTACGAACATATGACAGTCCGAGACGGGTCCGTTCTCACAAGCGACGAACGACGGTGTCCTTGGCGAGGGGCGGGCTTGGTTTCGGGTAGTCGAGGGTGAAGTGAAGTCCCCGGCTTTCGTGGCGCTGCGAGGCGCAGTCGACGATGAGGGAGGCGGTGTCGAGGAGATTCCGGAGTTCGAGGAGTTCGGTGCAGACCTTGAAGTTCCAATAGAACTCTTGGACCTCGCGCTGGAGATTTCGCAGCCGGGTGGCGGCGCGCTGGAGGCGTTTGGTGGTGCGGACGATGCTGACGTAGTCCCACATGAGGCGGCGGATTTCGTCCCAGTTATGGTAGATGACGACCAGTTCATCGACGTCGTGAGCCGAGCCGCTTTCCCATTCGGGCAGGCCCAGTTCGGGCCGGGGGCCGGAGATGGGGTTCTGGCGGAGGATGGCTGGGACGGCGCGGCGCGCGACGACGGCGGCTTCGAGCAGGGAATTGCTGGCGAGGCGGTTGGCGCCGTGGAGGCCGGTGCAGGCGACTTCACCGGCGGCGAAGAGGCCCTGGATGCTGCTGGCGCCGTTCACGTCGGTCCGGATCCCGCCGCATTGGTAGTGAGCGGCCGGCACGACGGGGATGGGAGCTTGAGCGGGGTCGATCCCGAGGGAGAGGCAGGTTTCGTAGATGTTCGGGAAGCGTTTCTGGATGAACGCGGCTTCGCGATGGCTGATGTCGAGGTAGACGCAGGGGCCACCGGTGCGCTTGATCTCGGAGTCGATGGCGCGGGCCACGATGTCGCGGGGAGCGAGCGACTTCCGCTCATCGTATTTCTCCATGAAGGAGTTCCCGTGCTTGTCGATGAGAACACCGCCCTCGCCGCGGACGGCTTCGGAGATGAGGAAGGATTTGAGTTGGGGGTGGTAGAGGCAGGTGGGGTGGAATTGGACGAACTCCATGTTCGCGATTTCGGCTCCGGCCCGCCAGGCCATGGCCACGCCGTCGCCCGTGGCGACTTTCGGATTTGTCGTGAAGAGGTAGGTTCGGCCGCAGCCGCCGGTGCAGAGGACGACGCGATCGCTGCGGAGGGTGAGGACGCGGTTTTCCTCTTCGTCGAAGACGTAGAGACCAACGCAGCGGTCCTGGGCGGCGTGGCCCAGTTTGCTGGTCGTGAGGAGATCGATGGCGAAGTGATGCTCCATCAGCTCGATGGCGTCATTCTCGCGGACGCGATCGAGGAGTTTTGTTTCGATCTCCCGGCCCGTGGTGTCGCGGTGGTGGAGGATGCGGCGTTTGGAGTGACCGCCTTCGCGGCCGAGGTCATACTCCTCTTCACCGTCTTCGCGGGTGCGGCGGTCGAACTGCACGCCGGCGTCGATCATGTCCTGGATGGCGCCCGGGCCTTCGGTGACGATGGTCCGGACGACGTCCTGGCGGCAGAGGCCGGCCCCGGCGTCGAGGGTGTCGGCCACGTGTTTCTCGAACGAATCTTC
>CAZCRA010000171.1:0-8285 GCA_964500945.1 uncultured Verrucomicrobiales bacterium | reverse complement strand
CTACGATCACTCGTTTGGTCAGGCATTAACGCCCAGTTAGTGTGGTGAGCGCGAAATATCGATGCAAAATGAAATTTTAGAATCGCGGTCTTCTTTTGGGGACCTCCGCAAACCCCTGCGGCCGCGCCGTCATTGGCAGGGGAGGGACGGCGGCGACACGCCGCCGCTTCGGTCGCTCGTCGCTCAGGACTTGGCTGGCGGCTCACGCTGGTTTTCGGAGGTCCCCTTTTCCAATTTCGGCGTTGCTCGATCGCTCACTGAGCTCGCTTAAGGCTGAGGCTGAATGATGGCCAAGTGGCGATCGATCGATTTCCCGGGGGTGGCCAAGTCAATGGTGTTGGGATTCGACACGGAACGGAGGACCTTGCCGCCCTGGCGCCGGAAAGCGTCCAAAGCCTGAGTGTGTTCACGGTCGAAATACGAAGTGATGACGATCCGCCCGCCGGGGTTGAGTTTTTGGAGGGCTTGATCGAAGATCGCCGACCAAGTGGCTTCGCCGTTCCAGAAATTCTGGTGCCGGACAAAGATTAAATCGAAGGTTTCCGGGAGTTCGCGATGCTCATGAAGCCGGGAGGCGTCGGCCACGAGGAACTCGCTCCGGACGGACTTCGAACCCGGAAGGTGGATGTTCGATGCACGCGCTTTGGCCTCATCGATTTCCTTGGCGCGCAGGTCCACGCCAACGAGATCGAGGGTGGGGCTGACAGGGCCGGGAGAGAGGTTTGCGACGGCTGAGGCGAGGCTCTGGGCCTCCCGGCCGGCTCCGCAAGCGAGGTTCAGGATTTTGACGGAATCGGCGTCGGGACGTTGAAGGTGGCCGAGGAAGCGGGCATCGCCCCGCAGGGAGCGTTCCAATAGGTGTTGGAGTTGCGACGGATCTCGGGTATTCTTGGCGGCATTCACGACACGGGGGATCCTGGTTTTTGGCGGGGTAGAACATAAACCGCGCCGTGTTGAATGTTGTCCATCGTTTTCCTACAAACTCTACGTGGCGGATTTATCTCAGTCGGAGGCTTGGGCAGTAGCGATGGAGTTGCGGGATGATCCCGGCGGCGAGGACAAGCTGCTCAGCGCGGTGAACCAGGCGCTCGAGGCGGGTGATCATGCGTTGGATGCGGAGGCGCGGTGCGCCCTGGGGCTGCTTTATTATTTCCGCGGGAACACGCGAGACGCGCGGCTTTGTCTTGAGCAGGTGGTGAAGATGACGCCGGAGGGGCACATGGACCGTATCGCGGCGGAGACGTGCCTGGATGGGCTCATTTCGGGTTTGCCGATGGGAGAGGTGCGGGCTCCGTTGGCTTTGGCGGCGGATATCCGTCACTTCGTGCTGGAACGGATTCCGGAAGGGGTGGTGAGCCGGTTGGGAGTCCGGGTGACGGACGAAGGTGGGGTGAAGTGGGACGTGGAGGTCAACCGGGAACTGACAATGGCCGAGTCTCGCCGGTTGAACGAGGTGATTGACGAAGCGCTCCGGACGTTTCAGTTGGAGGTGGAAGGCCAGGAGTGACGGGTCGGGATACCCGCGCAGCGTCCGGAGATGGTCCAGGACACCGGGGGTTGAGGATGGGTGAGGAAGAGGGGTTCGCGGTGGTCCCAGTGGCTTTGATCGCGGCCCTTTTACCCGGGCTCGGCGTTGCTCGGCCGGTCATGAAGGGGAGCGCCTGAAACCGGTCGGCCCGGGTGACGTTCAGCCGCTGCCGAACAATTTCTTGAAGAGGCCGCCCCCTCCCGATTTTTTCTTTTTCGGCTTTTTCTGAGTCTGAACCGGTTGAGGCGTGCTGGAGCCTCCGCCGCGGAATTCGGAGCCGACGGTGACGTCGGTGTTTTCGACAATGGGTTCCATCTCGATGCGGATGAGGTCGGATTTATCTTGGAGTCCAGCGAGTTTGTCTTCGGTAAGGTATTCCTTGAAGAAATCTCCGACGATGGGTCCGGCGACGCGGCCGCCGCCCACGCTCTCACCGGGATCACCTTCGTAAATGGCCGAGAAGGAGTAGACGGGATATTCGGAGGGCGCAAAGCCGGCGAACCATGCGACGTTTTGCTTGAGCGCGGGATTCCACTGTCCGGTTCCGGTTTTCCCCGACACGGAGATGTTGGGGTGAGCGGCCCGTTTGCCGGTGCCCCGGCCATGGTTGACGACATCGTACATGCCGCGGTGGACGATTTCGAGATTCCGGTAGGAGATGAAAAGTGGCCGGGAGGAGACGTCGTAGGCGTGGACGACGGAGTTGACGAAATCCTGGACCTGGAGCACGAGGCGGGCCTTGATGAGGGCGCTGCGGTTTCCGATGGCGGCCATGGCCTGTGCGACTTGGAGCGGGGTGGACTCCACGCTGCCTTGACCGATGCTGATGTTGCAGAGGTCGCCTTTACCGATGGGGTAGCCCCATCGATCGCGATACCACTCGTTCGTGGGCATGAGTCCGGCGCGTTCTTCGGGGAGAGGGATGCCGGTCTTGGCACCGAAGCCGAGTTTCTGGCCCATGATGGTGATGTTCGAGGCGCTGGTCTCCATGGCGCCTGCGAAGAACCAGGTATTGCAGGAGCGGGTGATGGCTCCGATGATGTTCATGTAACCCTCGGGATCCTCGTTCCAGTTCCGGGCGATCCGGTCGCCGATCGTGAACGTCGGTGGGCAGTCGAAGGTGGTGTATTCATTGACGGTGCCGGCTTCGAGCATGCCGAGGGCAGCCGCGACCTTGAAGGTCGATGCGGGAGGGTAAGTGCCCTGGAAGGCGCGGCCGTAGAGGGGCTTTTCGGGGTCGCTGACCAGTTCCGCCTGCCGTTCGACCGAGATGCGCGGGATGTAGTCGTTTGGATCGAAGGAGGGAAAAGACGCCATGGCGAGGATATCGCCGGTTTGGACCTCCATGATGACCAAGGCGCCCCGCTTCACGTGGCTCTCCAAGACGCGGGCCGCGAGCTGTTGCATTTCGAGATCGATGGAAAGGATGACGTTGTGACCTGGAACCGGGTTCTGGACGACGGTCTCCTCGACCTTTTCGCCTTCGCCGTTGAAGATGATCTGGACGCGCCCTGGGACGCCGGTGAGATCGGCTTCGAACTCTTTTTCGAGACCGCGGACGCCCTCGGCGGTGGGCCAAAGGGCTTCACCATCGGGGATTTCCCCGGTGGGCCAGGGACCGCGTTTGCCGACAAACCCGATGATGTGAGCTGCGATATTTCGTTGCGGGTAGTGGCGTTCGTAGGTGGGAATGAGGATCAGGCCGGAAACATCGATGGATTCGATCGCATTGCGTTCGACCTGAGTGAGTGGCCGGTTGGAGAAGACGAGGGGTAGCCACCGGCGCGTCTCGTAGTGCTCCAGGATTTCCTCGTCCTCAAGCGACCAATCCCGTTCGAGGGTTTGGTTGGCGATTTGGACGAGGTCGCGGGCATACTCAAGTTTGGCCTCATCCGGTTTGGCTTCCATTTGAGGGAAGTTCAGGCCCAGGTAATAGGCGACGACGTTCTGTGCGAAGGGCGCGCCATTGCGGTCGACGATTTGGCCACGCGGAGCGGGAATCGAGAGATTCAGGATGCGGGCGCCCTCGGCTGTTTTGACACCGGTCTGGAAGCCGGGGCCGGAAGTGGATCGGGTGTTGACGGGACCGCCGTAGGTTTCGAAGGGGGACGCAGGGGCAGGCTCGGGGACCGCTGGAGAGCCCTGGGCGGAGGCCTCCACCGGTTCAGCGGGGGCTTCGACTTCCTCGACGGCAGCTGGCTCGGGGGGCTCCTCGGCTGGAGGTGCCTCGCGGAAAATGGGCGCGAGACCGTCTGGTTCTTCCTGTGCGATGCCTAGCAGGATTGAGCTGGCGAACACGGCGAAAGGCAGCAGCCAGGCGGAGGGGCGAGGAGAGGAGACAAGCATGGGGGGGGAGGAAAGGGGGAGTCAGCGCGCGGGAAAACCAACGGCTCCAATCCCTATCAAAGCATGCCGAAAGAGCGTTTTCACGTAATTTTTGACGCGCGGCAGAGCGTGTTGGTTGTGAAGCCGGCGTCATTGTGGAAGGAAAAGGGGCAGCGCCTGTTTCCGCAGCTCACGAGATGTATCCTGCTTGGCGACTCAAACTGGTTTCCTGAAGATTTAGACGCGCACCGGACGACTTCATGGGAAAGGAATCGATCAAAGCGCTGCTTGAGTTTGCGAAGTCAACGGCCTGGGAAGCTGGCCGTCTCACGCTCGGTTCGTTTCAGACGGGTCTGGCGGAAGCGGAATTCAAGGCGGACGACTCGCCGGTGACGGCCGCGGACCGGGCGGCGGAGGCGCATATTCGAACCCGGATCGAGGCCCGGTATCCACACCACGGTCTGGTGGGTGAGGAGTATGGGGAGAGTGACGGCGCTTTCAGCCACCGGTGGATCATCGATCCCATCGATGGGACGAAGTCGTTCATGCGCGGGGTGCCGCTGTACGGTGTGCTGCTGGCGCTCGAGGTCGAAGGGCGCTGCGATGTGGGCGCGGCCTACTTTCCCGCCTTGGATGAGATGATCGCAGCGGGGACGGGATTGGGCGCCACCTGGAACGGGCGGCCCTGCCGGGTGTCAGGGCAGACCGAGCTCAGCCGGGCGTTCGTGGCCCATGCGGACACCGCGAGTTTCGAGCCCAACGAGAAGCTAGCGCGCTGGGAAGCGCTCCAACGGGCCACTTACTATCGCGTGGGCTGGAGCGACTGTTACGGTTATGCGCTTGTGGCGACGGGGCGTGCCGAGATCATGGTCGATCCGGTGATGAACGTTTGGGACTGTGGCCCGTTTCTTCCGATTCTCCGGGAAGCCGGTGGGTATTTTGGCGACTGGTCGGGCGATGAGAGGATCGATGGCGGAGAGGCTTTGGCGACCAACGGCGAATTGTTGCCTCAGATCCTGGAGCTTTGGAAGGGCCTCGGCGAGGGCTGATCCAGCCGGGCGCGGGCACTGGCTCGGGCCGAAGGTGAAAGCGAAAAACGGCCACTCGAATTTCTCGAGCGACCGTTTTCGCGAAAAGATGGTTTTGGAACTGTCGATCAGAATCCGACCGCGGTTCCGTTGACTCCACCCGTACCACCTCCTCCGGTCTGGTCATCCGGATTCTGGTTGCCGTCAGCCGTGGAGAAGTCGCTCTGGACGCTGATACGCCCGCCAAAAAGGCGGACACTGACGGTTTCGGTGGGGCCGCCGCTGGCGTCGACATTGAGTTCGGTAAGGCCGGAAGCAGCCGTGACGAGGGAATCGACGTCGATGAGGGCTGCCAACGTGTCCGAGTCGAAGGTGGTGGTCGACGTGGTGAGGCCACTGGTGTCGAGCGTCACATCCGTCGGCCCGAGGCCTGCGGCGGTGAGCTGCTGGATGAGGGCAATTTGAGCGTCGGCAAGTTGCTGGGCGAGGGACAGATTGGATTGAAACGATTGCTCGGTGACGGCGATCTCAGCGTCTGTGGCCGCCAGGGCGGAATCGATGTTTTGCTGAAGGACCTGGTCGTAGAGGCCGCTGTTTAAGAGGTCCTCGAGTCCAGAGAATGTGATCGACGCTGGTGGTTGCTCAAAGAAGGCGGCTTTACCAGTCGCCTCAAACTGGATCTGCGGGTAACGCTGGGTCATCCGACCGGAGAAATTCATGTTAAAGGTGGATTCCAGGCCGTTGACATCGACGAGCGCATTCGCCGCTGCGGCCTGCCCCGTGAAGCTGGCCTCGAGGGTTGAGAAGCGCTGGGAGGTGCCCGAAGTGACGCCCGTCACGGAACCACCCGTAGCGTTGACGGATCCATAGGTGTTACCGAAGTAGGATTCGCCCTTGAAGAAGACGGCCGAGTTCGAACTCGACGCCAGCGTGTTGGTCGTGGTAG
Source organism: uncultured Verrucomicrobiales bacterium (assembly GCA_964500945.1). Lineage (GTDB taxonomy): Bacteria > Verrucomicrobiota > Verrucomicrobiia > Verrucomicrobiales > DEV007 > CAZCRA01. The sequence continues at coordinate 2,458 of CAZCRA010000171.1, read as the reverse complement.
TGACCGCAAGCGGGGTTAAGATGGTTCCTCCGCCACCGCCCGCTCCGCCGCCGCCTGGGGTTCCGACAAGATCAGCCGACTCTTCGTTGACGATCGGGTCGTCGAGGTCGGTTTGATTTCGGCCTTGGGTGAAGCGGACGAATCCCGAGCCGTTCCTCATGGTGACGGAAGCTTCGTAAAGTCCGTCGGGGTTGTTCCGGCTGAATTTATTGGTGATGAGATGATCCCAGGGACCTCCGACGAGAGCCCAGGCTGAGGGGGCGACCATCGCTAAAACAAGCGAGGTGGCAAGAATGGTTCGGCCTTTCATTAGAGCCATGAAAGCATGCGATGGAGAACGGCGTCAACCAAAACGCTGCGCAAAAAGCGGCGGATTTGAAAATTTTTTTGTATGGGGATCGGAAGTTGGAAGGGATTGAGACTGAGACGCTGTATCATTATTTAGAATTATTCTAAATAAGCTTGCGCTTCCGAAGTTCGCACGGGATTGTGAGGTGGTCCCATGTCCGCCCGCGCCATCTCTACCAGCGCCGCCTCCGGCCATGCTGTTGAGGCGCCCGCTTGGGTCATGCGGCTAGGGGAGTTCCTTCGCGATGAAGGCGGGGTCGAGGCGCTGCTGATCGACCGGGATCAACACCGGATCTCCGTCGCCACGCTGGGTCAGGTAAACGAAGCCGTGCTGCGGGAGAAGCTCGATGGAGTTCTGCGCTCGCTGGATGAGCAGATGCGACAGGGAGCGCCCACGTCGGGTCGCGCGTTGGCCGGAGTGCATGTGCGGCCGCTGCCGAACGAAACGCTGATCGAGATGGACACCTGTCCGACGGCACCGCTGTTTTGGCACTGGAGGGAGTTTACCTGGCCGGAGCCGGAAGTCGCCGAAGCGGAGGCTGGCAAGGCGTGGAAGGCGCTGGCCCTGCAAGCGGCGACTTGCGGTGGGGCGCTAGTAGCAGCGGTCGCATGTGCACACTTTGGCTGGCTTCCCGAGGGGATGGTTCTCGCTTTGTATGGTGTGTCGCTGGTGGCGGGGGGGTGGGATGCGGCAATCGATGCTTGGGATAGGCTGAGGCGGGGCAGCTTGGATGTGCATTTCCTGATGCTGGCGGTTGCGGCGGGAGCGGTGGCGATCGGGGCCTGGAACGAGGGTGCGCTTCTGCTCTTTCTTTTCTCGCTGTCGGGAGCGCTGGAACACTACGCGCTGCATCGGACTCACCGCGAGATCGGGGCGCTTTCACGGGCCGCACCGAAGACCGCGACGAAGGTTTTCGAGGATGGGCGCACGGAAACGGTCCCGGTTTCGGGGCTTCGGCCCGGCGATCAACTGCTGGTGAAGCCCGACGAGCTGTTTGCCGTCGACGGAGAGATTCTCGAGGGCAAGACGGCGGCGGACGAATCGAATTTGACGGGGGAAGCGACGCCGGTTTCGAAGGGGTGTGGGGACCGTGTTTTTGGAGGCACGTTGAATTTGTGGGGTTCAGCGACCGTGCGCGTCGAGCGGGCGGCGGCGGAGAGTTCGCTGCAAAAGATCATCCGGCTGATTCAGGAGGCGCAGCATCTGAGGGCGCCGAGTCAGCGGTTTACCGACCGGTTTGGGACGGGTTACTCGGTGGCGGTTCTGGGGACCGTGATCGCGATGTTTTTCGTGTGGTGGCTGGGATTCGACCTTCCCCCGTTTCGGAATGCGGGGGAGGAACTCAGTGCCTTTTACCGCTCGATGACCTTGCTCGTGGTGGCGAGTCCCTGCGCGCTGGTTTTGTCGATTCCATCGGCGATTCTGGCGGCGATCGCGCATTCGGCGCAGCGGGGGATTTTGTTCCGGGGCGGCGCGGCGATCGAGCGGCTGGCAAGCGCTGGGGTGGTGGCGTTGGATAAAACGGGGACGCTGACGACGGGGGAGCTGACGGTGGACCGGGTCGAGAGTTTTCCGCCGGGCCGGGAGGATGAGGTGGCACGTTTGGCCTACAGTCTGGAGTCCCGGTCGAACCATCCGCTGGCCCGTGCGATCACGGCCTATGGGAAGCAGCGCGGGTTTGAGCCGATGGCGCTGGAGGAGTTTGAATCGATCACGGGCAAGGGGCTGAGGGGGAAGCTGGAGGACAGCGCCTGCTATTTGGGGCGGCGTGAGTTGATGGCATCGGGGGACCTGGCCGACGTGGTTTCGGCATTCCCGGAACCGCCGCTGGAGCTGACGGAGGTATGGGTGCTGTATTACGATTTGCTGGGCCGGGTGCTGCTGCGCGATGAATTGAGGCAGGACAGCGCGGGGGTTCTGGCGGAGCTGAAGCGCCAGGGGCTCAAGGCGGTGATGCTGACGGGTGACCGTCGCGCGGTGGCCGAGCGGGTGGCGGCGGAAGTGGGTTTGGACGAGGTGCGGGCGGGTTTGAGTCCGGCGGAGAAGGTGCGAGCCATCGAGGAACTCAAGGCGCGCAAGGAAGGTCTGGTGGTGATGGTGGGGGATGGG
>CAZCRA010000170.1:0-8325 GCA_964500945.1 uncultured Verrucomicrobiales bacterium | reverse complement strand
ATCTGATGCATCCGCCCGGTCCGAGGCACGCATCGCACCAGCGCCACCCGTTCACCGCTCGCGACCCGGCTCCCCGCCGGCACCCGGACCCGCCGCTCCACCCGGAACTCCGTCCGGCAAGGTTTCCCGTCCAGGTCCACCGCCTGCTTGACCCAAATCGGCGACGCCTCGACCTCCCCCTTCCGCCTCAGCGGCGCGTCCACCTCCCACTCATCCCTCTCCGGCCATCCCCGCACGATCGCCCGGTAACCCTTCCCGATCTCACCCGCCTGCATCCCCATAGACAGCCGCCGCGCTTCAGCCGCATGCTTTGCCACCAGCACCAACCCGCTCGTCTCCCGGTCCAGCCGCGTGAGGATCGAAAGCTGCCCGCCATTGGCCAACTCGTAACCCAACAGTCCCCTTAACCCATCCCACAGCGTCGGCGGATTTCCCGGCTTCGACGGATGACTGAGCAGGTGCGCCGGTTTGTCCACGACGATCCAGTCCGCCGTCTCCGCCACGACCTCAAAATGCGGATTGTAGAGCCGGGATGCCACGCACCCAAACCATACCGCCCCCTCACGAGCCTGTCGCGCCTCGGACACAGGCACCCAATCAAAAAACGCACTCCCTGCGCAAGAATCACCCTCCCTCACCGCCACGGTCAAAATGCAGAACCGCCCCGCACTCGAAACATCTTCTTGCCGCCCACCGTCCTGCCACCCAACGTATCCTCTCTCCTATGATCCGCTGCCTCGACGTCCAACGCCGTTACGGCTCCCCCGATCACCCGGTCGCTGCTCTGAACGGTGTCAGCCTGGAAATCGACACCGGCAGCTTCGTCGCCATCACCGGACCCAGTGGCAGCGGCAAATCCACTCTCCTCAACCTCATCGGCAGCCTCGACCAACCCGACGGCGGCGAAATCCATGTGGCGGATCTCGCGCTCCACGCCGCCTCCGAAGCCGAGAAAACCCGCTACCGTAGGCATGATCTCGGCGTCATCTTCCAGTTCTTCAACCTCATGCCCACCATGACGGTCGAAGAAAACGTCATGCTCCCACTCCTCCTCCGCGGTGACTCCCGCGCCAATTCCCTCCCAGCCGCCCGCGAAATGCTCGATCTCGTCGGCCTCTCAAATCGCCGGACCCATCGCTCCGGTGAACTCAGTGGTGGCGAAATGCAGCGCGTCGCCATCGCCCGCGCCCTCGCTCACCGCCCAAAACTCATCATCGCCGACGAACCCACCGGAAACCTCGATTCCAAAAACCGCGACCGCGTTCTCGACATCCTCGGCTCCGTCCATCGCCAACAGCTCGCCACCCTCGTCGTCGTGACCCACGAGGAAGAAGTCGCCTCCGCCGCCGGCCGGCGCATCGAAATGGCCGACGGACGCCTCGTCCGCGCCTGACCGCCGACAAAGCACAAAGCACAAAGCACAACTGGACAAAACCCAAAAACGCCCTAGGTAGGCGGGCTATGTCCGGCGTGATCGAACACCAATTCACGGTCGCCAAACCCGCGACCCTCGAGGGCACCTCCCTCCACACCGGAGAAAAGGTGACCCTGACCCTTAAGCCCGCTCCGGCCGACCACGGCATCAAGTTCCGCCGGATCGACCTCGAGGATGAGCCCTTCATCCCGGCCTCCATCGACCGCGTCCAGGAGGTCCAACGCGCCACGACCATCGCCGAGGGCAGCGTCAAGGTTCACACCGTCGAACACATCATCTCCGCCCTCACCGGCATGGGCATCGACAACGCCCTCGTCGAGATGGATTCGAACGAACCCCCCATCGGCGACGGCAGCGCCCGCCCCTACGTCGAACTCATCCGAACCGCAGGCAAAGAACAGCAGGACCGCCTCCGCAAAATCTTCGAGGTTCGCGAACCCATCCACCTCGAGACCAAGGGCGGCTCCCTCATGACCGTCGTGCCGGATAAAAAATTCCGCGTCAGTTGCACCCAAATGGGTCCCGAGGGCCGCTTCACCCAATTCCAATCCTTCGAAATCACACCCGAGATCTACGAGAAGGAAATCGCTCCCGCTCGGACCTTCGTCTATTACGAGGACGTCAAACCGCTCATGGATCAGGGCCTCATCAAAGGAGGCAGCCTCGAAAACGCCATCGTCATCCGCGGCGAGGAAATCATGAGCAAAGAAGCCCTCCGCTTCCAGGACGAGTTCGTCCGCCACAAGATCCTCGACATCATCGGCGACCTCATGCTCAGCGGCCGCCGCATCATGGGCCACGTCATCGCTGTCCGCCCAGGCCATCGCCCCAACACCGAAATGGCAAAAAAGATCCTCGATGCCTACAAAGCCATCGAAGCCGTTGCCCCCAAACCCGTCGCCGTCCCCGTCGGCAAGGGCGTCCTCAACATCAACGAGGTCATGCGCATCCTCCCCCACCGCTACCCCTTCCTGATGGTCGATCGCGTCGTGGATTTCGAGGGCGATACCCGCTGCACCGGCGTCAAGCAAATCACGATCAACGAACCCTATTTCCAGGGCCACTTCCCCGGTCATCCCGTCATGCCGGGCGTCCTCCAGGTCGAGGCCATGGCTCAGGTCGCGAGCATCATCATGCTCCGCAAATCCGAAAACCAGGGGAAGATCGGTTACTTCGTTAGTGCCGAATCAGTGAAGTTCCGGAAACCGGTTGAACCCGGCGATACCCTCTACATCGAGGCCGAATTCGTGAAAGCCCGCCGTAACATCGGCCAGGCCAAGTGCCGCTGCCTCGTCAATGGTGAGGTTGTCTCCAGCGGAGACTTGAAATTCGCCCTCATCGACCGGTAAGCTGACCCTCGCCGCGCCAGAAAAGCTTCCGGTTCATGGCCCATCACATCCACCCCACCGCCATCGTCCACCCGTCCACCGAATTGGGCGACGGCGTGGAGATCGGGCCCTACTGCGTCATCCACGATGGCGTCACCCTCGGCGACGGCTGCCGGCTCCAAAACCACGTCACCATGGCCGGCCCCCTCCTGGCCGGTAAAAATAACCGCTTCTTCGCCTTCGCTTCCATCGGTCAGCAAACCCAGGACCTAAAATACCAGGGCGAACCCACCTACTGCGAAATCGGCGACGAAAACAACTTCCGCGAATTCGTCACCGTCAATCGCAGCACAAATGCCGAGGACAAAACCGTCATCGGCAGCCAAAACCACTTCCTCGCCTACGCCCACATCGCCCACGACTGCAAAGTCGGGAACCACTGCATCTTCTCGAACAACGGCACCCTCGCCGGACACGTCATCGTCGAAGATCACGTCATCCTGGGCGGCCTCACCGCCGTTCATCAGTTCTGCCGCATCGGAAAATTCGGCATGACCGGCGGCTGCGCCAAGATCGTCCAGGACATCCCACCCTACATGATCGCTGACGGAAATCCCGCTGTCGTCCGAGCCGTCAACGCGGTCGGCCTGGAACGAAACGGCGTCCCGGAAGACGCCCGCCGCGCCATCAAAAACGCCTACCGGGCGATCTACCGGAAAGACCAGAACGTCACGGATGCGACCGCCGAAATCGAAGCCATGCCCGATGCCGGAAACCACCTGAAGCACCTCGTCGACTTCATCCGCTCAAGCCAACGCGGCATCATCCGGTGATCACCGGAAAGGCGGTAGCCTTACGCCGTCTCCAGCGCTTTCCCCGGCACCAGCATCCGCACCACCTCTGAAATCCGCTCCGCCACCTGTCCACGGCTACGCGGCAGACGGAACCCGGCTTGGAACGTCCCTTCCTCGTCGTAAATCATCAGCTTCTCGCTGAGCAAACCGTTCTCGTGCGCCACGCGAAGTTTCCCGCCCGGGATTTCCGCTGCGAAATCGTGCCCAAACCGTCGCCCCACGAAGAACAACCGGCGATGCTCACCCTCGCCATTCAACGCCACGAGTTGGCCGCGCATCCACGACTTCGCTTTGCGAAGCCCTTTCACCCGGCTCGTCATCACCGGCACACTCCATAGCGCATCGAACTTGCCCGCTCGCTCCCGAAGTGCCGCAAACTCGTCCGGCCCCAGATTCACCGTGTCGAACGTCGCTTCACCCGACCGCAGCGCATGCCGCGCCAGCCAGACCAAGCCCGTGAAGCGCCGAATCAGCTTCGGCAGTAAAAACAGCCCCGCCACGATGACAACCACGCAAATCGCCCCCAACAGCTTCGGCTCCACCGCCATCAGTGCCAGACCCGCCAGCACCGCGCCATCTTCCGCCGCGCTCACCACCACGTTGGAAACCGGCTCTGGCGACGTGTTCACCATGAGTCGCGTCCCCGCTTTGAACCCGTGACTCACCAGCGTCGCACTCCCCGCCACCAGCGCGATGATCACGTCATACTCCGGCTGCGTCGCTCCCAGCGCCGACACCGCCAGCAGCCCACCGCCCACCGGACGAATCAGCGACTGAAAACCGTCCCAGACACTGTCGACCCAAGGAATCTTGTCGGCGAATACTTCCACCAGCAGCAGCGCGCCCGCCACGCCGATCACCGGCCACTCCCCCAACACCGACAGCTCCGCGTGTCGCTCGGCCAATACCACCCAGTTGAACTTGACCGCCAAACCCGTCACGAAGACGGTCAGATACAGGTTGATCCCCGCCAGAGTGGCGAATCCGAGCGCCACCGCCAAATGGTCCAAGACGTCCATGGCTTATGCTTATGCACGAAGAACGGGATTTCGCCGATTACAATCCACATCGGCCATTGGAATCAGCAGGCTGCCCTCCACCTCCGTCAAACCCGGGTTTAGCGGAACAGCTCCCGGATTCGGCCCAGGAAACCCGTTTCAGTTGGATCAATCCGAGGTTTCCGCGCCAACCGGAGGCCTCCATGCTCGTCACAATACGCCTGAGGCACGAGTTCGAACGGCAAATCCACCGGATAGGAATGCCCCTGACGCTGACAGATCTGGTTCGCCAGCAGCCCCGTCGTCCGGCACACTTCCACCCGCGTTAGCGATACCTCCGAACGGAAAGGTTCCGCCGGAAATCCGTTTGCCGTGGCGTGCGCCATGAAATCCGTCCAAACCGGTAGCGCCAGCGTCGAGCCATAACCCTTCCATACGATCCGCTTCGGCTGGTCCAGCCCCACCCAAACTCCGCACGTCAGCTTGTCGGTATAGCCCACGAACCACGCGTCGCGGTAATCGTTGGTCGTTCCCGTCTTGCCGCCCGCCGGCCCTCGCAAGCCCAGCGAACGCGATGCCGCCCCGGTTCCGCCAGGTCCCATGACCTTCTGCAGGTTCTGATTCGTCAGCCACGCCACGCTCTCCGGCAACGCCCGGTACCCCACCGGCGCATTTTGATAAATCACGTTGCCCCGCCGGTCCCGGATCGATTCGATCACATACGGCCGGTGCCGCCATCCATCGTTCGCAAACGCGGAAAACGCACTCGTCACCGTCTTCAAATCCGCCCCCAAATTCCCGATGTAAACCTGGGGAGAAACTTCCTCCGGCACCTGAAAACCAGCCGTCCGCACCATCTTCATCACCGCGTCGATCCCCGCCGTCTCCCCCACGCGCACCGTCATGGTGTTGCGCGATTTCGTCAGCCCATCCTGCGCCGGGAGCATCCCGCGAAATTCCCCGTCGGCGTTGCCCGGACTCCAGTTTCCCGGATCCCAGGCGACCTCGCCCGGCCCGATCGGCCCGTCGTTCACCAGCGTTCCAGGCAGCAGCCCGTTCCGGTACGCCGCGGCATACACGAAGGGTTTGAAAAGCGACCCGATTTCCCGCTGGCTCATGGTCGCGCGGTTGTACGAACTCTCCGCGAAATCACGCCCTCCGACGAGCGCGCGCACCCCGCCCGACGCGTTGTCAATCGCCACCAGTGCCCCTTGGAGATACTTCGGAGGCTCCTTCGCCCCTTGTGCCAGCAGGTTCCGGTAGGCTTCGCGCGTCTGGTGCGCATACCCCGGGCGTCCCTCCACGGCGCGTAATCGCGCCTCCAGCACCTTCTCCGCCTCCGCTTGAAGCTCCTTGTCCAGCGTGGTGTAGATCAGCAATCCCCCGTCCTCGGTGTCCTGCTTCTCCAGAATCAGTTCCAAATCCCGCCGTGCGATGTCCAGCGCAAAGGAGTTCTGGAACGTGCGCGAAGCTTCCTGCGACCGGATGGCGATCTCTTGCGCCTTGGCCATCGCCACCTCCTCCGGAGTCACGAAGCCGTGGTGCAGCATCCGCTCCAGCACCATGTCGCGCTCTTCCTTCGCCGCTTCGTAATGGCGGAAGGGCGAAAACCGGTTCGGCGCCCGAATGATCCCCGCCAGCATGGCCGCTTCGCCCAGAGTCAAGGCGTTCGCGCTCTTCCCAAAATACGCCTGACACGCCCGCTCCACCCCATACAGGCCCGTGCCCAGAAAAATCCGGTTCACGTAATGCCCCAAGATCTCGTTCTTCGTGTAGTGCTGCTCGATCCGGCGCGCCAGCATCGCCTCCAACAGCTTCCGGTGAAGCGATTTCTCTCGAATGTCGAAACTCACCCGTGCCAGCTGCATCGTGATGGTGCTGGCCCCCTGGGTGAATCGGCCGTCCTTCATATTCCGGACGATCGCTCGTGCTACCCCGCGGTAATCGATCCCGTCGTGGCGGAAGAAACGGGAATCCTCCCTCGCCAGCAGCGCATCCAAAAACAGCGGCGACACCTGCTCCACCGGCACGACGACACGGTTCACCCCGTGCAGCCGCCCGATCTCGCGTCCCTCATGATCAAAAACCAGCGATCGCTGGGGCATCCGGCCCACCTGATCGATCGGCTCCCGGTTCGCCATTCGCCGGTAGAAATCCAAAACCAGGACCCCGCACAAAACCAGGGAAACGAGAAGGAAGCCCAAAAACACCTTCCAACGCCCCCTCCTTCGCGGCTGCTCCCACGAAGGCGGCGGAAGATAGAAGTCGTCTGCGTCCGGCTCGAAATGCATGTTCAGTGTGGCCGCTCAAGTCGCGTTCGGAAAGTCCCGCCAGACGGGTCGCACCTTGCGGATTGGCGAACTCAGTTGTCGAAATTCTAGGACAAATTGCACGGACGGTGAACCTTCTTGGACCTTCTCATCGCACCCTAGTGTAGGACGCCCAGCGGATTGCATCTTATGAGATGCGGATTTTTTTTCGAGTTCAAGGCGCGAGGAAGGAGCTGAGCGAGCTCAGTGACCGACGAGCAACGCTGAAATCGGGAAAAAGGCCGTATCCACCCAAATCTTCCGCGCAAGCGGGACTACCCTCTGGCAAAAATACAAAATTCATAAGGTGCAGGATGTTGGGCGGCCTACCCTAGACGGCGAAGTGGTTTGCCGATTGAGCAAATCGAGAATTTGGACCATGCCAGACTCTTCAACCTCACGACCCGACCCGAAAAATCCGACCGAGGCGCTCATCGGACTGGCGTTGGCCGAAGACCTCGACTCCGTCGGCGATGTCACCTCTACCTTCTTCGTTCCAGAGCAAACCCTAGGCCGCGCCCGCATCTTCGTCAAAGAGGAACCCGTCACGCTCTCAGGCATCACTGTCGCCGAAGCCGTCTTCCACTCCGTCGACCCGGCTCTTCAGGCCGTGCCCACCCGAAAGGATGGCGATCTTCTCCAACACGGCGACGGCGTCCTCACTCTCCAGGGCTCGCTCCGCTCCATCCTCACCGCGGAACGAACCGCGCTCAACTTCCTCCAGCACCTGTCCGGCATCGCCACGCTCACCCGCCGCTTCGTCGACGCCGTGAATGGCTTTCCAGCGCGCATCCTCGACACGCGGAAGACGACCCCGGGCTGGCGCGCCCTGGAAAAGGCGGCCGTCCGGCACGGCGGCGGCACCAACCACCGCTTCGGCTTGTTCGACGCCGTGATGGTCAAGGACAACCATCTCCTGGCCAAACCCGGGCTCGATTGGCTTCGCGAGCGCTGCGACGCCGCCCGTGCTCAGGCCCCTGATTTGAAGATCCAGCTCGAGGCTGACACCTTGGATCAGGTCGCCCACTTCCTCAAAATACCCGAAGTCGATGCCATCCTGCTCGATAACATGTCTCTCGAAGCTCTCGCCGAAGCCGTCCGCCTTCGCAATGCCCATCGCCCCGAGGTCACCCTCGAAGCCAGCGGCGGCGTCGATCTCGAGTCCGTCCGGGGAATTGCCGGAACCGGGGTGGATTTCATCTCCGCAGGCGCGCTGACCCACTCGGTCAAAGCCATCGATTTCTCCCTGGAAATCAACGCCCTGGACGAATCCGGCCACCCTTGACCCTCGTGAGTCCACCCATCGATCCAGCCGAGATCGAAGCCGCCCTCCACGTCGGCCTACGCTCGGGCGCACCCGCCAAATGGCGACTCGGACGCCCGATCCGCGTATGCTCAGAA
>CAZCRA010000169.1:0-8345 GCA_964500945.1 uncultured Verrucomicrobiales bacterium | reverse complement strand
TTGAAAAACCGGGTGCCGCGCCGCGCAAAGGACCTGGAGGCCAGGGCAAGGCGCGAGGAGCGATTTGGGCGAGCCCAGTGAACGACGAGCAACGCCGCCCTGGACTTCAGAGACTTGCGCCCGCCAGGGAAGAGATCCTCGCCACCCTGCGCAGCCTAACTTCGTCCGAACCAAACGAGTCTCTTCGGCGCGGTGCAGGGTTTTTCAACAGCCTGCCAGGTAACCCCTCACAACCAGCGCCTGGCTCTTTGGGCCTATCTCCATTCGTCGGACGCCCTTTGTTGGAAATGAACCTTTCCGAAGCCATGAACCGCCACCACATCACTCCCTGTCTTATCATCCTCTCCGCACTGCTCACACTGCCATCCTTATCCAGGGCCGATATCATCGTGGCCTACGACTTTGGGGAGATCGGCGGAATCGATTCCGGTTCCGGGACCGACACCTGAGATTCCGCCCCTTACGCGCTGCAAACCGACGACGTCGATACAAACTCCGGCTACACGAACCCCATTGGTTTGACGGACCCGGGACTCGATCCTGCCACCCTCAGCCGCGGTCCGGGCTTTGGCGGGCCCTTCCTGCAAAATACTTTCTACCGACTGGGCTTTACCACAGTGGTGCCCGATGACACATCGGGCTTAACAGCAGCAATTGATCCGCCTCCCCTTCCCCTGGCCAGCCTTTCTCCCCGCCTTCTCTCGCACACTGCCAAATTTCACCGAACTTGACCGGCACCGCACCGATGCTCCCCTGGATCGACATCCCTCTGTCCGCCTACCTGCTGGCGCTCTTCGGCACCTTCTGCCTCGGCATGGCCAAAACCGGCCTGCCCGGCCTTGCCCTCATTAACGTGGTCATCATGGCCGAACTCTTCGCGAAGGAATCCGTCGGCATCGTCCTGCCGCTTCTCATTCTCTGCGATTTCACCGTCTATCCCCTCTATCGCAAATTCGCCTCCTGGGCCGCCATTCGCCCGCTCCTGATGCCCACCTTCATCGGCATCCTGGCTGGCTACCTCGTCCTCAAGCGCGTCGATGACGCCACCGCGAAGGTGCTGATCGGCATCACGATCCTGGCGATGGCCGTTCTCCAGCAAATCCGCGAGTGGCGGGGCGATTGGCTTCGCGGCCTGCCTGACTCCCGAGCTTTCCTCATCGCATCCGGTCTTGTGATCGGCACGTCGACCACGATCGCCAACGCCGCAGGTCCCGTCTATGCGGCCTGGGCACTCGTTCACCGGCTCCCAAAGGAAGATTTCCTCGGCATCGGGGCGCGCCTCTTCCTTCTGCTGAACCTGATCAAAATCCCGTTCAATATCGATGCCGGCATTCTCTCCGTCCGCACGCTTCAAATCGATCTCGCCCTTGCCCCAGCTGCCTTACTCGGCATCTGGGCAGGCCGTCACATCGTCATGCGGATCCCCCAGCGCGCCTTCGACGCCATTCTCCTCGTCTTTTCCCTCATCGGCGCCCTCTGGCTGATCATCGCGTGAGGCCCGGCGGGCTCCAGACCCGTCGACGTCAAAAATCAGACGTCGTGACTTGCTAAGGCGTCAGCTTGAGAATGAACAGCAGCCGGTCCTCCCCCACTTCCGGCCCCTCGATGAACAGAGGGCTGCCCGGCCGGAGAATGGTGTCGGATTTCAGCACGACATTTTCACGGCGCCAAAGCTGGAGATGCAGGCCCAGGCCACCTTCGACAGGTCCCTTTGAATCCACCCTCATGAAGAGCTCTGGCGACGGGATCACCCACGACTCATACTCCGCTAGAAGCGGTTGCGTGTGTTCCCCGATCAACTCGAAACGGCGAAACTCGAAAGCTTTGCCGAGTTGTTCCAGCAATTCGGGTTTCAACGTCCCCGTCCCCGCCTGGGCCTCGGAACGGTTCGATGCCAGGACCAGCGCCCCGTAAATCATCGACTCCCCCTCCGAAGCTCGACCGGATGGCCCCTCCTCCGCTCGAACACCGAGACAGCCGGTGACCAGCAGGATGAATGCGGCCGGCAGCCAGAAAACGGCGGCCGGCCCGCAAATGACATGACATCTCATGACGGAAGGTCCCCGGCCTATTCGACCAGTGAGGTGAGCGTCGGATTCCCTTCGCCGTCAGTCATCAAGGCCAGTTGAACCTCGCCCGACTCGCCAAAGTAAACCGTCGAAGCCAAAGCGGGATGAAACTCCGACCGGTCGATGAAGAAACCGGCGATCGGCACTTCCGGCGTCAAGGGTTCGAGCCCGTCCATCTTGATCACCGCCGCCTCCGCCTGGGGCACCCAACTGGACTCCACCCGGTGACCCGGGTTCGGCGCGTAGACGTGGACGACCCGGGAAACTCCGTCGCCCGGCCCGCCAATACGCATGCCCGCCAAAAGCAGAACCGCCAGTGCCGCGGAGGCCGCGGCAGGCAGTGCCCAGTCGGACAGGGTGAACCAGCTGAAAAAGCGCTGAATCTTCGCTTCGAGCGTCTGGTTGGACGATTCCTCGATGCGACGTAAGACTTGACGATTGAATCCCTCGGGGAAGGGAAGCTCCATTTCCTGCGGGAACTGCTCGCGAAGCAGGTTTCCCATCCCAAGCACTTCGGCCTTCTCGCCGCGCAACTCGGGTTGCGCGTCGAGAAGGTCATGAAGGTCTTGGTCGTTCAGCAGGTCGTCAGTCCATTTCGTAATTCGTTCCGTTTCGGATTCTTCATTCATGTTGATGCGGTAGGATGTGCGTCCTTGAGCAGTGCTTGTAGTTTTTTGCGAGCGTAGAAGAGGCGCGACATCACCGTCCCGATCGAGCAACCGACCGTGTCGGCGATCTCCTGGTACTTCAGGCCGTCCACTTCCTTCAGGAGGATGACCGCGCGGTGATCCGGAGAAAGTTTTTCGATCGCGGTCTCAATCCGCAATCGAAGCTCGCTTTTCTCCGCGTTCTCGTCGGGACGAGCCACCCCTCTCGGAGCGGTCGGCGCCGCCGACTCGATCGATTCCGAACGGATCGAATCATCGAATTCCGTTCCATCTCCGCGCACCCGCTTCTTCCGGAGCCAGTCATAGGTGACGTTGTGGGCGATCCGGTAGAGCCAGGTGTAGAAGTTCGACCGGGCCTCGAACCGGGGCAGGGCCTTCCACGCCTTCACGAAGGCATCCTGGGCCAAATCCCAGGCGTCCGCTTCGTTGTGGATCATGTTCACGATCATGGCGTAGACCTTCCCCCGATACCGGGTAACCAGTTGGTCGAACGCCGCCAGATCTCCTGCCTGGCTTCGTGAAACCAGTTCAGAGTCCGACGGCTCCTCCGCCACCTTCGACGACACTTGGGTTCCGCTATTCATGGCATTTGCAGCAGAAGAAGCGCGCGTGTCGTTTTCTTCCGCCATGCTACCATGAGCCCGCGATTTTCGCCTCGTTTTTTTCCGCGTCCCCGCAGGGGAACCCGGAACCTCCGAAGTATGAGATGCTGTCACTGTCATGCTGCCTAGACGCCCGGCGCCGCCGCACTTGCTTTCCTCGAGGGTTTTTGGCTGCCCGGTACGAACTCCTCGACCTCCGGACGCCGCTCGTCCCAGGCCTCATGCGAAAGCGCATTTTCAACGCGCCGAACGCTGGATGATCTCCACTTCGACTCGCCGGTTGATCGCCTCCGCTGTCCGGTCGACCACCCGGTTGCCCGTCGGCCTCACCAACGGGTCCGCCGAGCCATACCCCCGCGTCTGAAGATCAAATCCTTCCAGCCCGAGCGAGTCCACCAACCACTGCTTCACCGCCTCTGCACGGGCCAGACTCAACTCCTGATTGTTCTTCGGCCCGGGCTGGTTCGATTCCGCCCGAAACGGGATGGAGTCCGTGAAACCCTTGAAGACAAAGGTGGCGTTCGGATTCGCCAGAATGATCATGCCCAGCTTCATCAGGCTCAGTTTGGCCTCCTCCTTCAGGGTGTAGCTGCTGAAGTCGAACAGCAGGTCGGTCGGAATCATCACGTCCGTCCGCTCTTTCATCGTCACCCCGGGCCCCAGCAAATCGTCCAGCGCCGTGAACTTCCCCTCGATCCTCGCCGCCACCCGGCTGTTCACGTTCCGCGTCATCTGCTCCACATACTGATCCGTGTCGATTCCCTGAGGCATCTCCGGTTCGCTCACCTGAATCTTCGCCTGGCTGTTCGAGAGGTTCTCCGACATCTCGAGAAGCTTCTTCGTCATGTCCGTCGAATCGACTTCTTCGCCCGCATCCAGCTCGATGGCGCTCTCCACCGCCTCCAGGTTCAACGGCTCCGGCATCACCGGCTCCGGAGCATTCGCAAAGAGGTTCGTCACCTGACTCACCTCAGGGGTCAGCTTGATGGTCTCCGTCACGTCCGGCAGAACCGGCAGCTCTTCCTCATAGGTGATTGGTTCCTTCGGCGGCTCCAGCTCCGCCGGTGCCGGACGCTCCTCCTCCAGAATCCGCTGCCAGGTCAGCTCGTCGATCGTGATCTCCTCCCGCTCCGCCGGCACCTGCACCACCTTCTCGAACGCCGGTGCCAGTTGCGTCAGCTCGATCCGCTCAAAAAGAAAGAACAGCATCACGTGAAACAACACCGCCAGCACCACGGCCAACACCGACCACGTCCCGTAGCTCCTCGAACCCGGGCTGCCGCGGCTGTAGCCGCTCGCCTGTTTCGCATTTTGCCAGCTGTATTGCGGTTGCATCTCGGCTGAATCTCCTGGGTCACACTAGCAGAAGTCGGTCCAAAGCCAAACCCCGCCTTCGACCCCCGTCATCCGTTTTACCAGTTGCGCCACACACCCCACCGGCGTTGGTTCCCTACCCCGATCCACCCTAACCCTTTTTCATCCCAAATCCCATGCCATCGACGCCACCTTCAAAGACGCCGAACGCGGAAAAATCCATGGAAAAAATCGTCAGCCTCTGCAAGCGCAAAGGCTTCATTTTCCAGTCCGCCGACCTCTACGGCGGCCTCAATGGCTGCTGGGACTACGGCCCCCTCGGCGCCGAACTCAAACGCAACCTCCGCGACTACTGGTGGCGGCGAAACGTCCAGTCCCGCGACGACATTCTCGGCCTCGACGGTTCCATCCTCACCCACCACGCCGTCCTCAAAGCCTCCGGCCACGTCGATACCTTCACCGACCCCATGACCGACTGCCGGACCTGCAAGGCTAGGTTCCGCGCCGACAATCTCGACACCCTTCAGTGCCCCCAGAAACCCTCCTGCCACCCCGGCAAAGGCCCCGACTGCGACCTCACCGAACCCAGGGCCTTCAATCTCATGTTCAAAACCACCGTCGGCGCCGCCGCCGACGAAAACGACCCCTCCAGCATCGCGTTTCTCCGCCCCGAAACCGCCCAAACCATCTTCGCCCAGTTCAAAAACGTCCTCGATTCGAACCGCGTGAAGCTCCCCTTCGGCATCGCCCAGATCGGCAAGGCCTTCCGCAACGAAATCAATCCCCGGAACTTCACCTTCCGCTCCCGCGAGTTCGAGCAGATGGAAATCGAGTTCTTCTGCCACCCGGACGACGGCCTCCGCCTCACCGACGAATGGCTCGAAGAACGGCTTAGCTTTTACGAGGACATCGGCATCCCCCGCTCCAGCCTCCACGTCATCGACATCCCCGACGGCGAACGCGCCCATTACTCCAGCAAGACTTACGACATCGAATACGAGTTCCCCTTCGGCGTTCAGGAGCTCGAAGGCGTCGCTTACCGCACTGATTACGATCTCGGCAAACACCAGGAACACTCGAAAACCTCCCTCGAATACTTCGACGAGGAAACGAAGGCGAAGTTCGTCCCCCACGTCGTCGAACCCAGCGCCGGCTGCGACCGCACCGTCCTCGCCCTGATCTGCGAAGCCTACGACGAGGAAACCATCACCAACGAAAAGGGCAAAACCGAAAACCGCACCGTCCTCCGCTTCCACCCTCGCATGGCACCCATCAAGTGCGGCGTCTTCCCCCTGCTCAAAAACAAACCCGAACTCGTCGCCAAAGCCCGCGAGGTCCAGAAACGTCTCCAGCCTCACATGGCCGTCTTTTACGACGAAACCGCCGCCATCGGCCGCCGCTACCGTCGCCAGGACGAAATCGGCACCCCCTTCGGCGTCACCATCGATTTCGACACCCTCGGAGAAAACGATCCCGGCCTCAAAGACACCGTCACCCTCCGGGAACGCGATAGCATGGAACAGACGCGCGTGCCCATCGACGACCTCCTGCCCTTCCTGCTGGAAAAAATCCGCTGATACCCGGCAGCGTCTCACCTGACCGGCCGTGGTGATCCTAGAATGACGAAGGGCGTTTTGGTTCCCAAAGTTCCAAAGAGGACCTCCAAAAACGACTAAACCGGGGGCTGAAAGCCCCAAAGCACCCAGCCCAGGGCTTCAGCCCTGGGTCCGGAAGACGAAGGTGACTGCGGCCTGAAAGGTCGCCAGCGAATTCACGAATCCCCGTCGCCAGACGCTGAGCATCCAAGCCAAGGAAGAAGGCCTCACGATGCAGCTTCTAAACTGCGGGCGTTCGGGACATCCTGAGATTTGATTTCCCGGACTTGATTGGCAAGCAGGGTGACGACAGAACGGGTTTCGCCTTTGAGAGTGAAGAACTCCACCTCAAATCCTTCGCCCTCGTTGTAGATCTCGACGACGGTGCCCACATCACCGTGACGCAGGCCTTGGTCTTTGATGTCCTCAGTCAGGACGATTCGGTCGAAGTTCTTGATCATTCTGAGTGAGTTTGGCTCACTGGATACGCGGTGACAAGCCTCGGATGGGCCTGAGCCTGCAGGATGATCCAGACGGATTTCACCCGCGGAGTGATCCCGTTGGGCGCTCTCAACGAGCCCGTGACCGAGTATGTAATGCCAAAAGCCGTCTTCTGCTCGCCGGAAACTGGATGGGAGATGATTTGCTCCCGGAAGGCTTCGGCCATCACTTGCCACTCATCCGGTTGGAAACCCCAACCAAGGAAGAACTTGGCTTTTGGACCTCCATCTTCGTGTTCTGGATCCAACAGGTAGTGAAGTGATCTTCTCAGGCGGGATCTCCGCTTGCTCTGCGTTGGGAACCATCATCGTCCCTGTTTCATGATGCCATGGAACTTGGCGGGCCGGTCAGGCCCAGAAAGAATTTTCGTCTGCTGCCACTGCTCGCCCTCATCTGCGAGGCCTACGAGGAGGAAACCATCACCGATGAGAAAGGGAAAACCGAAACCCGCACCGTCCTCCGCTTCCACCCTCACATGGCCGTCTTTTACGACGAAACCGCCGCCATCGGCCGCTGCTACCGTCGCCAGGACGAAATCGGCACCCCCTTCGGCGTCACCATCGATTTCGACACCCTCGGAGAAAACGATCCCGGCCTCAAAGACACCGTCACCCTCCGGGAACGCGATAGCATGGAACAGACAGCCGCGCCATCGCCGGCCTCAGCATAGGCGCCGATCAAGCTACTTACTCGGCCCTCGCTCACCCTGACCGTTTCGCCTGGGTCGGTGCTTTCGCTCCAGGCGCACGCCAGCGCGATGACGTCTTCGGGGGCCCCTTGGAACGGCGGAAGACCTCGGAAGAACCCGCCTACCGGCTCTTCCAGCTCACTTGCGGAAGGCAGGACGGCTTCCTTGAAAACGACCGCCGCCTCTCCAGCTGGCTCCACGAGGCCGGAGTGGCGCACGAATTTCTCGAGATCGATGGCGGCCACACCCACGACGTTTTGCGCCGAAACCTGCACGATTTCCTCCAGCGCCTCTGGAAGGAACCCTCGTGACGCCGGCTACCGGGGCGGCGCCTCACCGTTTCCGCTGGCAAACCGCCGTCAAAGGGCCATTCATCCTGTGTGAAATCCACCCTCCTGTCCTTCGCCCTGCTCGCGGCCGCCGTCGCGGTGGCCCCCGCCGCCCTGCAAAGCCCCTTCACCCCTCAGGAAATCCAGGCCGAGCGCGACCGCCTCAAACGGAAGCCCAACCCCTTCGGCCTCCACGTCGGCTTCCGCCTCGTCCGGGAGATTAAACCTGCGCACTAGCACTATCCTTCACTCCTTGCCGCCAAGCTGCGCCTCATACAGCTTCCACAGACCCGAGTGATCCAGGTCACCGTGCCCCTCCTCCTCCACAAAACGCTCCCACTGCGCCAGACTCGTCCGCAGCGCTGGAAAATCGAGGCCCAAATCCTCCGTTAGCTCGCTCATCAGCCGCACGTCCTTCAACTGCAGCGCCGCTCTTCCCCCCGGTTCAAACGCCCGCTGCACCATCCGCTCCCCGTGTAGCTCGAGAATCCGGCTCTCGGCAAAGCCGCCCCGCAGCGCCTCCCGCACCTTCCCGGGATCCAGCCCCGCTGCCTCGGCCATCGCCAACGCCTGCGCCAC
>CAZCRA010000168.1:0-8445 GCA_964500945.1 uncultured Verrucomicrobiales bacterium | reverse complement strand
CGGAAACTGCGAACGCTCCTACCTCATCCACCTCGCCGATCCCGAGGTCGAGATGCGCACGAAGTCGGGCGAGCCCTTTCGCCTGAAGCTCATCTGGATCCCTCACCCGCCCCCACTGAACGAACCCTTTAATGGCAGCCTGACCATCGAAGTCTTCCACGAAGAATTCGGCATCATCACCTGGAATCCCGACCCCTGACCCCTGACCCCTGACCCCGTCATGCGCTTCGCACGCCTCATCGCCCTCTCCCTGTCGCTACCGCTCGTCGCTCAAGCCCAGGATTACACGGCCTACGCCGCCTCCCTGCCCGAGCCGCTCCGGGCCTTTCACCTCGATGCCGATGACGACGGCTGGTCGAACGGCCTCGAGTATTTCTTCGGCACCCAGGCTCTCGAACCCACGCCTCGCGTCGCCGCTCCTGGCCAGATCGATCTGGTCCCGTTCGAAGGCGCACCGCATGCCAGGATGCGCTTCACCCTGCCAAGCCCGCTCCCGCCGGACGTCGTCATCCGTCTCGAAACCTCCGACGACCTCGCTGATTGGACCACCTTGGGCGAACGCAAACCCGCCGCTGCGGCCTGGACCGGCTCCCGCGCCTTCGATGAAGCACCTGCCGGTGCCGGCGCCGGCCAGACAACCGTCGAAATGCACGAACCTCACCCCGGCGGCCCGGCGCCGAAACGCTTCTACCGGATCGTCCTCATCCACGAACCCGACAGCGATTTCGACGGCATGCCCGACCGCTTCGAGACCACCCACGGCCTCCAACCCGCATCCCCCGATGCCCACGGCGACGCGGACGGCGAGGGGCTGTCGAATCTCGACGAATACCTGAACGGCACGAATCCGAACCTTGCCGACACCGATCGCGACGGCGACCTCGACGCCTACGAAATCGCCGCAGGCCGAGACCCCGTCGAATCCACCGGCACCTCACCCACGACGCCCACCGCGGTCACCGCGCTCCTCGTCTTCACGCCCGTCCCGGGCCCATAGCGGTCACTGAGCGGGCTGGATGCGGCTCCGCCCCCGGGGCTGCAAACCGAATAGCGCCGGCGACGCTTCCTTCAGCGACGGCGCCGGAACTTCATCGCGCAGCTCATGCCGAGCAGCATCAGCAGCGCCCCTGACGGTTCGGGAATCAACGCAATGTTGTCGTAGACGAACGTTGAGCTCTCACCTCCTCCCGTCTGTTGGATGATGAAGACGTTGAAAAAAGTCGCCCCACTGCCCGGATCGATGACGCCGTCCTTGTCGCCGTCCAGCGCGTTAAGAATTTGGCGTCCCTCACCCGTTCCACCGGCCACGTTCCCGTTCTGGTTATCGTAGTTGTAGGTGTAGGTCCGGTTCGTCGTGCCGCTTGGATAGAAACCCAATGCCGAATTTGCCAGCGTGTTGAAACCTCCCAAGGCCCCGGGGAGATTAGACTGAAAGACGACGTGGTTGTTGTTGAATCCCCCGCTCCACACCGCGCTCTCGATGTCCCAGGTGATCGTCGTGTTGGCATGGAGTTCCTGCAGGAGCGCTTCCCCATCGATGTTCAAAACCGCCGTGAACCCGCCTCCCGCATCCTCGACTTGAGCAGCGTAATCGGTCGGACCACCGGTTCCTGGAATGATGGTCGTCGTGCCGCCGGCGGAAGCGATCAGGGGCCCCAGGCTCTGGTCGTCAAAATCATGAATCAATGCCCCTTGCGTGAGGCCCGGCCCCGCAGCCATGGCTGCGACAAAGATCATGGATTGGATGTGCTTCGTAGTCATTTTCAAGGTTGTTTCGAACGGTTTTGAAGTGGTTGAGCCGGGCGAGCCCACGAGACATTGGCACTGACAAAGCAGCATGACCGCCTCAGCTAAAGCCATTCCCGCGAAAAGTGAAGAGCTTGGCAAGCCAAAAATCGAACCGTTCGCAAAAAGACTCCTCCCCTCATCCCCTGCCTTCTCACCACGCCGCGCCCTCCCTTGCGAAACTGCGACTTCGACCCCATGTTGACCGTTGCTTCCCCCATGGCCTCCCCCTCCCTGTCCCGCTGGAAAATCTCCCGCCGCCACCTGCTGCGCGGCGCCGGGGCCGCGTTGGCCTTGCCCCGGCTCGAGATCATGGGTGAAGAGGCCACGACGCCCCCGATTCGACTGGTCTGCCTTTTCCAACCCAACGGCGTCTTTCCCGCGGCGTGGAACCAGCCCGAAGACGACGTCCTCAGGGACGGCACCGCCCCGGCGCCCGGTCTGCCCCCAATCCTGACTCCGCTCCAGCCGTTCCGGGACCATTTCACCCTCCTGCGCCACATCGACAATTCCTCCCTGACACCCGGCCACGTCGGCCTCACGAGCGCCTTCCTCACCGGCGTCGGCCTCCACGAAGGGCGCAACGCCACCTCCCTCGACCAGGTCGTCGCCCGGCATCTGGCCGGCCAGACCCGTCTCGATTCCCTCGAACTCGGCACCGAACCCCCGCGCCAGGGCAACGACGGCGGCCAGCCCATCGCCATGGCCAACAGCATCTCCTGGCGGAGCGAAACCACCCGGCTGCATCCCGAAATCCACCCCGCCGTCGTGTTCGACCGCCTCTTCCGCCTCCAAACTTCCCCAGACGCACGCCGGGGAGCCCAGATGCGCCGCCGCATCCTCGATCTCGTGCTCGACGAGGCTCAGGACCTTCGCCGCCAAGCCACCGCATCCGACCGCACCCAACTCGATGCCTACTTCGACGCCGTGAACGAAGTCGATCGCCGCATCGAAAGCGCCCTCCACCCGCCCGACCGCGCCTGGACCCCGCCCTCGCAGCCCGATTTGACCGCCCCACCCCAAACCACGCCAACCGATCCCGAGGCTCATCTCCGGCTGATGATGGATGTGCTGGTTCTCGCGCTCCAAACCGACGCCACCCGCGTGGCGACCCTCATGCTCGCCCACGGCTTCAGCCGGCGGAGCTTCGCCTTCCTCGAGGGTGTGACGGGCGATCACCACAGTCTCTCCCATCACCGGAACAAACCGGAACTCACCCGCCAATTCACCCGGATCAACACCTGGTTCGCCACCCAGGTGGCCTACCTTCTTCAGCGAATGGCCGCCGTCGATGAAGGACCGGGTTCCCTGCTCGACCACAGCCTGATGCTCTACGGCTCCGGCATGAAGGATGGCAATGGCCATACCCGCCACGATTTGCCCCTCCTCCTCGCTGGAAACGCCGGGGGCCAAATCCGCCCGGGTGGAACCCGCCACTTTGCCGAAGGCACACCCATCGCCAACCTCCACCTGACCCTGGCCCAACTCATGGGCGTCGAAATCGATTCCTTCAACGGCGCCAGCACCGGCACGCTGACGCTTTGAGGACCTCTCCTCACCCTCCCGCCTCTCCCGCCTCTCCCGCCTCTCCCGCCTCTCCCGCCTCTTCGTGCTCCCGGATGATCGCCAGGAAATCGTCCAGATAACGCTCCGCCTTCACCGGCCCAACCCCGCTCACGGACAGCCCCTCCTCCGTCGTCTTCGGACGAAGTCGCGTCAAAAACTCCAAGGTCTGGTTGCTGAAAATCGTGAATGGCGGCTTCCCGCCCTCGGCCTCCGCCAGCTCCAACCGTTTCTTCCTTAGCTTCTCATACAGATCACGGTCGAAACCCACCTCCTGCAGCATCGACGCCTTACCGCCGGTGCTAGCCGGTTTCTTCCCGGCCTTCCGCCGCTCCGGCCAACGCAGCTCGTAGTCGGTGCTCCCGCGCATCACTTCCATCCCGCGCTCCGCCAAGGTCACGAGGGGATAGTCCCCGTGCTCCGTGCGCAGCAACCCCGCCTTCTCCATCTCCTTGAACAGCGCATGCACATAGGTCGCTCCCTCGCTATCCAACAAACCGTAGGTCGATAACCGGTCGAGGCCTTTATCGTAGATCTCCGCCGATTTGCTGCCGACGAGCATGTTGACGATTTTCCCCTTCCCAAATCGAGCCCCGAAACCGTGCGTCGTCTTTCGCGACATCCGCGCCACGCCGGACAGCGCCTTTTGGACGATCACCTTCTCTTCCGCATCAGGCGGCCGAAGCTCACCCGAATCGCCGTCCTGACAAGCATCGCACGCCCCACAGGTCTCCGCGCTTTCCTCGCCGAAATACCGCAGAATCCACTGCTGGCGGCAGCGGTCGTCATAACAGAACCGGACCATCGCCGCCAGCTTCTCGCGATCGGCCTTTTCCTTCGCTCGCAGCGCCGCCTCGTCCAGCTCGAGATCCAAACTGCCCACGTCCGGCTTCATGAGACGCGTGCCCCGCATCCGTTCGCCCGGAAGATCAAAACGATCGATATATCCCGCGCGACCCAGAATCGATAACGCCGAACTTACACCCATGCTGTTCTTCGCATCCACCGCGCTGGCCAGTTCCTTGATCGGCATGGCCACCACGTGTTGCTCGTCGGCCCAGCCGCGAAGCGCGCTATACACATTGCGAATCAATGCCGGACTGGGATTGCTTCCGTCAATGAAGAATTCCTGCGTTCCCGTGTCCGCGTAGTTGAAGAACAACTCGCAAATCGATGACTCCCCGTCCCGTCCGGCACGGCCTGCTTCTTGATAATAGGCTTCGATGCTGCCCGGCACGTCAAAGTGAATCACAAACCGCACGTCCGCCCGGTCGATCCCCATCCCAAACGCGTTGGTCGCCACCGCCACCCCGCGAAACGAGGGATCCAGAAACTGATTCTGCATCGTCTCCCGATCCCTCGCAGCCATCCCCCCGTGGTAGGCAATCGCTGGTTTGCCCTCCTGCACCAGCCATGCATGCACTTCCTCAACCTTGCGACGAGTGGCGCAGTAGACGATGCCCACCGGCCAGGTCGCGGCGATTTCGGCCAGCCGCCGGTATTTCTCGTCCTGCCGCTCCACGTGTCGGACGCGGAGGCTGAGATTTGGCCGCTCGAAACCCGCCACCGTCACGAACGGATCCCGCAGGTGCAGCGTGGACTGAATGTCTTTCCGAACGCGCGGGGTCGCCGTCGCGGTGAAGGCCGCAGTTTGCGGATGCCCCAGCTCCTTGAGCGTATGCTCCAGGCGCAGGTAGTCCGGTCGGAAATCATGCCCCCATTGAGATAAGCAGTGCGCCTCGTCCACCGCGAAGAGTGAGATTTCGATCTGCTGCAGCGCGTCGCGGAAGGCTTCGCTTCGGAACCGCTCCGGCGCCACGTAGACGAGCTTCAAATCACCTCCTCGGATCTGACGAAGCGTTTCTCGCTGCTCCTCTAGCGTCAACGTGCTGTTCAGCATCGCCGCCGGAATGTTCCGCTGCCGCAGCGCGTCCACCTGATCCTTCATCAGGGCGATCAGCGGACTCACCACCAAGGTCACACCGTCCAGCACCATCGCCGGAAGCTGATAGCACAGCGATTTGCCCCCGCCTGTCGGCATCACGACCAGCGAATCCTGACCACTCAAGATCGCCGCCACCACGCTCTCCTGCGCCTGGCGAAATGCTCGGTGCCCAAAGTAGGTCTGCAGCGCCTCCAACGGGTCCATCCGGCAGCGGCCCGATTCGATCGCCTGTTCCAGAGTGAAATCGCTCGACGTCATGCCCCATCCGCTTCGACGCACCTCCGGCGCCGCCACCTCTAACAAAACCCTGCCGGATGAAAATGCCAGCGAACTCCCGCTCTTTCCAGCGACACCTCAGTTCCGGCGATGCTCCAGGAACCAGTCATAGAGTTCCTCGTCCTTGTAGACCGGCATGATGATGTTCCCGTGCGTGCCCCCGGGGATGACCGAGAGCCGCGCTTGCCCACCACGGGCGTGGATGGCTTCGATCAGCTTCTGGTGCGGTTCGATGGGAATGATCTCGTCCGCGCTGCCGTGAAATCCCCAGATCGGCAAATCGGTCAGTTTCGGCGCCAATCCGATCCCCCCGTGCGCGCAGACGGGAGCGAAGGCCGCAAACCGTTCCGGAGCCCGGCCCGCCAGTTCCCACGCCCCACCGGCTCCCATGCTGGCCCCCGTCAGATACACCCGGTCCGGATCCACCCGGTAAGTCTCGATGACCTCGTCCAAGAGCTTCAGCAGCGACGGCGCGTGCCAAAATCCCTCCGGTAGCTGGGGCGAAATCACGACGAACGGAAAATCCTCACGCCGGTCCAGCAGCGCCGGAGGACCGTAGCGTTTCACTCTCTCCAGATCGCGTCCCCGGATGCTCCGCCCATGGAGGTAGAAAATCACCGGAAGCGGCTCGCTTGAGCGGCCGTAACGCTCCGGGAGATAGGCCAGGTAACGCCACGGTTCCGAGGAATTTCCCTCCAGCGCCTTCGCGGTGACCGGGTGCTGCCCCTGCTTCCAATCCCCCACAGAAAGGTCGATCACTTCCACATCGTCTCGCCGGGCCGAATTGACCGCCGGAACGCGGTCGAGAATCCGCGCCACGATCCCAGGGCTCTCCTCTTCATCCGGCCCTGACCCTGGCAAGGGCGCCGCGAGGGGCGGAGGCGTCAGCGAAAGCTTTTTCACGCCCGGCACCGGGCCATAGCCGACGAAGCGCGTTTTGCTGCCACGACTCGGCAACCGGAAATCGAAGACGCTCACGCCGTGCTGCGATTTGCCCTGGTAGGTCCGCCCGCTGCTCGCGCCCACCATCACGGGCCGTCCGTCCGATTTCCGTTTCCCGAGGTAAATCATCACATGAGAGGTCGGCGGATGACGTTTCCCCACGTTGTAGGTTCCCTCCCAAAACAGCAGATCCCCCGGCTCCAAATGCCGCAGCTGCGCATCGTTCGGCGCGTGAACGTTCTTCACCTCCCTGAGATTCCCGTGCTCCCGGACCCAAAGATAGAGCGTGTTGCTCTGCCGTGGCGCCGAATACCCCATCTCCGTCAGGATGTGTTGAACGGTCCCCGAACAATCCATGCCGCCCTTCTTCGGATCATTCGAACCATACTGGTAGCCCAGGCGCTTTCGCGTCAGGTCCAGCGCGTAGGCCAGCATGGCCTGAATCGCCTGCGGCTGATCCTCGAACTCCGCCAGTTCCGACGGCTTCAGGCTCGAAACCTGCGCTCGCTTCGCAAGGGCGTCGCTCGTCAGAAAAACACACGCCAATAACACCAAGAGAAGGCGCGTCATCATGGTCCCGGGCCGCTCCATGTCCCGTCGTTGGACGGCCAGTCCAGCCGACTGCCAGCAAGAAAATGCTCTCATCGCTCGATTCGTTCGCCCTCCACCACAATTTCGTCCTCCACGGGCTTGGCCCGACGCCTCGCCGCAAAGGCCGAGTCGCCCAATCGCTCGACAAACCGGTCAGGCACGACCCGTTCGTGCGCCATCAGCAGCGCACGGCCCACCAACAGCAGCGCCGCGCTGACGGCCACGAACAGCGCCAGCCAAATCGCCACGGCCAACCCCGCCGCCACCGCTCCGATCGCCACCGCACCCACCAGCACCCGCTGCCAGGGCGGCATGGGTCGCTTCAACCAGCGTGGCAGATCCCAATTCATGAGGCACTTAACCTATCCAAACTTTCCATCCAGACAACTTTCCCGCGTCCCAACCCTCACTCCCTCGACTTCGTGTCGATCCAAATCGTCACCGGACCGTCGTTCGTCAGCGCCACCTGCATGTCGGCACCGAATTCACCCCGGCCAACGGGCCGCCCCAGCTCGGCGCTCGCCGCCCTCATGAACGCTTCATACAGCGGCTCGGCCTGTTCCGGCGGCGCCGACCGGATGAACGAGGGGCGGTTCCCCTTCTTCGTGCTCGCAAACAGGGTGAACTGACTCACCACCAGCACCTCCCCTCCCATTTCCGCCACCGAACGGTTGATGCGTCCCTCCTCGTCGGCAAACACCCGGAGCTTGACCACCTTCGGCGCCAGCCATGCCACGTCCGTTTCGTCATCCGCTGCTTCCACCCCGAGGAAAACCAAGAGCCCCGGCCCGATCGACGCCCTCACCTCGCCGCCAATCCTCACCGAAGCCTCCGCCACCCGCTGCACCAGCGCTCTCATGCCGCCCTACATGGCTCCCGTTGCGCATGACGGCAACGGCCAATGACCCCAGCCGCCGAGGTCCGTTCGAGTCTTTCGTAAAAATTTAGGATTTGGCTTTGCCTAGGGGAAAGGTAGAGTCTGGGATTCCGGCGTGGCGGGACCGGCGTAACGTGGGGGGAAACCGTCCCTTCAGGTCCGAAAGACCCTGAACCCATGGAAACTTGCCCCAAAAAGCGGATCGCGCACTCCCTCGTGGAATCTTACCATGAGGTCGGCGGCATCAATCGCATCGACTGCACGAATCTCCCCTCGAAGCGCGCGATCGCCTCCATCTGCAGCGATCTCCTGCGCATCCTTTTTCCCGGCTACCACGACGAGGAACCCATCCATTTCGACGACCTCGAAGTCCTTACCCAGGAGCGAATCTTCGACCTCGTCTCACGACTCGTCACCGAGGTCTCGAAAAGCCTGAATTTCGCCGAGCAACGGGGCGGTGGACCCG
>CAZCRA010000167.1:0-8534 GCA_964500945.1 uncultured Verrucomicrobiales bacterium | reverse complement strand
GACCCAGCTGACCGCATTATCGCCGCCACCGCACTGGTTCACGGCGTAGCGGTCCTGACCAAAGATCGTGCGTTTCATCGCGAGGACTCGCCGGTGGAAGCGGTTTGGTGAGTGGGGGGTCGGCTGATGCCCCTCGCGTCAACAGTCCAGCAAACGTGCATTCGTTTCCGGCTCCGGCTCTGTAGCGGACACGATGTTTCTCGACGCCCTGGCACCGTCAGGGTCACGCCGCTTCCTCGGTCA
This sequence comes from uncultured Verrucomicrobiales bacterium, assembly GCA_964500945.1. Lineage (GTDB taxonomy): Bacteria > Verrucomicrobiota > Verrucomicrobiia > Verrucomicrobiales > DEV007 > CAZCRA01. The sequence goes on along the minus strand of CAZCRA010000167.1, from coordinate 8,291 downwards.
TGACCAGCCGGAACAGCGCGTCTCCGAGGGCGCGTTTGAAGTCCGCGTTGTCGGCGTAGAGCTTGTAGAGCTGGGTGTGATCCTTCATGAGACCGAGCATGGCTTGCTGAAGGGCGTGGTCGTGAGCGATCCGGATGGTTTGCTCGGATTGCTGGCTGGCTTTCGCGTCTTGGAACGAGCTGTCCTCCTCGATGATGTCCCGCAGTTCCGCGATGGTTTTGCGGAGCCGGTCCTCATCCGACCACGCAATGTTGCCGAACTGGTCGTTGAAACTCTTGATGATATTCGAGAGAAGATTGAACTCGGGATCGCTCTTTCCTCCGCCCCCACCGGATGGCACAGGGGAAAGCGGCTCCTCGCCTTCTAGGAGGATGGCCTGCGTCACGCGCTTTTCCACCCGGTAGGAGTCCATGTCGATCGCTTCCATCACACCGTGGGCCAAATCCGGATCGTCCGGGGAGGCCAACTTGTGAATGAGGAAGCGAAGAAAAATCGCCAGCTTCTCCCAGGCGGCACTCTGGTAGGGCAGGACGCACGCCAGGAAACTGTAGGTCCGGACGAAGGCCTTGGCATTGCCCTTGAAACGGATTTGGCCGTCTTCGTCGAGTTCCGTTCGATAAACGGCGGCGCAGGCGTCGAGGATACCGTCGAGATCATAGCGCACCGCGTTGCGGAGAAACCGGGAAACGAAGGTCTCCACATCTTCCAGGCAGTAGACTTGCGCACCGTCCAAATCCGCCTTGAGATCGTGCAGCTTGTTGGGATCCGTCTCCTCGCTCAGGATGGTGGTCCGGTAATAGGGCTCAAACGCCTGCCGGATTCGCTCGGCGGTGTTGTGGAAATCTAGCACGAACGTGTCCCACTTCACACCTGGAATGGTGCGATTGAGCCGCGAAAGCGTTTGCACCGCCTGGACCCCGGCTAGTTCCTTATCCACATACATCGTATGGAGCTTCGGCTGGTCGAACCCTGTCTGGAATTTTTCCGCCACGATGAGAAAGCGATACTCGTCCTTTTCAAACTCCTCGGGGATCGTGCTTCCAGCGAAGCTATTCATGGAGTCCTCCGTGTAGTTTTCGCCGCGGTATTCTTTCTCGCCGGTGAACGCGACGAGAGCCCGGTAGGGACTGTTGCGTTCGCGGAGATAGGCCTCGAAAGCCAGGCGGTATTGAATGGCCCTTTCGATGCCGGAAGTCACGACCATGGCCTTGGCCTGGCCGCCGATCTTGCGCTTGGCGATCACCTCGTCGTGGAAATGATCGATCATGATCTCGGCCTTCTGCCGGATGGCGTGTTCGTGGCTTTCCACGAATTTCTTCATCTTCTTGCGTGCGCGTTTGGCATCCACCTCCGGATCCTCCTCACCCTTCTGCAGAAGCTTGTAGTAGCTGTCGTAGGTGATGTAATTCTCCAGCACGTCGAGAATGAACCCTTCCTCGATAGCCTGCCGCATCGTGTAGACATGCGTGGCCCGGAACGATCCATCGGGCTGCTTTTCGCCGAACAGCTCCAGAGTCTTGTTCTTGGGCGTGGCGGTGAAAGCGAAGTAGCTCGCGTTGGGCAGAAACCGCCGGGACTCCATGATCCGGTTTAAGCGGTCTTCGTCGCTCTGGTAGAAGGCCTCGTCTTCCGCGCTGAGGGTCTCGTTCAACTTGGCCGCTGCCTGGCCACCCTGGCTGGAGTGGGCTTCATCGATCAGGATGGCGAACCGCTTCCCGGGCAACGCCTGGATGTCCTCGCAGACGAAGGGAAACTTCTGGATCGTGGTAATGATGATCCGTTTCCCAGCTTCCAAGGCCGTGCGAAGCTGGCGCGCGCCCTGGGTGATGGCCTCCACCACGCCCTTCACCTGGGCGAACTGGGCGATATTGTCGCGCAGTTGTTTGTCAAGCACCCGCCGATCCGTCACCACGATGATGGAATCAAAGACGGGTGCCGCCGAGCCGGGCGCGGTCAGTTCGGTGAGTTGATGAGCTAGCCAGGTGATGGAGTTGGATTTGCCCGAACCGGCCGAGTGCTGGATGAGGTAGCGGTGTCCTGGGCCGGATGCCGCCGCTCTCCCGAGCAGTTCGGTCACCACGTCGAGCTGGTGATAGCGCGGAAAGATCTGTTTCCGCTTCTTCCGGCCGGTCTTCGAATCCTCTTCCTCCACGATCTGGGCGAACTTTTCCAGGATGCAGCCGAAGACCTCTTTCGTGAGGATTTCCTTCCAGAGATAGTCCGTCTTGAGTCCGGCCGGATTGGGCGGGTTGCCGGCACCTTCGTTCCAGCCTTGGTTGAACGGAAGAAAGACCGATTTCTCGTCTCGGAGTTCGGTGCAAAACGCCACGGTTTGGTCGTCCAAGGCAAAGTGGACCAGGCATACCCCGAAGCGGAAGAGCGGCTCGGACGCCGCCCGGTCGAGTTGATACTGCCGAATCGCGTCCTGGGTGGACTGCTTCGTCAGGGAGTTCTTCAGTTCAAACATGGCCGCGGGCAGGCCATTGACAAAAACCGCCAAGTCGAGCGCCCGGGCGGTTTCGTCGGCGGAATAGCGAAGCTGCCGGGTCACGATCCATCGATTTGCGGCGTGGCGTGTGGAAGCTTCCTCGTTGTGCGCCGAAGGAGTCGGATAGAAGAGGTGGATCTTCAAAGCCGCTTGGTGGCTGATGCCCTTGCGCAGCACGTCCACCACGCCACGCTTGCGGATCTCCGACGAGAGACGGGAAAGGAACCTCGTACGCCTCGCCCCCTCCTCCCCGAGGCCGAGTTTTGTCACCACCTCGGGCTGGGTGGCCTCGAGGAAGGCAATCAGGTGCGGCACGTCGAGGCACAGCGTGCGGTCGTAGTCGGCCGGGTCGCCCTTGGTGTAACCGTTGGCGTCGAGCAGGTGCGCCTCGATTAGGGCTTCGAGGGAGGCTTCGTCGAGGGTGGTCGGCATGGGTGATTTCACGTCTCAAGAGCCATCATGAATTGTCCATTCTCAGTGATAGGCATCAGGGACGGGTTCATCCAGGGACACCTGGGGCTTGGGCAGCCAACCACCTTCAACCTGCAGGGCACTTACACGCCGGAAAGACAGCCATGGCAGAACTTTGGGCTCCAAATCGATGGTCATGAGATATCAGCAAGGTAGGCCCGACTCGCTTCTCGTGCAATGGTCCTCAGCCGTCCTTCCGTTTTTGCAAGTCCTCCAAACGGGTCAGCATGCGGTCCAAACTGAGGCAGTATTTTGCTGCTTCGACCAGATCCCAACGGGTGGTGACGAAGCCTCCGAGGGCGTCGTTGTAGGCGGGACCTTGCACCGGGCCGTGCTCGGCCTCGGCCACGATGTCCTCGCGGAGCCTCCGGTTTCGGCTCCGGCGTGCTGCCAGCAACAAGGTGAGCTTGGGATCGTCCAGGGACTCAAAATCGCGCGGGAGGTTCGCCTCCGCCACCCCCAGAAACCGCGCGAAATTTCTCCGGTCCGCCAAGAGCCACGCTTCCACCTCGCGCACGGCCACGCGGAGGAGGAAGTCCGGGTGGCGAGTTGTCGCCCCCAGCCATTGCTCTACCAGACCGGGCGGGCAGGCGTTCCGATCCAGATCCGTGAGCATCACGCAGGGGATTCCCGCCGCGCTTTGGTTCAACGCCTGCGCGTTGGCCTTCAGCCAACCACACCCTCGGCGGCCCAGGGGCGTCCCCGGATGAATCCCGACGTGGTCGAGGCACCGGCGGACGACGGCGGCGCTGAGGTCATCCTCGATCGCATAGTTCGCCACCACCTCCATCGCCGCTACTCGAACAGACTGAGCTGATTCAGATTGGCTGGGCGGGTGAAGGGAAACACCGCATCCGCTGGCGTAAGGCCGTTGATCATGAGATCGCGGACCTGGGCGATCCCGGAAACCGGATCCACCCGCGTTCCGTCGCCTTCGCCGGGACGGAGGAGGAGGATCTGCTCCGGAAGGATTCCGCAGTCACTCAGCATCTCATAGCTGTGGGTGGAGACGAATAACTGGCGGCGCTGCTTGGTCTGCCGCTGGATTTTCCACATCATCGCAGGCAGCTTGCGAACGATTTCGGAATGCAGAGAGACCTCGGGTTCTTCGAGAAGAAGCAGAGATCGGCCCTCCAAGAGCGACCAGAGCAGGCCGATCAGGCGCAGAGTGCCGTCGGAGAATTGATCCTCGCGCTGCACCGCGCCCTGAGGCCTCCAGTGGCGGTAGTTTGCCTCGACGTGTGGGATCCCGGTGTCCGGGTCCCGATCCACGCGGAGATCCCGAAACTCCGGAACCGCGACCTGCAGGACCTGCTCGATCTTCTTCAGCCGCGATTTCCGGGTGCTCTCCGGGGTTTCCATGATCCGTTGCAGGAAATGGACGCCGAAAGGATCGCTCCCCACGGCTTCCCGGTTGGCCATGGCCGGAAACTTCACCAACTGCGGCACCAGGTGGAGGTAGTGAGTCTGTTGCAGAACGGCCGCCAACTCGCGGAACGCCTTGTTCTGGGAGATCTGCTCCAGCCAGGTTTGGGTGAGCAGCTCCGCGTCGCGCTCGTCGTCGGCGTCCGGCCGTGAAAACAGGGACCTCCCGTTGTGGATGACTTCCTCGTGGGCCACCTTGGGACGGTGACGTCCGGTCGATTCCTGGCCGATGGCGATGCGGTAGGTCCACTCTCCGGAGGATTCCCCGCCGTCCAGCGTCACCTCGATCTCGATCTTCGAGTTCCGCCGTGCGAAAAGGGAACGCAGCTTTTTCATCAATCCGCGAGACTCCACGGCCCGCTGCAGGCCGCCGTCCGGGCGCGCGAGGTCTCGGAGAAAAAGGAACACGTCCAGCAGGTTCGACTTTCCGGAGGCGTTCGGCCCCACGAGGAACATCCGGTCTTGCAAGGCCACGTCCACCTTGGTGAAGTTTCGCCAGTTCTTTATGGAAAGGTTGCGAAACTGCATGACTCAGGCTAAACGTGCCGATGGTTCCTGTCGATATCTCCTTGAGATCGTCGAGCGCCTCAGCAAATCGGGGCCTTCCTTCATCATGGCGTTGAGCTGCAGAGCAGCTGTCCCATCAGATCGAGAACTTCCCGGATCTCCCCGTTGAAATGCTCTCCCGAGCACTCGTCGATGAGCAGGTGGAGTTCGCCTTTGCGGAGCAGCATCCGGGTTCCGGTCCTGGTGGCGAGACGTCGGAAGAATTCTTCGGCAAAGTCGCTGAGTTTGACCCCGGAGGTCTGGGCTCGCCAGATCAGGCCTTTCTGGTTCGGCTCGGCTTCGAGATAAGCGGACAAATCTTCATCGGAACCGCTGAACACCCGATCCAGCAACAGCTCGCGGAGGATCTCATCGACCGCCGGGCGAAATCCCCCGAACAGCTCCTGATCCTCCAGATGCCGCATCGCAAAGCCGGCCAACAGCTCGGGAGTCACGAAGTAGTTCTCCGGCTCATAACGCTTCCAAACGTGCTCGCGGAAACCACCATCCTCGCCTTCAGTCGAACCCCGCCGGGCATCACCGTCTCGCAGGGCCAAGCCCCGCAGCCCCGGCACCATGTCGCGCAGGGCGAAGAAGTGCTTCCTCGCGGAAATCCCATAGCCGCCCTCGACCCGCTCCAGCTCCTGCTCGACCTCCCGTTCGGCCTGCGGATAGTTGTCCTGGAGATAGTAGACATTGATGCGACTCCCCTGTTCAAGCACCTCGGCCACCGAATGCCCGAGCTTTCGGGCGAAACCCCGGAGCATATCGACGTCCGTGCTCCCTTCCACGTAAAGCACCGAGCCTGTCTCCCGCGCCCTCACATAGTGATCGGCGCCGAAATGCTTCAGGGAATTCCGGATCCTCTCGGAGCCGCCGACCTGATCGGCCTGACCGTCGAGAATCAGCGTCAGGTTGGTGTCAATGGCCTCGTTGAGGATCACCTCCGAATGGGTGACCATGACCACCTGCGACTCGTTGCGGTGGGCCACATCGCGGAGCAGCACGTAGACCTGGCGCTGCCGCAGAATCTCGAGGTGGGCGTCCGGCTCGTCGATCAGCAGCACGCTGCGCTTGTGGGAAAACAGGTAGGAAAGGATGAGCAGCATCTGCTGGAAGCCGCGCCCGGCCATGCTGATATCGAGGGCTTCCTTCACTTCGGCCTGTCGATAGAACAGCTCGACCACACCGCGCACCTCGTCCTCCACCGGATCCATGAGCTCCGCCCCGAAGAGGCGCTTCATCAGGCTCGTGATCCGCTTCCAGTCGTCGGGAGCGTCGCGGGCAACGATCAGGCAGAGGTTGCGCAGCACCTGGGCCGTCTGGCCTTGGCCCAGCAGGACGTTGATCCGCCCGGGCTTGATCACCGGCTCCTCGGTCTCGATGCCGGACATGGAATAGAGCAGCTCGACGTTGAGCCGCGCGGCATACCCGATGAGGTCGAGGTCCTCGGAGCAATCCTCTCCTGGCTCGCAGTAGGCCAACTCGTCCGACTGCGATTTGAACTTCATCGTCACCGGGCGGACCTTGCCCTTGTATTCCACGCCGACGGTGATCGACATGATGATCGGCTGGTTGCCGGCCCGCACGCGGGCGTCCTTCCAGAAAAAACGCGTCCGCGTGACTGGCACCGAGACGATGCTGAGCCGGTTCAGGGCGGTCGCGACCCGCTCGCTGGCCTTCGAATCGCGGCGTCCCGAATACCAGGTCTTGAGCCCGAAGGACCACAGGGCCAGGGCCTGGATCGCGCTGGTCTTGCCGCAATTGTTCGGGCCGATGAGCACCGCCGGATGCTCCAGCTCGATGCGCTGGCGTTTCCCGAAACGCTTGAAGTTCTCGATCTCGAGGTAGTGGAGCAGGCGCATGGCGGCAGTCTGGTTCAGTTCGGGCGGCCCGTCACGTCGATCTTCCCCGTCACCGCTTCGGCGATGAGGGCGGTGCGGTATTCCTGCATCCGCTCGATCTGGCGGCCGGCTCGGGTGATGGTGGTGTCGATCTTGGTGGCGTTCTCTTCCACTAATTTCACGATAGAGTCCTGCTCGCCGGTTGAAGGCAGGCCAAACCGGAAGTTTCCGATCTGATCGGGGCTCAAATGAGGAACGCTGACGCCGGTAAGGATGGGGGTGAAGTAATCGATGAATAGGTCAGTCGAGAGGACGAGCTGCAAAAACGCCTGAGTAAGGGGTGCCTTGGCTCGGAGTCTGGCCACCCGTTGAAGCAGCAAGCACGGTAGGTCCTCAGAAGAAATCTGAGCGACACGCATGCCAGCACTGATCCATGGCCGGTCCATTCCCATGACGAGATCCCCTTCCCGAAGGGCAAAGCGACTCAAGGATCTAGCTGCGTCCCTTGGCCAGCGAACCACTTCGTCCCAGCGGACTGATCCGACACCGACGTTGATTCCACGGAGGAGAACGATGTCATTTTCATCATGCGTAAAGCCGACGCTCGGAAAAGCATATCCGGACAGGATTTCCACGTAGAAGCCAGCTTTGACCGGCCGCCACCCCGCCGGAATCTCTGGGAGCCAGGGGATGCCGGAGGGTTGGAGTTGGGGGTTGGGGTCGAGGCCGCGGGTGACGGCCCGGTGGATGAGGGCCCGCTTGCGTTCCTCCAAGAGAGCCATCTCCCGCTCCTTCACCCGCAAGTAGCGGTCGATCGCCTCCAGCTTCCCGTCCAAATACGCCACGATGGCGTCTTGTTCGGGGCGGGGTGGCAGGTAGACGGGAATCTCTCGGAAGTCCTCGTAACGCATGTCCCACTGACCTACCCGGACGCCGAACGAGATCCGGTGATACTCGTGGATGTAAGGTGTTGAGCGAAGGAGGTGATGCAGGAACCGGCGATTCTCAGCAGGTGTCGTCTTACAGGTGATGTAGGCAGGGCTCACAAGTCCCTCGTGGTCAGAGACACCCAACGAGCCCTGCCACGTCTTCATCTTGTTCAAGACGAGATCGCCGGGATAGACCGCCTTGTACTGGGTTAGGTCCTCGCCGGTAGCATTGTGGTTGTCGTCCCGGGAGTCCTTCAAAATCACGCCGTAGTCCCGGTAGACAGAGAGCACGGGTAGATTGGGGAAGCCCTTCCTTGAGACTGGTCGGGAGATCTGGCGAATCGTCGAACTTCGCCAAGAAGACGGAACCGAGTCCACGGCAATTAGCCCAGTCTCGGGCAAAGCGGGTGATGGTGTGGCAGCCGTCACGACAGCACCTCCTCCAGCAGTTGCTCCGCCTCGGCTTCGAGGGCCCGGAGGTCCTCGGCGATCTCCTCCAGCGACCGCAGGGGCTGGTATTCGTAGAAGTGGCGGGTGAAGGGGATCTCGTAGCCGATCTGGGTCTTTTCGTCATCGATCCAGGCGTCC
>CAZCRA010000166.1:0-8574 GCA_964500945.1 uncultured Verrucomicrobiales bacterium | reverse complement strand
GAGCAACTCGGCTTCAACTTAACCCCGATCAACGGGGAAGTTTCATAAGAGCAAGACACTCCACGGCATGGCGCGCCGCCTCCGGGACCTGGCCGACATCGTAATCGAAGTGCCGTTCGCCGACCTCACCACGTTCCTGGGCATGTCGTCCGACTGATAGGAGCCAAAAATGGGGGGCGTCACTCCGACCCTGCTCGACCTCAGCGGACCGTGCACCTCACCGGATGGGATCGCACTGTCTGAAACGCGTGTCCCTCTTGGGGGTTGATCATCCCGCCAAACACCTCCGGCGCACGAAGAGCCAAATTTGCCAGCCGTGCGCCCAGCATGCCCACGCTGTCGTGAAACTTCGTCGTGAAGTGATCGCTCGTGTATTCGTGAGCGAACTCGTGGATCAAAAGCTCATTGATCCGCTGCAGCCCCTCCCAGGAGCGATCCTGGAAGAAGGGCGAACCGAGCGTGCCCAGGTTCAGGGTCAATTCCGCACCGCCTCTCGCGAAGGTGGCCGCGACCATCCAGGTGGGCTTGTCGACGATCCGCACCGTCACATCATGCCCGATCAATCGGGGAGCGATCCGATGGATGTAGGCCTCGACCATTGCGATCTCCGGGGTGATCTGGACGGGCTGTCCCTCCCCGATCGGTTCTTCCCGGCGGCTGGGGGTCACTTGCCCGGCCGGTTGAATGGCGCCGGCTTCCCGCGCATTGCTCCACTCCTGCTTCGAGAGTGAACCGCCATGCACCACGGAGTAGCCCTCCGCCATCGCCTTCTTGTTCGCCTCCCGATCAGACGGGTCGTAAGAAACCCGCCGTTCGCCGAATCGCAGATCCAGGGCCCGCGTCGTGGCTTCCGGCACACAACGCCGGTCGTTGGTGGCAGCCCGGGCCCAGTCCTTGAGAACATCGTCCTCGTCGAGCAGGTCGTGGGTGGCGTTGAGGACTGCCACACGCAGTTCCTGCAGGTAGGCCGGTGTCACGTTGTCCCGCTGCATGTTGAGAGGCACGCGCTGCTGCACGTCGCAGTGCCACCGGGTGCCGCTGACCACGACGGGAATGCCCATCTCATAGATCCAGCCTGCCGTCTTTTCCCCTGGCTCGTAGAGTCGAACGATCGTCTTACGACGCGTGCGGCGAATGCCTCCCTCGCGATCCCCGATCGTCGTCGGCAAGGTGGTGGTGAACTCTTTCACGTAGGGGGGAGCCTGAAGCCGACTGCCGTTGAAAGAGACCTCGATCGCGGCGGGAGGAATCAAGCTCGCCATGCCCTGGCAGCACGTCTCGTACTCCTGCGCGTTCATGAGGATCTCCCCCTCGAACCGGGTCCCTCGCAGCCGCCGGGCGCCGGAGTGAAAGCGGCGCCCGTCCTGGAAGCGAACCGTGCCTCTCGTGGAGGCGATGGTGGCCTGCGTACAAAATGCCAGAACGAGCTTCTCGCCCAGGTTCCAAATCCCGCGCTGCTCCGGATTGTGCAGTTTGGTGCTGTCCGCGTAGAGCGTGTAGCTGTGGGTCAGATCCTTGAACCCCTCGGGACTGTCGTCTTCCACCACGAGGCGGCATCGCTCGCCTCCCGGCATTGGTGTAAGTTCGATGACGACACGAGTAACGTCCTCGTCGACGGCATTCTGGTAGAGCTCATAGAGCAGGAACTTCTTGGAACGGTGGGCGAATTTCCGGCGCAGACCGGCCACGTCCACGCGGAACATGTCATGGCCGTCCGGCGTGGCCGCGACCTGCGTTCCGGCCGGCATTGGGGGGACTTCTTCGAGCATGGATGGAAGGTCAGGGTAGAGGCTACCGTGGGTGGAGGGCAGCGCGGTTACAAAGCCCCGGTTTGTTTGGAAGATCCCGGCCCCGCGGCCAAGCATGGTTTCCCTACTCGGGCGACCGGGGCGCCGTCGTGGCGGGGGGAGTCCTAGACCGCCCTCGTCACGTCTGGCTCATTCGCTGGGCTCATCTCCCTGGCCAGCCTCCCCGGATTCACCCTCGCGTTCTGAGGATGGCGGAGTCGATTGCTCCGAATACCCCGGGGCCGGTTCGTCCAGGGTCCACATCTGCCGGCTCTTCATCTTCAGCATGTGACTGGACCGGTAGCGATAGGTCTTCGAGGACCGGGCGTCGAGGTCACCGTAGGCCTCGATGCGCGCGATCATCGATTCCAGGGTCGTGACCCCGTCGGCCACCTGGTCATCGCGGCCCAGTTCTTTGAGACGGCGCAGCGCTTCTCGAAGCACCTCCAGGGCTTCCCGGACCCGGCCGCCTTCCATCTCGCGCAGCGCCGCATCCACCGCCACCCCGGCCCGCTGGGTCGCCACCCCGGGAAGGACGTCCACGTTCACCTTCACGTCATCCGGATCCTGGGTGGCCAGGATGCGGAGGGTCTGCACCCGGGAGCAGGACTTGACTTCGCCCCCGGTGAGGTCGTCCCAGAGAAACTCCAGTTCCAAAAGTTCCTCCCCTTCGAGGCTGGCGGCGGGCGTACTATCGGCGAGCAGGGGCAGCGGAAGCACCTCCAGCTCGAAGACCGCGGTGGCTGATTCCTCGCTCACGAGATCCCCCAGGGACACCTCGGTGCGCCCGTCCGGCAAGGGCACGGAGTAATAGGACGCCAGGGATTTCCACCGTTCGCAGAACTGCCGCTTGCGAATGCGCACCCGCACGTTCTGCGCGGCGGTCTTCTGCAGACCCTCCAACTCGGCAGTGAAGATGGCGGGCAGCTTGTCGGCGGAATTCGCGTCGTAGAAGTTGCCTCCCGAAGACGTGGCCAGCCGGTCGAGCAGGGTCTCGTCATAAGCATCGCCGAACCCCAGAGTACTGCTGCGGATCTTTCCCCGCTCCAGACCATCGCCCACGATCCGGACGACCTCGCCCGGATCGGTGATGCCCTGGTTGAGAAAACCGTCACTGAGAAGCAGGAGCCGCCGCGTGGTTCCGGCCGGAAATTTGAGCAATTCGTCCCGGCCCAGCATCCAGCCGCCCGTCAGGTTGGTCATGCCGCGCTCCTCAAAGGCCCGCACCGCGGCGATTGTCTTCTGCCGGTCGGTGATCTTCTGCAACGGCACCACCACCTGGGCGCGAGTGTCGAAGGTCACCAGGGCGAATTCGTCCTCGGCACGCAGATTCCGGATCACGGTCTCGCAAGCCGTCTTGGCCCGGTCGAGCGGTTTCCCGCCCATGGACCCGCTGCGGTCGAGCACGACGCAAAAGGCCATGGGCCGCCGCTGCTCCACTTCGGCCGTTCCGGCCTGGAGCCGGACGGAGAGGTGAACCGGGCGACCTTGGTTGGCGAGGACGGTGGAGTAGTCGAGGAGGCATTCGATATTCATGAGAGGAGAGAGGGGTGAAGGGTGAGCCAGATTGGGGAGCAGTTTGCCGGGTGAACGGATGCCGTTCCTCCGACGAACCAGACGGGAGACACTTCCGGATTGCATGGGAAGCCTCCAGGAGGGGACAGCACGCCGTGCGGTCTGTCTGTCATGCTCCGGCGGCTGTTGCAGCTACCGGGAGGGGTCGTGGTTGCGACGGGAGGACAGACCTGAACGGTTGGGTGGGACCGAATCCGCGGAGCAAAACTCCAGATGTCGTTCCGGTTCCGGTTCGCGGAACACGTGTTGCGGTCTCCCGGTTAGCAAGGGGGGAATGTCGTCCCATTTTGGCAAAAGGCATGGGCGCTTTTGCGACCATGGGAAAAACCAAACGGCCCATCACCTGCGGCAGACGGGAGTTCCGCGATCTCCCGATCTGGCGGTCACGGCGGGAAGACGACACGAGGAACAGGGCAGGCGCGAGGTCGCGATTGACGGCACGGGCCGTTCGTGTCTGCCGGGGTCAAATCGCTCCCTCATCTATCCTTCCTCGCTCCACTCACGCACTTCATCCGGGCGCCGGGCGTTGCCGGACTGGACGATCAAGTTCGGGGAGACACTGGTGTTCTCGGTCACGGGGGCACCTCCCTTCTCCTCGCCCATCTGAACCACACTCTTGACGGCGGCGAGCGTCTCTGAGCCTCCCACTGCCTCCAAGTCGTCCCGGTAGTGGTCGAACCACGGAACATGGGCATCCGCATATTCCCGTAGCGTCAGGGGCGGATGCGGAGGGTTGCTGCCGGTCATCTGTCTCCAGACCAGCGAATTGCAGAGGTGGACGAAGCAGCGGCTCGTCGAACCCAAGTCCCAATCCCGGGGGTCCCGGTAGTCCTGGTAGATTTCCTGGCGCATGGTCCCCCCCGCTCCGAGCCCCATGGCACTCGAGCAATCCATTTTGTGAAGGGTATAGCAGTAGCGAATCCCCGATTCCATGATCCGGTAGCCCACCAATTCCTCCAAGAGGTCCTCAAGCCGGCGGGGCAACCGCTCCTTCAGTTCCTTCTCGAAGTAGGCCTCCGCTCGCATCGGGTAGACTTGCAACTGGATCCCGCCCACATCAGCGTTCCCCGTCAGCTGCTCTTCGACGGAGTAATCCTCACCCAGCGGCATCGCGACAAATTGCCGGATGATTCCTTCGCCCACCGAGAATCCATCGAGCCACGGCTGTTCGGGCCGCACCAGATAGTCCTGCGGGTCGCGTTGCAGATCCGCCGCCCAGGCGTCCCCGGTCACGGCGTTGATCTTCCCGGTGCCTACCTTCACCGCGAAGGGATACTGGCCCGTGAAGTTCAGCCACAGCGCCTCGCTCTGGTGCATGGGCATCATGACGCCCCCCCGCTTCCGCCACGAAGCTGGAACCGCCTCTTCGTAGTCGTCGATGTGCCGCAAGGGGAACCGGCCCAATCCGGCCGGCAGTGGGTAAACCTCCCCGTCGTCAGGGATGCGCAAGGTGCGCTGGAACTCCACGCCAACGCTCGCGTAGTCACCTTCTACCGAATTACATTGGCTTTCGCAGACACGACGAAGGGCTTCCTCGATCTGCTTCGGCGTGGCCTGCATCAACTGCTCGACAGCCGCTTTCTGTCCTTCTTGGCCGGCCTCTTGGTATCCGTAGCGGCTCTTCAATTGGGTGAGCGCGGGTTCCCGGTTCTCGGCCAACAACCGGGGCATCATCTGCTGGATGTGATTCTCGACGAGTCCTCGCAGTCGTTCGTCGATTTCAGGAAAGGAAAACTGAAGGCAGTCTGATTGAAGGGTAATCATGAGGGTTTGATCGGTGGGAGTTTTCGAAAGGGTCACCAGTCGCCGTCCCGGACTTCCCGGGCGAGTTCCGAGACGCGCTGCGCAGGAAGCCGCTTGATCGAGCGGATCAACTCGGCGACGAGAGTGGGGCGCTCCAGGATGACTTCCAGGAGATCGGCGGAGACTTTCCCGGCCAGTGCGAGCAGAGCATCCCGGTCCAGACCGAGCTCATCGGCGATGCGGCAAATGGTCTCTTCGCCAGGGGGCGCCTGCGTGCCGCGCTCGATCTTGCTGAGGTAGGACGGCTGAATGCCGACCCGGTCGGCGAGTTTCCTCAGGGAGAAGGAAGGATCGTCGACCGCCTTGGCCAGGCGCTGCTCGCGCAGGAACGAACCAAATGGAGGGATCTTGGGCATGACCGTGTAGTAGTTACTACACACAAAACAGTCGGATGCAACGGCAAGTTTCGACGACGCGTCGGCCCGGACCGCTTGCGCCGGCGCGCGTTCGCTTCCCGACAAGGGATGCGCGACCCGAAATCGGCCCGCCACACCGCTTCGAGGTCGACGGCTCTGGCGGAGCCCTCAAGAACCCTTGCGTGCGGCGAGCCAGGTCATGGACGCCGGAACCTGAAGCGACGGTGAGAAGGATTGCTTTCGTCCCGATCCATCTCACCGGTCATCGCTCACTCCCCCTCCAACCGGAACGCCTTTCGCACCGCGGCCTCCAGTTCTTCCACCTCCTCGTCCCTGAGCTTCTCAAAGCTGCTCAGTTTCCGTTTCGTTCGGGACATCCGTCCCCGGTTCTGCACGACCAACCTCACGAAGAGGTCGGCGATGCGCTCCGGCAAATCCACGATCTCCCGCATGGCCCGGCGCGCTTCGTCGTAGTGCTGCAGGAAAGCGAATTCGGCGGGCAACTCCTTTTCAATGGTCTCCTCGATGAAGGCGTAGACCGTTTCACAGATGGTCGTGTAGTCGATGAACCGGTAGTAGTCCGCCGTCTCGTTGCGCACCGTGAGCCTTCCTTCGTCGTCCAGTTCGTAGTCAACGCGCTCCATGAGCGGCTGGCTGAACGACTCCAGGCTCCGGTCGTAGTCGAGGGGACGGTTCAGCATGACCGCCGAAACCGGGAAGATCACCTTGTTTGGAGAGAATCCCTTCCGCGCCAGGACGTGGTGCAGGAGGAACCGATGGATCCGGCCGTTTCCGTCGCTGAACGGGTGCAGGAAGACGAACGCATAGGCCGTGATGGCCGCGGCGATGACTGCCGGCAGATCGGGTTCCCAGTCCCGCAGACCGCGGGCCGTGTCCAGAAAGGCGTCCATGAGAAGAGGCACGTCCGCCGGTTTGGGGCCGACGAAGTGAACGATCTCCCTCCCCCATCCGGCGGTGGTTCCCACGTAGATTTGTTCGCCCACCTCATTGCGATAGCCTTGGTTGGCGAATCTCGAATCGACGATCGCCTGCTGCAACGCAACGAGGGCGCCCTTGGTGAGGGAATCCCGGGACTCCACCTGCAGCAGCAGATGGACGAACTGGCTCGCCCGCCTCTGGTCCGGCGTTTCCTTCTCGATCTCGAAGGAGGACTTCGTTTCCTTGCGGTAGAGGTAGCGGAGGGCGCGCTGAAACAGCTCAGGAGGATACTTGGCGATCGCCTTCCGGGTCCGCTCATCGAGACGCTTGTCCTCAAACTCCCGCAACGTCTCCGTGCGGCGAACCAGGGCGCAGAAGCGAAGGTCTCCCAGCAAATTCTGGTGGATCCGTTGCCGCTGGATCCGGCGTCGCGACCCCGTGTAGTAGACCTCCGGGTCGAGGAGGTCGACGTAGTTGCCCGCCTTCAAATCCGGGACCGGCAAGCGACTCCCGGTGAGTTCCTCGTAGCAGTACCAGGCTCGGCGCAGATACCTGCCCCCCGGCTTGGCCCGCAGCCGCTCCACCAGCAGTTGTTCGTCCACAGCGTTGAACAGCATACCGATCAAATCGGGATGCAGTCCCTCATAGCGCAGCGCAAACTCCAGGTGATCGACCCAGGTCTCCCCCACCCGGGTCCGTTTCGGGTAGATGACGACCGCCTTGCCCTCCCGAACGAGGGTCTGTCGCTCATTCGTGCGTCCCAGGAAGGACTGCACGTGATGAGGCAGCACCTCGAGATGATACTCCCGGGTCAGGAACTCGTAGCCGACCGGTTTCACGCCGGCCGGGATCTCCGCGTCGATCGAGGGCATGGGGGGAATGGCGCGACAATTCCGATGACAGTTGAGCGCTTTTCCTTCAGAACGAGGAATTTTGAGCCATTTTTCTTATGATAGCTTTATTCAGAGACAAAATCATTACAAAACTGCGTCAGCCAGCCAAATTCAGCCGCTTCCGTCTTTTTCTCGTTCGGGTGGGGCAAAAATTCTTACCTGGGAGCCTTGGCGTGACCTTTTGCTTTCAGCGCGGCTGGACGATCGGGATCGGAGTCCACCACCCTGCCTACCACAGAGGGAATTGCATCGGCCCTCACCCACCGCACTGGAGCCGGTCCGCCGCTTCCGGAGGCAGCCCGGCCTCAAGGATGGCCTCGACCGCCTTTTCCACGGGATACTCGGTCTTGCGGAACTGCATCGTCCGCGACTCCGTGTCCCACAGCGCCCAGCTGGCACGCGGATCGTTCTCGCCTCCCCGGGGCTGGCCGACCGAGCCCACCGTGATGGCGCAGCGGCAGCCCTGGGGCAACCGCAGTTGGTCCTTACCCAGGGACACGGGTGGCACGGCTTCCGCCGCGTGCGCGAACCAGTCCTGCCGGTGAGTGTGCCCGAAAAAGGCGACCTCGAGTCCCCGGCTTCGCATCACCTCCAACGTGGGCCGCGCATCCTCATCCGAGAGCAGGTAGTGCCACTTCTGCGGCTCGTGCAGGGTGCTGTGGGCGAAGGCCGTGTCCTCCGTGATCAGCCTCGCCCAGGGGAGACGACGCAGCTCCTGCGTCTGCTCCCGGCCCAGCTGCCCGATGGTGTGGACGATGCCGGCATAGACCGGGCTCGACGCCCAATCACCCTCCAGTGCGGAGGGTCCTTCCCGGGCGATGAGCACGGCGTAGGACTCGTGATTGCCGAAGACGAGATGAGCTCCCACGCGATGCAGCAGCTCCAGGCACTCCCGCGGATGCGCACCGTAGCCGACGACGTCACCCGCCACGCAGAGCAGGTCGGCGCGTTCCTCGGCCACCTCGCGCAGGACCGCGCGCAAGGCATGCAGATTGCCGTGGATGTCAGAGAGCACGGCAACTTTCGGCATGACGCAGCGAGATGGGCCGACATCCTACGACACGTGTCAAGCAAGCCAGTGCGACCAGGTCCTGCGCCAGGCCGTCGCGGTTGCACCCCCATCTTCCCCAGGCCAATGGTGACTCGGGCGAGGGAGGGCCGAAAAGGGAACTCTACGAGAAGTTCGGTGTCGATCTGACCGCGGTGGAGGGCATCAGCATC
>CAZCRA010000165.1:0-8671 GCA_964500945.1 uncultured Verrucomicrobiales bacterium | reverse complement strand
CCTGGTGGGAGGTGCTGGCCCGGGCTTTGCTGCTTGCCTTCGTGGTCCTGCAATACCTCATGACAAGCAAGGTCAACGCACTCTTTCGCTACGAGGTCGGCACTGGCTACACTCCCCGCTGGGAGCAATACCGCACTTCCTTTCGCTTTCACTGGTATGTGATGCGCCCCTTCTACGCGGTGGCCATCCTTGCCACCTTGATCACCTACACGGACATGCTCGTGTCGCGAATCCAAGTGCCCACCGTTCCCGGCCAGGCGCACTGGAAGGAGTGGCGGGACCAAATTCCCAAGTTGCTTCGAATCGAGATTGAGTTCGGGGGGAAGGAACCGGGGGCCGGAAATCCTGCTTTCCCGGAAGACGTGGATTGAGCGAATAGTTGACGTTCGCGAAATCTAAAGTAATGCGGAGCATGGACCATGAAGGTGTTATGCGAACGGAGGACGGGCTGCTTGTGGAAGAGATCCTCAATGAAAAGTGTCCCGGTCACCGTTTCCAACCGGATTTTATCGAGCGTTACGCGAAAATCCTGCGCAGTCTTAAAGGACTAAAAGAAGGGGAGCGGCTTCACCGGGTCTCCCGCCCCAACTTGGAAAAAGACGCCCCCAAGTTCCAGGATGGTCTTCCCGGCTAAGTCGGTCGTTCGGGAGCAAGAGCTAGCTACCGCTAGGCCCTCAACGTCACCGTAACCGGATTCCACCGGTCCACGGACTTGCAACTGAGGACCTTGGCGAACCAACGCATTTTGTTCTTGATGGCCTTCACCTTTTCCGGCGGGATCGTCACGGTGCCGTCGTCCATCATGGAAAACTGATCCAGGACCTCGGCCACTTTGTCACTCACGAACTCCTTGAATTTGCCCTGGAAGGTTTTCCCCACGTCCGTCCTGTAATCGAAGGGTTTGTCCGTCGTAAACCGGTTCCCATCTGCGTCTGCCGCTTCGATCACGAAACGCACGCCCTCGATGTCCGAAGTAATCAAGAGGATGGCCAAGCCTTTGTCGACCGTTCGGCGGACGATCTCCACCATTTGATCCCGCGTAACCGTCCCCCTCGGACTGATGCGGCAAGCAAAATGGCCAATGTCATCGTCACACCCCAACTCGGTTTTCACCGCCTCCAAAGCCTTCAATTCCTTTTCCGTCATACTTTTTGTCTTTACCTCACTTCTTTCGTTGTGCCAAGGGGTGAGTGTCATACTTGAAAGAATTCAGTCGCCCTCCCTCGCCCGAGTCACCATTGGCCCGGGGATGAAGGGGGGCTCAGTGATGGCCATGTATCCCAGCATCTGAGCGGAGTGGCTCTCGTTGAATGCGGTGACGACTTTGGTATCGACGATAACTTTATCCTCCACAATCAGATCGGGAATCAGCTTCCCGACCGTGAAGCCTTTGTAATCCACCGGATACTGTTGTTGCAGGGCAAATCCGATGGACGTCAATGCGAACTCACGCACCTGCGCATTCTATAAAGCTTTTCATCCAGGCCTGGTCTATTAATAATACATACTTCGAACAATGCGTTGATAATCTCTTCCGTGAGTTCACCGTGAATGAGGTTGTTATGATCCGGGTGATTCATTTAGTGGTTTTTGAAGGAGTATTTTTTAACCATGGATGCCATAAATGTCATGGATTTTTGAAAGTTTTGCTCATCAATGGGGTGTTTTAAGTTCAAAGAATTCAGCCCCATCGAGCGCACGGTAGCGTTCGGAAGGAAATTAGGGACGGGCTTTTTGCAATTTGATCTTCAAGCACTCTTTGACTTCTGCTACGCTCCTGTGAGACGTGCGCCCGCTCGGTGCCGGATGGCGTTGGCCCGAAGCCGGTTCGGACCCGTTCCGATCCCTCGAAGGCTTGAGCGAAGATGCTGTCCCAGCTTTCGGGCGAGAACTCGGCCGCGCACGGCTTTATCCCCGACGCCTCATTTTTTCGAAGCGCTCGGGAAGTGAGAAATCACCCGGCACCAGGATCGGCCACTGAGCCTTACCCGGCTCTCAGCTCACGCTCTGGGTGCCGGGCCGCAGGGTTTCAAACGAGAGCGGCTGCCGCGCATTGTGCGCCTCGTCGATGATGATGAAGGGCCTCCGCAGGCGGAACACATTCACCAGGGATTGGTTAAAGTGCCCTTCCGGTTCGCGCTCGATCACCTCCAGCAGTTCGGCGGGCAGGTTCTCGAAGTGGCTCATCAGCTCGCCGTTGTTTTTGTAGACATTCAGCGCGCTCATGTCCCTTCGGCGAAAGGCCTGCATCGTCGCCACCACGATGACGGTGTGGCTGTCCAGCAGGGCCCGCTTCATCCGCGTGGCTTCCTCGATGTTCAGCACGGCGACGTTGCCGAGCGTGGTGTCGAGTGCCTGCCGGTAGGGATCGGCACTGTCCTTGAGGCGGGAGAGCGTCTGCGAGCGGATCGTGTCACTCGGCACCAGCCACAGGATGAGCGCTCGGTCCTGTTGCAGCAGATCCTTCACGCCCAGGCTCACCGCCTCGCAGGCCACCAGCGTCTTGCCACCGCCGGTCGGGATGCGCAGGCACACATACGGGATGCCCGGCACCTGTTTCACGGGCGCGTAGGTCAGGCCCTGGCCCTCGGGGATTTCCCCCGTCACCGACATGAACGCCATCGAAGCCGGCACCACATTCGGCATATCGCCCCGGACCACCGCGTCCTGCACGGTCCGGCACGTCTGGTAATAGCGCCGCAGCCAGTGCAGCGAATGCTTCTGGTATTGTTTCGTTTCCATCCGGCGGTTTAGGGCTTTGTGCTTCCGTAGGGGGGCGGCTCCTCGCGCAGCACCAACCGACCTTCTGCCGCGGACTGGATCTCGCGGGCGGCCGCGCGCATCTGTTCCACGATGCGGACTTTCTCGGGGTAGGGCAGCGCCATGAGCCGCTTCCGGCGGGCGGCCTTGGCTTCCAGGGCTTGTTGCAGCAGCGGGCTCATGGCAGGTTCAGGTAGTTTTGTTCAAAGCGCTTCCAGGCGGCTTCCAGGCCGTGGCGTGCCAGGATGACATGTAGCCTCGCATCATCCGCCGTCTGCGCCTCCGCAAAGGTCACCAGCCGCGCGAAATCCTTCCCGCGTCCTGTTTGCAACGCGATGGCCATCAGGTGCTCCGCCGTCATCACCCGGGCGGGCACGCCTTCGAAGTCGATCTCCCGCGCCTGCTCCCTCAGCCAGTCCTTCCAGGACCCTCCTTGGGGTCAGGCTTGTTGCTCCCAAGAAGTCCGCATCTTCCGATCACCCGACGGAAGGATTTGTCTCCCAGCCTGCCTCCGTCTCCGCTCACCCTTCCCGGCCGGGACCTCGGGGAACCCCTGCCACCCTCACGGCATTGGAAACTCGATCTTTTCGTAAAGATCCCCGAGCCGCAGTGTGACGCCGAGCGACTCCAGGACGATGGCCTGGTCCGGATCCGTGTAGCCATCACACGTCCAGCGCCCCTCGGCATCTTTGCGGTGCAACTCCGCCTCCATCCGATCTGGTTCGATCAAGAGATACTCGGAGAACGTGTCGATCAGCCGGTATTCGGCGAACTTTTCGTGCCGGTCGAGGGACCGGGTGGAGGGGGAGAGAACTTCGCAGAGGAATTGAGGATTTCCATAGGCATCCTCCACCTCGTCGTAGAAATGGATCGGCCCACACACGGCGGAAACGTCCGGGTAACGGAACAGGTTGGCCTTCTCGATCCGGACTTTCATATCGGAACCGTAAACGATGCAGGGGCGCCCTTTCAGAGCAGAGCGGATCTCTCCGTAGGTGTTGCCCGCGACCAAGTTGTGCCGGTGCCGCGCCCCGGCCATCGCCTCGACGACGATCCCATTCAAGTAATCGCTCTTGATCACCGCCTCGCGCTCGGCGCGAAGGTAATCCTCGGGAGTCCAGTCGCTGGGGCGGCGCGGCGCGCTCATGGGTTTGAGTCTACTCGAAGGTGACTCGCTTTCCAACAATGGCTTTTCTCCGCCCGTCGCCGCCGCAGCCCGGGCCGCTCCCGCCCCTGCTTTCGCGGTGCAGCATCCCCCTGTGACGGTTCACGTCCCGTCCACGGCCCTCCTCAGGTCCGGCGCGCCTCCGAAGCCTGTTGAAATTCTCCGCGATGTCGCGCGCATTGGGCTTCGGGCCGTCGCGGAGGATTTCATGAGGCTCAGACATCCTGAGGAACAAAGGATAAAGAGCGAGCTGCGCATCGAGCAAGGCGCGGAACCGCTCCTTGGCGACGTCATCGAAGATCATTCGCCCCTCGATGGCCCGGCTCATCACATGGTAAAAATGCGCCTCTGCTGCCTGCTCTCCGAACACCCGGGCCGTCCTCAAACGAGGTGAAATTGATTGTCCATGCAGAAAAACACTGTTTCTAATTTTCCTATTCCCTTGATTCCGGGATCGTTCCCGATTGCTCTCTGCCCTCACCCATGCTTTAAAAAGGCAACACGGGCGGGTCCAGTGAATGGCGGATCTCTTCTATAGTCACAGTAAGGCGGATAGCCACGTGGTTCTCAAGCTCCTTGAGAAGTTGCGTCTGGTTCCCTATTCCGTGTGGTTTGATGCGGATGGTGGCATTGGCGCGGGGGATCGTTGGAAGGAAAATATCGCCCAAGGGATCCAGGAGTGCGGTGCCCTGCTCTTGCTGGCCTCTCGCAACGCTTGGCTTACGGACAATGTGGCCGAAGAGTTGGAGCTGGCCAAACGCTTTAATAAGCGGATCATCGTCTTCGATTCCGACGGGGTTGCGCCGCCGCCGGCCTTTCACTGGTTGAGCGCCTTTCACCGCATCAAGGTGGTGGCGAACGGAGACGATATCCGGGAACTCGAACGCGTCTTTCCGCCCGCTTCCGGCGATGCGGGTGCGCCGCGGTGGGATTCGGTCCGCCCGCCCATCGCGCAGTTGGACGAAGGTGCCAGGACCTTGCCTTGGCTGGTCGACCGGGTGGAGCAAAAGCAGCAGTTCGAAACGTTTTGCGTGAACCTCGCTCTCGGCGATGCCGGGCCACCGGGACCCGTCGTCATCATCACTCAAGGGGCGGAGAATCAGCTCGTGGAGAAGTTCCAAGAATGCTTGGCGCTGCACGAGACCGCAGACTGGGCCAGCCAAGCCGGACTCATCGGAACGGTCGCCGGAGCTCGCTACGCGCGGGTGGAGTTCCACAAGGTCGCCCCCTGTTCCGCCGAAGATCTCCGCAAACCACACGACTTCGTGGCCCATCTCCCCCAACGCCTGGCCCGGCGCTTTCCCCATCCGCCGTCCGCGAACATCCCCGGATTGCGCGATGCGCTCGGCGCCCATCCCGTCCTCCCCGTGTTCAGCTTCCGCTACCGGTCGGATCAGGCGGGCGGTGGCGCCTTTGAGAAATTTCTGGACCGTTTCCACGCCTTCTGGGCGTCCCCGGAATGGCAGACTCCGGACGCGGATGCCCTGACCCTCGTCTCCTTGGCGATCACCCACCATCCCCGGAAGAACCGCTCCAGCATGGTCCGGAAGTCCGTGGAAACCGCCCGCAAACGCTTTCCCCGGTTCCAGATTTTTCTCCTCGGTGATTTGGCGGACGTGCCGTTCCTCGATGCCCTCGACTGGGTGGAAATTTCCGCCGTGAAGAAGGCCCTCCCGGCCCTGGGGGTTGACCCGGATCGCGTCATCGAACGACTGACCACCTTCTACGGACCCAATCCCAAGCCCAAGGCGATGAAAGACGTCGCCGAAGTCATCCAGAAAGCCATCTTTGAACCCTGATCCGAACCATCCCACCCATGTCCTTCCGCCAATATTCCGCAGACCATCAACCCGCCGAGGGTGAGGAAATCTACCTGGCTGACCAAGCCACCGAGGACGCTGTCAACGTGGCCATCCTCCTCGGTCAACCCCTCCTCGTGACTGGCGAGCCGGGCACGGGTAAAACCCGGCTGGCCCACAGCATCGCCAGCCAGCTCCAGCTCGGGGACCCGCTCGCCTTCCACACTAAGTCCACCAGCACCTCGCAAGAGCTGTTTTACCACTATGATGCCCTGGGCCATTTCCGCGCGTCCCAAGCCGGGGGCGGCACTGTCGATGTCCGGCAGTTCCTCCGCGCCGAAGCTCTCGGCGCCGCCATCTTGCGCTGCTTACCCACCGCCGATCCCGACGGCGTCGCGCTCCTGGGAAAACGGGCCGCGCCCGCCCCACAACGTTCCGTGGTCCTCATCGATGAGATCGACAAAGCGCCCCGGGATTTTCCGAACGATATCCTCCACGAGATTGAGCGCTTAGAGTTCACCATCCCAGAACTCGGCGGGCGGGAGTTCGCCATCGCCGGCGGCCCGGACGTCCGCCCCATCGTCTTGCTCACCAGCAACTCGGAAAAGCACCTTCCGGATGCCTTCCTGCGGCGTTGTGTCTTCTGTCACCTCTCGTTTCCAGATGCCGCCCGGCTGGCCCGGATTGTCCGGGATCATCACGCGGACTTGGCCCGGACGCGGTCCCCGTTTTTGGAGGAAGCCCTCTCCTTCTTCAGTGCCTTGCGCCATGCCGGAGCCCGGAAATTCGACAAAATCCCCGCCACTGCGGAACTTATCCAGTGGGTTCGAGCTGCGGCGGCGGTGGTTCCAGAGGGTCAATCCCTGGCGAAGAACAAAGCGGCGGTTGGGCGGACCTTGGGGGTCCTCATTAAATCCAGCGACGACGAGAAAGCAGCCCGGGGGATATTGGAGGGCTGGGCAGGTTGACCGACGTAGGGCGCTTGGTCCTCCAAGCGCCGGTGACGTCTTTGGCTCTAAAAACGGAACGATCAATGAACGGATATCGAGATTGGCCATTTTGGAAGGAAGTCACGTCGCTCACGGCGGACGTGCGTGACGTCACCTTGCGGGAGTTACCGGAATATGATCGGCACGAAATGGGGGCGCGGTTGCGGGCGTCGGCCTTGGAGATCCGTTGCCGGGTCGTGGAGGGGTTCGCTTGGAGCACGGATCGGGAGAAGTTCATCGACAGCCTGATGGCCGCCCGGGCCGCTTGTGCGGTGGGGATTGATTTGGTCACGGCGTTGTACGAGACGGATTCGCTTCCCGACGAGACGATCTGCCAGCGGCTCCACGATCGCCTGGAGTTGATCTTCGATTCCCTGGAATTCTGCATCCACACGCGGGAGAACGCGGATGAAAAGATAGCGTTGAGCCGGAATCCATGACGGCACGGGTTTCATCAGGCCCAACGGGCCTCTGGAAGAACAAGGTGGCGGTGGCTTCCAGCCGCCGTTCTTAATCAGCCAGCATCACTCGGCGGCTGGAAGCCACCTCCACGAAACCCCATGAACCTCGACCAACTCCCGGCTTTCTATGCCGATCTCCGCCGTGCGGGGATCGAGGCGGGAGTGCGTGAAGAGGTGGCGGCGCGGGATCTGTTGCTGCTGCTGGCGGCAAACCGGGAGTTGCCCGACGATGTGTCCCGGCTCCGGGAATTGCTGCAACCCGTGGTCTGCGCCGCGCCAAATGAGGTGGAGACGTATCGGAAAGTCTTCAATGACCGGTTTTTGCCCCGAGCCGCGGAAGACGGTGGCGGTGGCACCATCGAGAAAGGAGCGGGGACGGCCTGGATGGTGCGCATGCTTGGCGTCCTGCTTGCGCTCGTGGTCGCGGGAGGCGCCGCTTGGTGGCTGAACACCCGGCCCGTCAAAACGGTGACGAACGCGGACCCCGCCCCGACCCCTGCCGCACCGGTGATCGAACCCGCCCCGGACACGCCCGTCCTCCTCCCCGAGGCTCCCGAGGCCAAACCCGTGACCCCGCCCCAGGAAGTCATCGTCACCTATCCTGGCTGGTTGCCCGGCTGGGGCCGCACCACCTATGACAGGCTCCCGCCCGCCGTCCAGCCGTTCCTCCCGTATGCCGCCGGGCTGATCCCCGGCCTCATGATTCTCTCCCTGGGCTGGGGCATGGCCCGCCGGATGCGCTTCCGCTACCTGGACCGGACCCTCATCGATGCAGCGGAAGAAGCCGATGAAGATCTCCTCTTCCGCGTCCCGGTGCGTTCTCCCTTTCCCCGGGCGATTCTGCGTTCCGCCGCTCAGGCTTTGCGGCGGCACATCGAGTCCGATGCCCTGCGGCGGCTCGATTTGTCCCGGACGGTGAGCGCTTCCGTCCGGCGCGGAGGCTGGTTCACTCCGGTGGCGGCGCGGGAGAAACGGACGCCGGAATACCTCATCGTCATCGAGGCGGATTCCCGTGCCGATCACCGGGCGCGACTCGCCTTGGAATTGGCAGATCAATTGACGTCCGCCGGCGTGGCGGTGAGCGCCTGGACCTTTCGCGGGGAGCCCGACCTCCTCTTTCCCGTGGATGGCAAAGGCGGTTCCCGGCGCCTCGATGAAGTTCAGGTGCGAGCCCCGGATCATCGGCTGCTCCTCTTTACGGAAGGCGAAGCCGCCGGGCAGCGTCCCGAATGGGCGTGGTGGGAAGCGGGTGGGACCTGGTTCCGGGATCGCGTTCCGGCAGGGAGCCCGGACGGCTTGGTCCTGGGCGGCGGAAACCTGGTGCCCGCTCCCGGTGGGCTGGCGGGTTTGCAGGAACTCGGGGCCCGGTTGCGCGGCGCCGCCGTGGCTGCGAGAGAAACCATTTCGCGGGAAGCGCCCGCCTTCATCGCGGCGGACCCGGATACCTGGACCGACCCGGCGACCCCGGATCGGCAGCGGATCACTGCCGGGCTGGAC
>CAZCRA010000164.1:0-8683 GCA_964500945.1 uncultured Verrucomicrobiales bacterium | reverse complement strand
TTCAAGGAAGTTTCATCGATGTCTTTCCCCGGGCGCACCCGGGAGGGGGGCTGAAGGGGAACCGATCACCCGCCCCGCATCACGGCTCCGGTCCCTCGAGCCCGATTTAATTGTCAGACTCCATTGGCGCAGCCCGTGTATTCAATGCACGAATTATGCCCCGAGCCGCCCTCATCTTCTTCCTCTCCATCGCACCGCTTGTCGCCGGGGAGTTCCGCACGTTCCACAACGCCGCCGGCGATGATATCCAAGCCAAAATCACCGGCGCTGCCGAAGACGGACAAATCCACATCCTCACCTCGGAAGGAAAGCCTTACACCGTCGATCCAGCCCTCTTTTCCGCTGACGACCAGGCCTACATCACCGAATGGTTGAAAGCCCGGTCACCTTCAGCCGCGCCCCCAGCCGGCACGGCCGAGTCGGACCACGCTTTCCTCGCCGAACTCACTGCCCCCTGGTTCGACGGCGAACCCGAAGCGGTCACCGCCCGCGACGGCACCCACCAACTCGTCTACCAAGGTGAAACCGGAACCCTCACCGCCAAACTCGACGGCCCCGGCGGCCGCGTCACCGGCCTCGAAGTCACCGGTGCCATCCTCCCGAACGACGATCTGCGCCAACTCCGGTCCCTCACCGCGCTCGAGTCCCTGCACTTCGGTCACTGGGGGAACTGGAAGGACAAAAGCCTCCCGGCCGAAGCGTTCGACGGCTCCGCGCTCGAGGCTTTCGCCGATGCCCCGCTCCGTTCGTTCCAAGCCGGCGGCTCCATGTTCAACGACGCCGGGTTTGTCCACATCGCCAAAATCCAAACCCTCGAGCACCTCACCCTCCACCACGTCAGCGTGGCCGAGGAAAACCTGAAGCTGCTCGAAGGCCATCCCGCCCTCACCAGCATCGAACTCAGCTCGATGGGCAAACCCCTTTACAAGGACAGCACGATCCCGCTCCTCGCCAAAATCCCCAACCTCCGGCGCATCGCCATCCACGAATCCTACCTCACCTTCGACGGCGGATTCGCCCACTTGGAACCCATCAAGGACCAGATCGAACGCATTTTCTTTCGCTACCCGGCCATCACTCCCGAAGACCGCGCCAAACTGGAGGCTTTCCTCCCAAACGCCGAAGTCGTCGTGCATTCCGCCAAATCCTTCGATCAGGGTCACGTCCGGAATTTTCGCACTTGGGTTCCCGCCGAAGACCTCGCTAAAATCGAAGCCGCCCTATGATTCGCTCCATCCCCACCATGGCGATCCCCGCCCTGCTGACCGCGATGGCCTCCACGGCCCTCGGGGACCCGCACTACGACGCCTTTGAACGGAAGATTCGCCCCTTCCTCCAGGAGCACTGCGTCCGCTGTCACGGCGAGGAAAAGGAAAAGGGCGGCGTCCGGCTCGACACCATCGGCCCCATCAGCGCCACCCCCGAATTCGCCAATACCTGGCTCGAAATCCAGGACCAGGTCCTCCACTACGACATGCCTCCCGAGGATGAGCCCGAACCGTCCGAGGCGGACCGTGCCGCGTTCATCAACTGGATCGCCACCGATGTCCAACGGGCCCAGCGGGCCGCCCGCGAAACCGGTGGGAAAGTGGTCATGCGCCGCCTTAACCGGAACGAATACGCCGAAACCCTCAGGCACCTCCTCCTCTTCCATCCCGGCGTCGAAACGGCGAAGAACTTCCCGGACGACGACACCTACCACGGCTTCGACACCGTCGGTTCGGCCCTCAACGTCTCGCCCGTCCAGATGCAGGCCTACGTCGAAAACGCCGCCCGCGTCCTGAAGGAAGCTTTCCCGCGCGGCGAAGCGCCTAAGTCCTCGACCGTCCGCATTCACCCGGAAGAAATGGCCCACGTCTACCGCGCCCTCCGCGAGAGCGGTCGCATCATGCGGGAGGCCCAAAAAAATCAAGACATCTCGCCTGCTGAACGCCAGAAGCGCGAAAGGGCCGCTCGCGCTGAAAGCCGCCGCGTCGCCCGTGAACTCGTCGCTGGCAAAACGATCCGCTTCGGCACCACCACGCAGTTCGAATACCTCGACGAAAGCCTGATCTTTGACGGCGGAGGGGGTGTCACGTGGTCCCGTAAACCCCAGGGCCTCTATCGCTTCCGCTTCCGCATGCGCGGCGTTCCTAATGAGGAGGGCGACCTCCCCATGCTCACCGCCAACCTGTCCTCGAGTTTCGAGGATCTACCCGTGCTTGTCACCGATGTCGGCCCGGAATTCAAAGTCTACGAAGCCGAAGCCTTTGTCCCTCCCATCTTCAACCGCTTTTCCTTTGGCGTCGCCACCCCAGGAAACCGCTTCTTCTTCAAGAGCCGCCGAGGAGTCTCCGAACCCCGGATCGACCTCGATTGGCTCGAGATTGAAGGCCCCATCGTCGAAAACTGGCCCTCCCGCGCCTGGCACGAATACTTCGCCGGGGTCGAAGAAACCGAGACTGGTGCCCGCTCCATCCTCGAGAAATTCGCCGAACGAACCTTCCGCCGGCCACCCCGCCCCGAGCGCGTCGACCAGTTCCTCGGTTTCTACCGGGATCGACGCGAAGCCGGAGACGATTTTCAGGACGCCGTCCAGCTCGCCATGCAGGTCATCCTGTCCTCGCCCGAGTTCATTTACATGATCGAAGACAAGGGCGGCGAAACGAAGAAACAACCGCTCGACGGCTACGAACTCGCCACTCGCCTCGCCTACTTCCTCTGGAGCGGGCCGCCCGACGAAGAACTCGAACGCGCCGCGGCCAACGGATCGATCACCTCCGACGCCGAACTCCGCAGGCAAATCGAGCGAATGATCCACCATCCGCGAGCCGAAAACCTGGCCGTGAACTTCACCGGACAGTGGCTCAAACTCCGCACCCTGGGTCAAATGGCGCCCGACCCCCGCAAATACAAGGAATGGGAACCCACCCTCCAGGATTCCCTCCAGCGCGAAACCGAGCTGTTCTTCCTCCACATCCTCCAGGAAGGCCTTCCCGTCACCCAGTTCATCGCATCGGATTTCGCCATGCTGAATAGCCGGGTCGCTTACTTCTATGACATCCCCGGCATCGAGGGCTACGAGTTCCGGCCCGTCGCCCTCCGGCCGGGTAGTAACCGCAGCGGTCTGCTCAGCCAGGGCAGCATCCTCACCCTCACCTCCGACGGCATCCGGACCTCTCCCGTCAAACGCGGCACTTTCATCCTGGAAAACATCCTCGGCGATCCGCCTCCACCCCCACCAAACGATGTGCCTCCCGTGGAACAAAGCGAAGGCGCCACCCTCAAGGAACGCCTGAAGGCCCACCGCGAGATTCCGGCCTGCGCTAACTGCCACAACGACATCGATCCCCTCGGCTTCGCTCTCGAAAACTTCAACGCCATCGGAAAGTGGCGCACCAAAGAGGAGGACAGCAAACAGCCCGTCGATCCCAGCGGCAGCCTGCCCGGTTCTGGCGATTTCGAGAGCTTTCAGGAGTTCCAAACCCTCCTTCTCGAGCGCCGCGACGACGTCGCCCGCTGCCTCACCGAAAAACTCATGCTCTACGGCCTGGGTCGCCCCATTGAACTGGTCGATCACCCCGTCATCGACGAGATTGTCCAAGTCACCCGGGACAACGGCTACCGCCTCGACGTCCTCGTCCGCGAACTCATTCTCTCCGATCCTTTCCGCACAAAATAACCAACCAAGACCCATCTCATGAATACCCATATCCATCGCCGCACCGCCCTTCGAGGGCTCGGCGCCTGCATCGGGCTTCCTTTCCTGGACGCCATGACCCCCGTCTCGCGCGCCGCCCAAAAGGCCGCCAAACCTCCCGTTCGCCTCATGTTCCACTGGGTCGGCACCGCCACGAACATGAGCGAGTGGTTCCCCGTCGATGACGGCCCGGGCTACACCCTCTCCCGCGCCCTCAAACCCCTCGAGAAATACCGCCGGCATTTCTCGGTCATCTCCGGAACGCGGAACTTCCCGGAACTTGACTACGGCGGCGGACGCGAGTTCGGCCACAACGGCGCGCTGACCTGGCTCACCTCCCAGCGCACCATCACCGGCAGCGGCCCGGCCGACATCAAGACGCATTCTTCCGTCGACCAGATCGCCGCCCGACACATCGGGAAGGAAACCCGGTTCCCCTCCCTGCAGCTCGGGATTTACAAACCCGGATTCCACATCCTTTCCTGGTCCGAACACGGCACCCCGCTGCCCACCATCGACGGGCCAGCCAAACTCTTCGACCACCTCTTCAGCGCGAAGAGCCCCAGGGAACTCGAGGCTTACCGCAAGAACCTGGCCCTCAACAAGAGCGTCCTCGACCTGGTCACCGAAAGCCGGCACGACCTCGAACGCCGCCTCGGCACCCTCGATCGCGAAAAGCTCGACCAATACCTCACCTCCGTCCGCGAACTCGAATCCGGCCTGGTCCGGGAGGAAGAGTGGCTCGATGTGCCTCCGCCCAAGGTCGAAGCCAAACCGCCCTCGCCAACCGCGGAAAAGTCGAAGCAGGAGTGGGTGCCGGCCATGTATGAACTCATCGCGCTGGCCTTCGAAGCCGACCTCACCCGCGTCGTCGCCCTCGCCGGCGATGGCCGCGGTGGCGACTACGGATTCATCAAGGGCGTCGTCGAGGATTGGCACCCCATCAGCCACCACAACCGCGATCCGAAAAAACTCGAGCAGATGGCGCGCATCAACGAGTTCTCGAACGCCGAGTTGGCCAGCTTCTACGGCCGTCTCGACTCGGCCAAGGACCCGGACGGCTCCAGCTTGCTGGATAATTCGCTCATCCTCACCGGCGACTCCATGACCGACGGGCAGCACTGGGGCGGAAACTACCCCCTCCTCCTCGGAGGTCACGGCGGCGGCCAACTGAAGCAAGGGCAACACCTCCGCTTCTGCGAAAGCCCCCGCTACGGCCAAGACCGATGGCCCCTGGCCCGCACCCCGGTTTCGAACCTCTACCTCGCCATGCTCCAAACCGCCGGGGTGCCCATCGACCACTTCGCCGACAGCACCGGCCCGCTTCAGGGCCTAGCGTGATCCGGACGAACTGTTCGACGAAAAGAGACATCACCGCTCAGAAGGGGACCGCGATCCGTCGTGGCCCTCTTCTTTATAGGCGGAAGCGCGCCCAGTCGGACAAAGCGGCACTCCGTCACCCTTCCTTCCCGACGGCGCTCAACCCTTTCTGCTAATCACCCCGCGTGATCGTCCCGCTTACCGTCCCGGCCTTGCCGGCCGGATTCCACCAGCGGCCCGCATAGACGTCGTCGTGAAAGAGCACCCGCGCCGACCACGTCCCGCCGTCCCCCGTCCGGGCGTCGTCTAGAAAAACCACAGCCGAATCCCCCGCGAACCGGACCACGACCGGAATCGGATACTCGATCTCCTGGCCCTGCCGCTTCACCGGAGTCACGAGATGCCACCGGTCGCCCTCGACCTTCTCCGCCCGGACGATCCGGTAACCGTCGGGCCGGTCCGTTCCCTGTGTCCCGTCCCTGACGGGCGCCCACGTCCCTTTCAGCGTCGCGTCCTTCAGCATCGCGACGAATGCCGCCTCAGCAGCTTTTCCTTCATCGGCGCCCGCCACTTCGGCAAACGCGAACCCAAAAGCGCAGCCCACCGTTATCCACCAAATCTTCATGCCGGTATCCAAGCGTAAGCTTTGCATCGGCACCATGGATTTCTCACCTCACCCGGACCTTGTCAGCCGCCTTCCCCGCTCCTACACTCCCGCCATGCACAGACGCCTTGCCGCCAAAGCCATCGGCACGTTCTGCCTCGTCTTTGCCGGCACCGGTGCCATCATCGTTGATCAAGTCACCGGCGGCGCAATCGGTCACGCGGGCATCGCCCTCTCCTTCGGGCTCGTGGTCATGGCCATGATCTACACCGTGGGCGATGTCTCGGGTGCCCACCTGAACCCAGCTGTCACCCTCGGCTTCTGCGCAGCCAGACGCCTCCCCTGGAGAGATGCGCTCCCCTACCTCGGCAGCCAAATCGGTGGCGCCCTCCTGGCCAGCTTCGCCCTGCGCCTCATCTTCCCCGGTCAGAATCAGCTCGGCGCCACGCTTCCAACGACCCTCCCATGAAAACGATCCTCGTCCTTTGCACCGGAAACTCCTGCCGCAGCCACATGGCCGAGGGCATCCTGCGCCAGGCCGCCGGCGATTTCCTCGACGTCCAAAGCGCCGGTTCCAACCCCGCCGGTTACGTTCATCCGAAGGCCATCCAGGTCATGAGCGAAATCGGCATCGATCTCGGTGCCCATCACTCGAAGCACATGAACGAGTTCCTCGAACGGCCCGTCGACACGGTCATCACGGTCTGCGGAAATGCCGACCAGGCCTGCCCTGTCTTCCCGGGTCAGGTCAACCGTCACCATTTCCCCTTCGACGATCCCGCCCATGCCCAGGGCACCGACGAGGAAATCACCCGGGAATTCCGCCGTGTGCGCGACGAAATCCGCCGCGTCTTCGAAGCCTACGCCGCCGGCCGCCGCGACGCAGGTTGACGCCATTTGGTTCCGCCCGGCGCGGTGGTATGCTGCGGGATGAAATTCCCCGCTCTGCTTCTTGCATCGCTCGGCATCGGCCTGCTTCTCTCCCCCGCCCACGCTCAGTTCCGCCCGGCTTGGTTTCAGGCCTCGGACCATTGGGGCGACGGCAAAGCCGAATACCTCATCTATGAGGGAAAGCTCAACCGCTATGGAGTTCCACAGCCCGCGGAGGTCACGCACATCTTCGTGCGGGAATCCTTCGCACCGCGCACCCTGGTGAAGGCCGACGACTGGCGCCAGCGCGGCACCTACCCCGTGCTCAAACTCAACCAGGTCATTCGCGTCGAAACCGGCCTCTACGTCTATCAGCAGATGCACTCCAGCTTCTGGAAAACCGAGACCGGCGATCTCATGAAGTTCAGCCTAACTAGCAACGACAGCTGCGGCAATGCCTACAAAGTCGGGAAACGCACCTGGAAACGGGGCTTTACCCTCACCTACCACACCTACTGGGAGGGAATGACCTCGGGCATCGAACGCATTGCCCGCCCCGACGATGGCGTCTTCTACGACGAACTCCCAGCCCGCGTCCGCACCGTCGATTTCGATCGCGGCAACCATGAATTTGACGTCCCGCTCGCCGCCTCCATCATCCACTCGAAGCACCGCAAAACCCGGTTCGACACCGCGACGGTCCGGGTCCTTCCGGGCGAGGACACCCACCAGGTCGAAGTCGAGCACGCCGCCGGCCGCGACCTCTTCACGCTCGATACCGCCTTCCCCCATCGCATCCAATCCTGGAAAGCCTTCGACGGCAGCGAACTCACCCTCAAAAAAGCTCTCAAGATCGACTACTGGAACTACAACCTCCCCGGCGCCAAGGAAAAGGCGCTCAGCTCGATGGGGGATCAATGACCACGGCGGAACCCGCTTTGCCACTCCAACACCCTTGCCCTTTGCGCCATTCTCTCACTGCGTAGCCCCAGAACCAAACACGGCGGCCTGCATTTGCCCTTCCCGCAAATCCGTGCCTGACTCCCGTATGACAAAACGCTCCCTCCTCCCACTCCTCGCCCCGCTCTTCCTCCCGGTCTGGCTGCCGGCCGCCGACGAAGCGGCACCGGCCTCCGAATTCCTAGAGCCCACCATCGACCTCGGATGCGTCGTCGGCGATCTCGAGAAATCCGTCGCCTTCTACACCGAAGCCATCGGTTTCAAGGAGGCCGGGAGCTTTGAGGTCCCCGGTGACTACGCCAAACGAGTCGGCCTCACGGACGGCAAAAAGCTCTCCGTCACAATCCTGACCCTCGGAGAAGGCGACGCCGCCACAAAGCTGAAGCTCATGCAGGTGGATGGTAGCGGAACCAGCGCCCCGAACGATTACATCCACAGCACACTCGGTTTCAGCTACCTCACCATCTTCGTAAAGAGCACCGATCACGCCTTGGATCGCCTAAAGGAAGCCGGCGTCAAACCTCTGGCGGACGGCCCCCTTCCGCTGCCCGAAAATCTCGACCCCAGCATGGCCCTCACGCTCGTCCGCGACCCCGACGGGAACATCGTGGAACTCGTCGGACCCAAACCGGCCAGGTAGCACCAGCCCTCACCCCGGGTCGATTCGGCCCTGTGAAGACTCATGGGCGGCGTCCAGCGAGGCCCCCACGGTCCTTCTTTCGCGGGCTCACTGGCCCAGTCCCTAATTTGAAAGTCGCAGGGCCCCTTCTGGCGTGTTTTCTTCACCGCACCCAGCTCGGTTTCCACCATCCATGCGCCCCTCCCAGCCGCTCCATCCCATCCTCCACCTACCGGCCCTCGCTGCCGGATGCCTCGCCCTCGGTTCATCGGCGCTGGCCGCTCCCACCGTGGATGCCTTCCTCGAGACCCATTGTTTCGAGTGCCACGATGATCTCACCACCAAGGGCGAACTCGACCTGACCCAACTCGATTGGAACCCGGCGAATCCCACGAACCTCGCCACATGGATCCACCTCCACGACCGCGTCGATCACCGGGAAATGCCGCCCCCAGACGAAGCCAGGCAACCTTCCACGGACGAAATCGCCGCGTTCACCGCCGCCCTCGGCGACCGCCTGACCGGCTATTTTGAAGCTCGGCAGTCGGAGCGCGGCCGCGCTATCGCCCGCCGACTGACCCGCGTCGAATATGAACGCACCCTGCACGATCTCCTGGGCGTTCGTGTCCCC
>CAZCRA010000163.1:4851-8704 GCA_964500945.1 uncultured Verrucomicrobiales bacterium | reverse complement strand
CCGGAAGAAAAAGAAACTTTATATTTCATCCGAGAGTCGAATCCCGAAAGTCGGGCTAGGGACGGATCTCCGAGCCGTCCGATGAGGGAATGGGGCTGGTTGTCGAGTGGTGGAGACCGAGCGCTATTCCTTCTAGCAGGCTGTTGCAAAACCGGGTGCCGTGCCGCGCAAAGGACCTGGAGGCCAGGGCAAGGCGCAAGGAGCGATCTGGGCGGGCCCAGTGAGCGACGAGCAACGCCGCCCTGGAGTTCAGGGACTTGCGCCCGCCAGAAAAGATGTTCTCGCTCCCCTGCGCAGCCTGACTTCTTCCGAACTAAACGAGTCTCTTCGGCGCGGTGCAGGGTTTTTCAACAGCCTGCTAGACCTCGATCATCGCGAAAACCCGCTCCAGCAGCGCTTTGGTCTTCTTGATTCCCTCGACCTCCGAAAGCTTGCCGCCCTCGAACTCGATCCCCACGTAACCCCGGTAGCCCGCGTCTTTGACGATGCGCATGGCGCGGAAAAAATCCGTGCCCCGGTCGTTGCCTTCCTCGTCGAAATCGTGGCTCTTCGCGCTCACGCCCTTCGCGTATGGCATCAGCAGGCGGATGCCCTCATATCGGTCGAAATACAACCCTCTGGCATCTTCCCCATACGTGCCCTCGCCAAAGCGTTCCTTTGTCTTGGCCCACGCCGCCTCGTCTTTTTGGCGACGCGCCACATGAAAATTCCCGAAATCCGGCAGCGTCCCGCAGTTGTCCAGCGCCACGCGCTCCATCACGCCGGCCAGCCAGGCACCGTCGGAGGACAAGCCACCGTGGTTTTCCACGATCACGCTCAGCCCCTTCGTCGCGGCGTGTTCCGAGAGCCGGCGAAGGCCATCCGCGCAGAGCTTCGCCTGCTCGTCATAGGAGAGCGCCATGTCCGAACCGGCATTCACCCGGATCGAATGGCAGCCGAACGATTTGGCCACGTCACACCAGGTGAAGTGCCCTTCCACCGCACGACCCCGCCGCGCGTCGTCCGGATCGCCCAACTGCCCCACGCCATCGCACATCAACAGCACGTTCTCGACCCCGGCATCCGCCCCCCGCTGCTTCATCTCCGCCATGTATTTCTTCGGCTTCGGCTGGAGCCCCATCGGATCGCTACGCTTCCCGTCCGCGAAAAACTGGTTCACATACTCGACCGCATCGATCCCGAACGTCTTCCGGGTGAAGCTGGCGTAGTCCAGGTTGTCCAGTTCGCCCGACCGCAGCGCCCGGTGAAGTGACCACTGCGCCAGCGAGATCTTGAAGCGCGCCTCTTCAGCGGCAAAGCCCTCCAGCGGCACCACCGCCAGTGGCGCCATCCCCATCCCTTTCAACACGTCCCGGCGGCAAAGTCTTCTCATACGAAGACGCTAGTGATTGACGGAGCAACGCGCAAGCCCCGGCTCGCGGGAACGCGCGGCCAAATTTGGCGTGACCATCGCCACGGAAGCACCCAAACTCCCTGCCATGTCATCCCGATCCACCCCGACCCACTCACCCGTCGCCGCCCTTGCCTTCGTCGCCTCCGTTGCCGTGGGCGTGGGCGTTGCCGTCATCACCCCGTCACTTGAAGCGGGCGAAGCCAATCAAATCATCGACCTTTGGCCCGAATCGAAGATCCCCGGCCCGGCACCCTTCGTCTCGGGCGAGGAACGGGATCTCACGAAACCCGAGGACCGCCTCATCGCCGGACGCCGCATCATCAAGCTCGGCCACGTCTCCAATCCGCAGATGCACGTCTACCTCCCGGAGAAAGACAAGGCCAATGGCGCTGCGGTCGTGATTTGTCCCGGCGGCGGCTATCACATCCTGGCCTGGGACCTCGAGGGCATCGAGGTGGCTGAATGGCTCAACGAAATCGGCGTCGCTGGAATCGTCCTCAAATACCGCGTGCCCGCCGCCAAACACGGGAACGACCTCAAATCGATCCCGGGCGATTCATCGCTCGAGCTTCCCGCCAAAGCTCTCGGTCCGGTCATGGACGCCCAACGGGCCCTGTCGTTGGCCCGGGCCAACGCGGAGGCATGGAACCTCAATCCACAGAAAATCGGGATCCTCGGGTTCTCCGCGGGCGGCAACACGGCGGCCCTCACGGCCCTGGCTCTGGGACGACGCGCTTACTCCCCCATCGACGATGCCGACCGTGCCCCCTGCGGTGCCGATTTCGCCATGCTCATCTACCCGGGCTATCTCGCCAAGAAAGATGGCTCCATCCAACCCTTCCTCGAGATCAGTGAAGCATCCCCACCCATGTTTTTCGTTCACGCAGCCGACGATCGCGTCTCACCCCTCAACAGCACGGTCCTGTTCAACGCCCTCGTGACCGCCGGCGTGCCCGCGGAAGCGCACGTCTTCGCGAAAGGCGGCCACGGCTATGGCCTCCGGCCAGCCGAAGACCCCGTGACCCGCTGGTCTCAACTCGGCACCGATTGGCTCCGCTCCACGATCCTGCCCTGATCTCCCTCCCGATCTCCCACGGAATCGTAGCAAAGCCGGGATTCCCCTGGGCGCGACCAGGAGCGGCATCGCTATGAGGCTGCCGGCCTCCGGAAGCGAAGGAAGTAATTCTCCTCGAATCCAGCGATGTCGATTTCCTCCACGAATTCGAATCCCGCCGCTTCGATCTCGGCCCGAAACACGCCTTTGCCAGCCCGCACGTGACCCAGGATCCATTCGCGCGACACCCCTGGGATCCGTTCGAAGTCGATCACGATCATTTCCCCTCCCGGTCGCAGCGCTTGGAAAAGCGACGCCAGTGTGCTCTTCGGAAACTCGAAGTGGTGGTAGGTGTCGCACAAAAACGCCAAATCGATCGTGTCCCGCTGCAGCCCGACCGAATTTTCGGGACATAGGACCGTCGTCACGTTGAAATTCTCCTGCTTCGCCGCGGCCTTTTGGATGTGCTCCAGGAAACGCGCGTTGATGTCCACGGCGTAAACCCAACCTTCGGGTCCCGTCTCTCGCGCGAAGAGCTGCGTGTAAAGCCCGGTTCCCGCGCCGATGTCCGCCACGACGCTCCCTGGTTTGATCCGGCAGGCGTCGATGACTTCCTCCCTCGCCGTGAACACCTCCCGGCTCTCCGTCTCGAACCGCTGGAGCCAGTTCTCCACCTTCAACTCTGGATCGAGAAACTTCTCGTTGATGCCGGGCTTCACGCTCTCCTCGGCCCAACCGGCCCCAGCCACTCCCACCGCGATCAACAGCGAACACCACCCACGAATCCATCGACTGCCAAAACACTTCATGACGACCATGCCCCAACATGCCCTCTCCCGGCAAAAAATGCCACCCGTCACGTCGTCGAGGCCCACCCAATGGTCCTTCCTCCATCAGGACCTTCAGCCACGCTTCGCCCGCAGGCGGCGCGTTCGCGCCATCCGTCCGACCTCGAACCCCGTCTTGACACCATCGAACTCCGCCGATTTAGGTCTCCGCCATGCAAGCGGGAGCTGACCGGTGGGTGTTCTGGGCGCTGGCCCTGGTGGCGGTGGCCCGCTGCCTCATCGGGGGCTTCTCCGAAATCTCGTCCGACGAGAGCTATTACCTGCTCTGGGCCGAACGCCTCGATTGGTCCTATTACAGCAAAGGACCCGGCGTCGCCGTCGCCATCCGGGCGATGACTACCCTTTTCGGCGAGAACGAATTCGCCATTCGCGCCCTCGCCAGCTTCCTGGGTTTCGCGATGAGCCTGGTCTTCTGGCGGCTCGCCTCCCAACTCTTCAATCCCCGCACCGCCTTGTGGGCGCTGGTCACCCTGAATCTGACCCCGATTTTCAACGCCGGCGGCATCATCCTCACGATCGACCCGCTCATGATGCTCTTCTGGGTCGTGGCCATGCTCG
>CAZCRA010000163.1:3444-4841 GCA_964500945.1 uncultured Verrucomicrobiales bacterium | reverse complement strand
CAGCGGGATCACCTGGGCTGGTGGGCCCTGGCCGGACTCTCGATCGGGCTCGGTTTCCTCTGCAAATACACCATCCTCATCGTGCTGCTCGGCGTCGTCCTCTACCTCGCGGGTTGGCCGGCGAATCGCGTCCATTTCCGGCGGCCCGGCTTCTGGATCATGCTGCTCGTGCTGCTCGTTTGCACCACGCCGGTCGTGATCTGGAATGCTCAAAACGACTGGATCACCGTGCGTCACCTCATCGAACGGACGGGCCTTGTCGATCCTCCAACGGGAGCCGAACGCGGCGGCGGCGGCATTCCGCTGAAACCAGGGGATTTCCTCGCCTACTACGGCATGCATCTCGGCGTCTATTCGCCCCTGATCTTTCTGGGTCTCACGGCGGCGTTGGTCCTTTCCGTCCGTCGATTCTTCGCCACCGAAGCCGAACTGTTCATCGGCGCCTTCTGTCTGCCCGTGACGCTGGGCTACTTCGCTCTCTCCCTCTTCAACATGGGCGAGCTGAACTGGACCGCGCCGGGCTTCGTCGGCATCAGCCTGCTCCTGGCGCATTACTGGCCGAACTGGCGCGTGTTCGGACTGCCGAAGCGTCCCCTGGTCGCCACGGCCTACGGACTGGCGATCGCCATGACCCTTTGGGCCTGCAACCCCGACCTCCTCCGCTCCGCCGGCCTTTCCTGGCCTTACTCCCGCGACCCCCAATGGCGATTGCGAGGCTGGGAAACCCTCTCCGCCGAATTGGAGAAACCCATCCGCCGCTTCGCCGAGGAATCCGGCCAAGACATCTTCCTGATCACGAACCGCTACCAGATGGCCACGCCCTCGGCCTTCTATCTGCCGCGCGACCTGCCGGTCCTCCAGCCCTCCCCGGCCTATCCCTTCGTCCAGATGCGGGAAGCGCCCACGATTCACGCGAAGACGCAGTTTTCCTTCTGGCCAAGCTACGATCAGCCCGAGGCCCCCGGCATCGAAAACCCTTTCCTGGGCCGCAACGCACTGTTTTTCACCGACGAAGTCGATCGGGAATCGCCACCCACTGTCGTCCGCGACGCCTTCGAGGACACCGAGCTGTATGTCTGGTTCACCGCCACCCGCCACGGGCTCCCGGTTCGTTCCTGGAAAGTCTTCGCCTGCCGAAACTTCCTCGGTCCAGCCAAGAAGACGTCGCCCTGACCAAACGGGTCATCCGTAAGCTTTGCGCCCTGAAGCCGGCAGGAGGCTCTTATTCCCTCCCAGGTGCCCGTGGCAGCCTCGCTCCTGGGTTAGCCCGAATGGCACTCGGTTGAGAGGCTTGGTCGAAAATTTTTGTTGGGTGTAGACGCGTTCGTGAGAATGGAAGCAAAGCGAACACAGGCTGCCAAAGGCAGAGCAACGCGTCCAATTCCGATTTCCTTCGT
>CAZCRA010000163.1:0-3344 GCA_964500945.1 uncultured Verrucomicrobiales bacterium | reverse complement strand
AAGGCAGAGCAACGCGTCCAACTCGGACCCTCCTTCTCCCGCGTCACCCACCCCCTCTGAAGTGTCACCACTTCAGCTACTCCCGGCAAAGAGCTTCATCCGGGTTAGCCCATCTCCATCAACGCTTGACGGCGTCCGGTTCCGCGCTTTCATCCGGCCGATCCTGACATTTGCATATCGTCTTTGCAGACAGTCAAAGGCTATGTAAAGTCAAGGGAATCCACCTCCGCCACCGCGCACGCCATGAAACGCCTGTTCGCTTCACCCTACCTTTGGACCTGGGTGACCTTCGCCGCTCTCTGGGCCGGTCTCCTCACCTGGTTCGCTCCAGAGTTTCCGCCAAAACCCTTCTATCACCGGGCCGGATGGGAGGCGGACTTGATCCCGATGGAGAACGACGTCCCCTATGCCTGGGAATTCGAGGCGCCCGGAGCCAACATCGAGGCCATCTACCTCATGCATGCCTTCTCCGACAAGAAGGCCGAGGTGACCGTCCGAGTCGAAAATCGCACCCAGGGGACCACCCTCCTCGAAACCACCACCGGTCACGGCCTGACCCTCTGGGAACACTTCAAACCCGGAAACGAAGCCGGTGATGTCATCCGGGTCACTTACGAAATCCTCGTTTCCAGAAAAGACCGGTGGCCGAACATCGTCCAGGGTCTGCGCCGGGCCGAACCGGACAAGAGTTGGGAGCACGGGCTCCACTCGGACGCTTACCACTTCCGCTATTTCATCGGCGGAGAAGAAGTCGATGAGGAGACCTTCGGCCAACCCTTCTTTTTCGTGCGCTACGATCAAAGCTTCCGCTGGCTACGTTGGTTCTGGCCTGGCGCCTTGGCCGCGTTCTTCCTTGTATTCGCTCGAAATCCAGGTTTCCGCTCACAGCTCCGCTATCTCCTCGCTCTGGCGCTCTTGGTCGCTGTCACCAGTCTTCTAGCCTACTTCAAACGCTTCGAACACCACTGGGGCTTCTCGGACCCCGACTTCTACGCGCAGTGTGCTCACAATTATTTGGTGTGCCTGCAATCGGACGATCCGGCCGAAATCGAGGCAGCCAAAACCTGGCTGCGCGAATACCGGAACGGCGCTTTCCCGCTCGTGCCGGTCATCCTCGCCGGACTTTTCGCCCTCGGTTTACCGACTCTGCCAGCCTACGCCTGGCTGGCCGGGTGCGCCAGCTTCGCCACCCTTCTTCTTGCGCACTGGCTGGCCCGGACGCGATTCGAGCTGTCTAGCCGGACCGTCTTGGTCTTCGCTACGGTTCTGGCCTGTCACGCGCTCTTCCTGCAGGCTTTCGCTCGTCCAAGCACCGATCCGGTTCGCTTCCTCTTTGTTCTGGCCGGCATCGCGTTCTTGATCGAACGCTGGCGACGTCCCTTCTCGCTTATCGAAGAAGCGGGATACGGTCTTTTCCTCTTTCTGATGGCCATTGCGGGTCCGCCCGGACCCATCAGCTCGGCCTTTTTTGGACTGGGTGCCCTGGGCATCGAAGCCTGGCGCCGCCGGGAACGGGGCGTCGTCCTACCTGTCCTGCGCAGCGCCAGCCTCTGCGGCGGACTTTCGCTCGCCCTGCTGCTGATCTGCTACTTCGGCTGCGGACTCATTCAAAACGTCGAAGTTGCCTCCGAGTTCTACAAGACACGCCTGTCTGGCCGTGACCTGACCACGGTTCAATCGGTCGCCGTCTCCGTCATTAGCCCCATTTTGTTCTTCTTCTGGCGGGGCTATCTTCGAATGACGCCCGCGGTCTACATCACCGCGGCCTGGATCGTCTATTTCCTGGCGATGTTCCTGTTCATTCCATCCTGCCTCTACCTCCGCGTGTTCTTCCCTGTGATGGTCCCAATTCTCCTGATCGCCGCCGTGGGACTTCAGGCCCTCCTCGAGCGTTATCCAAAGAGCGTGGCGGCCGCGTCGTCGGTGTTCGGCGCCGGATCGATCGTCAGCGTTATCTGGCTGACGACCGTTCCCCTCGGCCTACCGGATTGGATCAACGTCTACGTCTATTTCTGAATCACCGGCATCAAATCATCTCCACCCTCCCGAGGGCTCGGAGATTTGTTTTTCTACCCTCCCTCAGCGCGGCTGATCCCGCTCTTCTTCAATCCGTATCGAATGGCCTGGGCCTCGATGATTGCGCCCTTTTTCACTTTGAAAGGCTCCGTGTATAGAAGCCAGCGCCCATCCCTGCCACCCAGACGATAAGCGATCGACGCCCCTTTCGTCTCACAACGAATCGTCACCTCGCCACCCTCCTTTTCGATCACGGGATCCGCCGTCCGTGGCTGCTTCCCTTCCGGTGGCCACAGCTTCCGGATCAAGTCCGATTCGGAAATCTCGCCCAGGTCGCCGTGCTCCGCTTTCCACGCCTCGTGTGCCGCGCGCAGCTCGGCCAGCTTCTCCGCATAGCCTGGATCGCCGGCCAGATTTCGAACCTCATCCGGGTCCGCGACACAATCATAGAGCTCTTCTTTCGGCTTCGTCTGATCGAAAAACTGCCAATCGTTCTCCCAGCGTTCCCCGGCTTCGATCATCCGGTGCAGTTCCCGCATGATGGGCGCGCGATCGCGATAGGGAATGAACCCTATATAAGGCAGGTCGGTCCGGTAATTCCGGATGTATTTGAAGCGCTGGTCGCGAACCGCCCGGATGCGTTCCGGCGCCGGGTCCATCCGGTCGCGACAAGCATGAATGTATTTCCGGGATTCCGCCGCCCGCTGCGCTCCCAGGAAGGCCTGCCCCTCCATGTGTTCCGGGATCGGAAGACCGGCCAGGGAAAGGATCGTCGGCGCGAAATCGACGAAACTCACGAGTTCATCCGTCGAAGTGCCCGCCATGTGCCCAGCGGGAAACCGGATCAAGAGCGGCACCCGCAAACCCGAGTCATACACCCACCGTTTGCTTCGCGGAAGACCGTCGCCATGGTCCGAAAAGAAGAACACGATCGTGTTCCCGCCCAAGCCATCCTCTTCCAACTGCGACAAGATCGATCCCACCCACTGATCCATCGCGTGAATGTTGTCGTAGTGCCATGTCAACGCTTCCCGGACCTTGGGCACGTCGGGATAATAATCCGGGATCTCGATGCGGTCCGGATCGACGACGCGCGGTGACGTTTTCTGAAACGTCTTCGACTCGTGCGTGACGGTGTTGTTGAAGACCGCAAAAAACGGCTGGTCCGAGTCGGGCCGGTTCCGCCAGTGCGCCTGATCGCTCGAATCGTCCCAAGCCGTGATGGGCGTGGCGAACTGGTAATCCGTTTTATGATTATTGGAACAGTGATACCCCGACGCGCGCAGGTATTCCGTGAAACACTTCGCTTCCGGTGGAGGCGTGGCCTC
>CAZCRA010000162.1:0-8826 GCA_964500945.1 uncultured Verrucomicrobiales bacterium | reverse complement strand
TCCGGGTGGTCACGTTCAGGCTCTTGTAGCCGCCACCTTGCGGGGTGGTGATGGGGGCCTTGAGGAACACCTTCGTGCGCAGGATGGAGTCGAAGGCCTGGGGTGCCATCCCGGCGGCGTTTCCGCTGAGGTATTCTTTTTCACCGATTGAGATTTCCTCGATGTCGAGTTGGGCCCCTGCTTCCTGAATGATGTGCAGGGTGGCGTCCATGATTTCCGGACCGATTCCGTCTCCTTTTGCGACTGTGATGCTGGTCGATTGGCTCATAAAATTCTCTCGGTGAAGGGATGAATCGCCCACCTAAGCGTTCGGGGCGGATTTGTAAAGTTTGACTGCACGACAAGTGGTTCGCAAACGGGAGTTCCCAGCCCGTCGAAGTCGAGCCCGGAACCGTGGTGAGCCCTCCGCGGCGGGAGTTGGCGGCGCTATCGATGTCTTCGAGGAGAGATTTGCCGCTCCCAGGGGTGGCTTAACCCTCCACGCGGAAACACAGGTTTTCCGCGCTGGCAGCGCCTTTTCCGTCGCGGACGAAGACGAAGAGGCGGTAGGCTCCCGGTTCGGATGGGGCGCGAACGACGGCGCTGAGGTCGTTTTGAGAAACCAGCGCTTCGGGGAAGGCCGGGGGGACTTTTTCGGCGTCGCCCCCCACTTTCCGGTCGGTGCTTTCGGCCATGACGACCCATTCCAGGGTGATGGCATCGCCATCGGGTTCCTCGACCGTCAATTTGGGCGGTGGTGAGCCAGGGGGCCCAATCGGGTTTTTGGATTCCGTCAAAGCCGGTAACGGAAACGTCTGCGGGCACCTTCAGTTTTCTGGCCTGGAGATGCTGGATCAGGTCGTAGGCCTGATGGTCCGCCGCGCAAATCCAGGCCGTCACGCCCGCCCGGGTGCGTGCCTCAGTCGCGGCGTGAGCGCGATCGAGGGAGGGATGAATTTGAGGGTGGACGTTGATGACATCCGCGGGATCAACTCCGAGTTCGAGGCGGGCCATCTTTTCAACGAAAGCGGCGTAGCGGCGCATGGACCAGTTCGCCTCCACCTCGTAGGGACGGGTAAAGAATCCGATTCGCCGATGGCCCAGCGCGGTGAGGCGGTCCAGGAGGAGAGAGATGCCGAGGAAATGGTCGACATCGACGAAATTGATGGGTGAACTCCCGTATTGGCCAGCCAGCGAAACCGTCGGCATCATGAGGTGGAGGTCGTCGACGACTTCCGTAGGGAACGGATAGACCAGGATCGCGCCTCCCCATTTCTTCGACCGCAGTGGTTGGATTTCGTGGTAGGTTTCCTCGTCGAGCGACTTTGCCTTAGGGTCGGCGTA
Source organism: uncultured Verrucomicrobiales bacterium (assembly GCA_964500945.1). GTDB lineage: Bacteria > Verrucomicrobiota > Verrucomicrobiia > Verrucomicrobiales > DEV007 > CAZCRA01. Next base: position 7,503 of record CAZCRA010000162.1, on the reverse strand, counting down.
GTGGACATCCATCGGCCGGTTGCTGAGCTGAGCGTATTCGCTGACCCCGGCCACCAACTTCAATCCGGGGCTTTCATAGCCGGTCTGGAACTCTTCGGTCGTGGAGCAGATCAGGACGCCGAAGCGCCTCCGGCGCGTCGAGGCCGGCTTTTTCCCTGAGCGGGACTCCATGTGCTGGTAGCCGAGAGCGGCCGCCAATTCGAAGACCCGGCTTCGGGTGACGGGATTGATTCCGGGATGGTTGGTGAAGCAACGGGAAACGGTGGTCCGGGAAATCTGGAGCCGATCGGCAATGGCCTGCTGATTGACGCGGTCGGGCATGATTCGGAGTTCTTTGCCGGGCTACGAGCTTGGATCGATGATGTAGATGGGGTCGCCCAGACCGGGGGACTCGTATTCTTTCACCTTGCCTCGCCGGATGAGCTTTTGCAGGGCGGCGTTTGGGTTGGCTCCCGGATCGAAGGGACCGGCGCTTTCGGTGAAGAAGGGAATGAGTTTGCGAGTGTCGTTCGGGTGAACGACCGGGCATCCGGTGGTGCAGGGTTCTTTGCCGATGAGACCGCGCGCGTAGCGCTGCCTCAGCATCTCGCTGACCGCTGGGTTAAAGGAGTGGATGATGACGTTGTTGGGCACCGTCCCGCGTTTGGAGATATCTTCGTGAGCCGGGGGGTAGAGCATTTCGGCATAGACGCCGCTGACGCCGGTCTTCGTGTCGCCGGTCTGGATGGAGGCGCTGCCGTCCTTCGCGATCCGGACGCCGCCCATGACCCAAAAACCTGGAGGGGTTTGGCGGTCGCCGAAACCGACACCTGCGGACCCGGTGCCGACTGGAAGGGTGAGGGCGATGTTCTCTCCGACGCGGGACAGGACGTGGAGGCGCTGCTCGCGGGGATCGACGACGTAAACGAAGCGAGGAGCGTAGGCGGGGTGCCCGGCATCGCGCTGGGCTTGGATCCCGTCCTCGATTTGATCGAGAACCGGCCCCAGCGTTTGTCTGGCCTCCTCATCGTAGTTGGCCCTGACGGGAATCAGGATGCGCTCTTCTTCCGCGCCGAGGAGAGGAGGTAAGAGAAGAAGGGGGAGGAGGAGGAGGAGGGTCGAGTTCACATCCTTCAGACGCGCGAGAGGCGAAAACTTTGGCGGGGAGCGGGTTAGTTTCCGTCGAGCAAATTTCCGAGGCCGCCGAGGACGGAGCCTTCACCCTGGGTGGAGGCGCCCATGTTGGACTGGGGCGCGGCGGCGATGATGCGTCCTGCGAGTCGCGAGAAGGGCAGGCTTTGGAGCCAAACCGTGCCATGCCCTTTGAGGGTGGCGAGGAAGAGGCCTTCACCGCCGAAGACCATGGACTTCAAGTTGCCGGCGCGTTCGATGTCGTAGTCGACGCTTTGATCGAAAGCGACTAGGCATCCGGTATCAACGCGGAGGGTTTCGCCCTTCAGTTCCCGTTTGATGACGGTGCCGCCGGCGTGGAGGAAGGCCATTCCGTCACCTTGAATGCGCTGGAGGATGAAACCTTCACCGCCGAAGAAGCCGGTGCCCAGCCGGCGCTGGAGCGCGATGCTGAGCTTTGTGCCTTTGGCGGCGCAGAGGAAGGAGTCTTTCTGACAGACGAGGTCGTTTCCGATTTCCGCCATGTTCACCGGCACGATCTTCCCGGGGTAAGGCGCGGCGAAGGCGACCCGCTTTTTCCCTGTGCCCTGGTTCGTGAAGTGGGTCATGAAAATCGATTCGCCCGTCAGGACGCGTTTTCCGACGTTCATGAGCTTCCCCATGAGTCCTTCGTTCGGGTTCGAGCCATCTCCCATTTTTGTCTCGAAGGAGATGCCGTCTTCCATGTAGTTCATGGCGCCGGCCTCGGCGATGACGGTTTCGCCCGGGTCGAGCTCGACCTCGACGAGCTGGAGGTCGTCGCCGAACACCTCGAAATCGACCTCGTGGCAGGTGGTGGGAGCCGCGACGGCGGTCGAGCTGTCTGGGACGGCCGGGATGGGCGGCGGCATCGCGCCGGAGCCGAAAAGATTGGGGAGGGCTTCTCCAGCCGGGGTCCAGTTGGCCATGCCCGGCTTCCAGATCGGCGTCCGGGGTCCGGCATCGCCGCGACTCACGCGGGTGCGAAGTTCTTCTTCGGAAACGGTTTCAGTGCCGCCGGTTGCGAGTGCGATGTGCCAGTCTGCCATGGTGATTCAGGATAGTTCGTCGGGGATAAAGTTAGGGTCGGGCGGGGGAAGGACAAGTCCTTTGTCTTCTGTCCTTTGGGCTTTGATTCAGAGGAGGTGTTCGTCTTTGACGTAGGAGGTGGCGTAGGCCTGGCCGATTTCGATGAGGGCGTCCTGGGAGTGGAGGTCGGTGATCCAGAAGGTGATGTCGTCCTTCTTGTATTTCTCCAGTTCTTCGCGGCTGAACGTCTTCTGGTATCGGGTGTAGGCGAACAAGCGTGGATCGGGGCCCCTGGGGGGCACGTCCAAATCCTCTTCTTCCGGATCGAGCGGCGGTTTGTCGAGGGCTCCCATGGTGAGGATATCCGCATTGATGCGGTGTCCGAAGAGGGTTCGTGCCATCGAGCGGCAAACGATGTCTTGGTCGACGGTGGACGAAGCGATGATCGCATCGACGGCGCGGTTCATGTTCTTGACGATCTCGAGGTGCTTGACCAAGGCCCGCTGAAGGGCGCGCGGGACGAGGTTACCCATCCACGGGGCATCTTCGGCGACGCGGTAGGTTTCGGGATCGCTGGTGCCGATCGAGAGAAGGAAGAGTTCGTCCGGATTCATGGTCCACTCGAGGCCAAACCGGGGAAGGGTGGCCATTCGGAAGGCCAAGGCAGCGGGGTTGTTGTATCCGGACAAGCCGCCATCGAGGAAAGCGATCGGTTGTTTGCTGCGGTCGAGTTCGACTTCCTGCGAGCGGAAGTAGGGGGGGACCGCCGCGCTGGCGCAAACGACTTTCCAGAGGGGAACGTGGAGGTGGCTATCGTGGCGTTTGGACGAGTTGACGGGTGCGTGGGGGTTGTTGGTCAGGACCCACGGACTGAGGGTTTCCCGCTCCATGGCAACCATCATGAGGTAGCGGCCGTCGCGCCAGGGGAGGCGGCTGGTTCCCAGTCCGGCGGGCGAGCCATCCTGCTCGCGGAAAAGATCCTGGAGGATGCTTTCGAGGGGGTCCTGGTGGAACGTCCCTTCTTCGGGGTTTAGGAAATCGCGCTCTTTGAAGATCTCTTTGGAATGCTTTCGGTAGAGCTGGTCGATTTCGTCGACGGACTTTCCCCAGGCGAGGAGGGATCCGATGACGGCGCCGGTGCTGGTGCCGGCAATGAGATCGAAGTGATCACATAGATGGAGTTTGGCGTTCCCTGTGCGCTGGCGAAGCCGTCGCTCGACCTCGCGCAGGACTTGGATGGTGAAATGGCCACGGATACCGCCGCCGTCGAGGGAGAGGATGCGCTTCATGAAGAAACGCTCCTACAATTCCCGGGAACGGTTCAGGACGCAAGGAGCGGCGCGATGACGAGGGCGACGACGGACATGAGTTTGAGGAGGATGTTGAGCGAGGGCCCGGAGGTGTCCTTGAGGGGATCGCCGACGGTGTCGCCGACGACGGTGGCCTTGTGAGCATCGGAGCCTTTGGTGTAGGTCTTGCCGTCTTTATCGGTGAAACCGAATTCCATCATCTTTTTCGCGTTGTCCCAGGCGCCGCCGGCGTTGGATTGGAAGAGGGCCATGAGGACACCGGTGACGGTGACGCCACCGAGCAGGCCGCCCACGGCCATGGCGCCGTCGAGACCTGAGGCTTTGAAGCCGAGTCCAATAACGATGGGGGAAAGGACGGCGAGGAGGCCGGGGAAGATCATTTCTTTGAGTGCGGCGCGGGTGGAGATTTCCACACACTCCCCGTACTGGGCTTTGTCCTGGGCGGCGTCATAGATTTTCCGGTCTTCGGCGGGCCAATCTTCGACGTGGGAATCCGGGTGCTTGCGCAGGACGTTGAGGGCCGCCTCTAACTCGGGGATGCTGTGGAACTGGCGGCGGACTTCATGGATCATGGCCATGGCGGCGCGTCCGACGGCGCCCATGGCAAGTGCGGAGAAGAGGAAGGGGAGCATGGCGCCGACGAAGAGGCAGGCCATGACGTAGGCTTCCGAGATGTCGATGACCTCGATGCCGGCGGCGGACATGTAAGCGGCGAAGAGGGCCAGGGCGGTGAGGGCGGCGGAGCCGATGGCGAAGCCTTTACCGATGGCGGCGGTGGTGTTTCCAACGGCATCGAGTTGGTCGGTCCGGGCGCGGACTTCTTTCGGGAGGTGAGTCATTTCAGCGATGCCTCCGGCGTTGTCGGAGATGGGGCCGTAGGCATCGACGGCGAGTTGGATGCCGGTGATGGAGAGCATGCCGACGGCAGCGATGGCGATGCCGTAGAGGCCAGCGAGGCTGAAGGCCACGATGATGGCGAAGGCGAGAATCAGGCAAGGGATGGCGGTGGACATCATGCCGACGCCGAGGCCGGCGATGATGTTGGTGGCGCTGCCGGTAACGGATTGGTGGGCGATGCTGACGACGGGTGGCTTTCCGGTGCCGGTATAGTATTCGGTGACGAAGCCAATGGCCAGGCCGGCGGCGAGGCCGGTGAGGGAGGCGAAGAACACGCCCCAAGACGTGTAGATTTTGCCGGCGTCATCGACCCACTGAGCGGGGAGGACGCCGCGGATGATGAAGACGGCGCCAACGAGCATGATGACGGCGGCGATGATCTCGCCCCGGTTCAAGGCGCGGTGAGGGTGCGGGTCCGATTCATCCTTGACCTTGACGAAGAAGGTTCCGGCCATGGAGGCCAGGATGCCGAAACCGGCGAGGAACAGCGGGAGGAGCACAGCGGACAGGCCATTGAAGGCGTCGACGCTTTGCAGGCTGACGGTGAAGGTGGCGCCGAGGACCATGGCGCCGATGATGGAGCCGACGTAAGATTCGAAGAGGTCGGCCCCCATGCCGGCCACGTCTCCGACGTTATCGCCCACGTTATCGGCAATGGTGGCAGGGTTCAGGGGATGATCTTCAGGGATGCCCGCCTCGACTTTTCCAACGAGGTCGGCGCCGACGTCGGCGGCCTTTGTATAAATACCGCCACCGACGCGGGCGAAGAGCGCAATCAAAGAAGCGCCGAACGAATAGCCGGCGATGACACTGACCACCTTCGAGATGCCCCAATCCTGGCTATTATAGATGAGGAAGAGTGAACTGAGTCCGAAAATGCCAAGGCCGACGACGACCAGTCCCATGACGGAACCGCCGGTGAACGCGACTTGAAGGGCGGGGCCCAGACCGGTCCTGGCGGCGTGAGTGGTGCGAACGTTGGCACGCGTGGCGACGACCATGCCGATGAAACCGGCGAGGGCGGAAGAGATGGCGCCACAGATGAAAGAGAAGGCGATGACCGGGCTGGAGTCCGGGGTGGCGCTGCCCTGGAGGGCGAGGAGCACCGCCACGATGGAGACGAAGATGACCAAGACGCGATATTCCGCTTTGAGGAAGGCCATGGCCCCCTCGAAGATGTGTGACGCGATGCGCGACATCTCCGGGGTTCCCTCCTCTTGAGCGTTGATCCAGCGAGCGCGGGTGTAGGTGTAGGCGAGAGCTGCTAATCCAATAACCGGCAGGAGATAAACGAGATAAGACATGAAAGGGGTTTTGGTGCTAAACGGGTAAGAATCAGAGGGCTAGATAACCGAAGTTGGGTTAATTTTCCTCATCTTTTTCATCTTTTTTGAGTGAGATTCCAGGGAAGGGGGCTCCATTGCTATTGCACTCCACCGGTATCCAGTTCACGGATCCGGATTTCGCGAAACCAAACCTCGCCGCCGTGGTCCTGAATCATGATGGGGCCGGGCGAGCGGCCGAAGTTCGTGCGGTCTTTGAATTTGCTCCGGGCGATCGCCTCGTTCCATTCCGGGGTGCCGACTTGGATCGTCATGACCTGTTCGCCATTCAGCCAGTGCTCGAGGCGGTCGCCGTGAGCGACGATGCGTGACCGGTTCCATGAGCCGGGCGGTTCGATGGGGGCGCCGGATGCGGCTTTGACTTCGTACAGGGCCGCGGTGCGATGGTAAGCAGCGGCTTGCTCCTTGGGATCGTCGAGAAGCTGGTATTCCGGGCCAACGCCGCCGGCGAAACGGTATTTGACGCCGCTGTTGGTTCTGGGGGCGAGGCGCCATTCGAAGATGAGTTCGAAGCTGGAGAAATGGCGCTTGGAAAAGATGCTGGGGCCTTTGGCGGCGCGATGGAGGGTGCCGTCGGTGACAGTCCAGCCTTTGGTGACGGGGCGTCCTTTCGAGTCGTGCCACCCGTCGAGAGATTGGCCATTGAAGAGTGCGATCCAAGGCCCGGGTTCGGCGGTGAGGGCGATCATTGGTAGGAAGAGGACGGCGAGAAAGAGCGGTAGGGGAGGAAAATGCATACAGAGGCTATAGCGCAGGGGGTTTGGGAAACAACCGTGAGGTGAGCGAATCTTTCAACTGTCCAAATCCGGCGGTTCAGCGCCGTCGTCCTCAGGCGGAAGTGCGGCGCCGCAATCCCGGCAGAAGTTCGCGCTGACGAGGTGCCCGCCGGAGCCGCAGGATTGGCATTCTCTGTGACCGACGTGCATGCCGCGGGCGATTTCCTTGCCCATGCCGCGCGCGATTTCCGCGCCGACGATGCCGGTCGGGACGGCGATGATGCCGTAGCCCAGGATCATCATGGCGGCGGAGAGAAACTTTCCGGCTGGGGTGATCGGGGTGATATCGCCATAGCCGACGGTGGTGATGGTGACGATGGCCCAGTAGGTGGCGGTGGGGATGTCGGAGAACTTGGGGTTCACGTCGCCCTCCAGGAGGTAGAGGAGGGTGCCCATGATGACGACGAGGGTGATGATGGCGAAGAGGAAGACGGTGATCTTCGGCCGGCTGGCCTGGATGGCGTTCAAGAGGACGCGTGCTTGGCCGAGGTGCCGGGCCATTTTGAGCACCCGGAACATTCGCAGGATCCGGAGGACGCGGATGACGGCGAGGTGGTGGACACCGAGGTGGGGTGCGAAGAGTTCGATGTAAGTCGGGAGGATACTGAGGAGGTCGACGATGCCGAAGAAGCTGAAGATGTAGCGGAGAGGGCGGCGCGCGACGGCGATCCGCAGGAGGTATTCGACCGTGAAGATGCCGGTCATGGCCAGTTCCAGCAAGTATAGTGAATCGCCGTGGCGAGCGTGGACCGCCTCGACGGTTTCGGCCATGACGGCGAGGACGCTGATGGAGATCAGCCAGAGAAGGACGACATCGAAGGCTTTCCCGGCGGGCGTGTCGGAGAGGAAGATGATCCTCCAAATCCGTACGCGCAGGGTGGAAAGGTCTTTCAAAAGGGAGCAGCGGGCCGTTTGGGAAGGGGTATCCTGTTTTCCAAGAGCGCGGATGTCAATGGCTGGGAAGGAGGAGGCAGGAGGCAGGAGGCAGGAGGCAGGAGGCAGGAGGCAGGAGGCAGGAGG
>CAZCRA010000161.1:814-8843 GCA_964500945.1 uncultured Verrucomicrobiales bacterium | reverse complement strand
GCTACGTAGCGGCGGCGTCCCGCCGCCGGGATCGATTCTATTGGTGTTGTTGCTCATGGAATTTCGTGAGTTGGGCGGCGGCGAGACGCCGCCGCTACGTGATTTCATACTTCACCCGCTCGCTGATTCGATAGCTTCCTCCCGGCAGCTTCGCCTTGACCGGGTTCGCACGGATGTATTCCTGGAAGGCCCACAATTCCTCGGAGTCCCTCACGATGCGATCATAGGACTCCTTCTGCCAGACCTTTCCCTCTCGCCCGCAAATCCCATTGATCTCGTGCGCGGTGAAGCTCTTGATCGAGTGTAGCAGGTCTTCAAGGTTGAAGCCCTTCATCGGACGCAGCAGGGCATGCACGTGATTCGGCATGACCACGAAGTCGCCTGTCCAGACTCGCCTCTCGTGAAAGTGGCAAAGGGCCTTTTGCAACAACTCCCCCACTCCGTCATTTCGCAGGAGGCAGGCGCCATGCCCTGCGTCGAGATACTGGTCGAGTTTCTCCCCGAACTCCCGTTCGAACTCGCTCACCTTCGCAGACGAAAGCTCCCGCAACTTCTCTTGCCAGCCTGCCGTCTCCGGGTCGATCTCGTGACGGCGAAGCCAGTCGTTGCGTTCGGCTTTCCATTCCTCGACGACCATCCGAGGCAGGGAATCGGCGAGACGAAAGGTCACGAAATAGGTGCAGCCGTCCTGCCGCCAGTGGGGGAGCAAACCGTGTTGATAGATCCGGACTTCACCGTAGGGATCAAATCCCCGAAACGGAACCGTAGCGGCGGCGTCTCGCCGCCGTTCTGCCGAGTCGTGGGCGGTCATGGATCGATGCGGTGGTGTTCCGGCGGCGAGACACCGCCGCTACCGAAGATCTCGCTCCGCACCAGCGCGTGAACGAGGTCGCGGACGCGGTAGCCTTCCGGCTCGCAGGCGTCGAGCAGCGCCTCGATCTGCGGTCGATCCGAAAACCGGACCGGAACCCCGGTGGCGTAGAGGGTGAGTTGCCCGAGGAGGTTGCGCGCGAGCGCCCGCGGCTCGGCGGCAAGATGAGCCTTCAGCTCGCGGACATTGGAGAAAGCACGCCCGTCGCGCAGTTCCCCCGAAGCATCCACCGCCGGCCCCACGAAATAGGTGAAGGGATGCCCGGCAGGATCGACGCCGGTGATCTTGTTCCCTTTTTCCATGCCCCGGTAGCGATCGCGCCACGCGCCCATGACGTCGAAATTCTCCAGGGCGAAACCGACCGGATCGAAGTGGGTGTGGCAGGCGGCGCAGGACTCGACCTCCGTATGCTTGGCAAGCTGGTCGCGAATCGTGGTGGCTCCGCGAATGTCCGGTTCGACTGCAGGCACGTCGGTGGGCACGGGAGGCGGCGGATCGCCGAGAATCTTCTCCACCACCCAGACCCCGCGCAGCACCGGCGAGGTGGTGGTGCCGTTGGCGGTGTGCTTCAAGATCGACGCCTGGGTGAGGAGACCGCCATAGGGACTCCCGTCGGGCAGCGTGACCTTTCTCATCGCCGATCCGCTCGTGCGCGGCAGGTCGTAGTGACGCGCGAGGCGGTCGTTCACGAAGACGAAATCGGCGTCGACCAGCGCCGTCGCGGGCAGGTTCTCCCGGACCATCGCACGAAAGAAGGCACGGGTTTCCCGCTCCATCGAATCGACGAGGTAGTCGTCCTTCCGGTATTCGGGATAAAGCCGCCTGTCGGGGATGTCGCGGCGGAGCTTGCTCAGCTCGAGCCATTGGTCGGTGAAGCCCTCGACGAAGCGGTCAAAGCGGTCGTCGTCGATGAGCCGGTCGGTCTCCTCCCGAAGCACATCCGGTTCTAGCAGTTGGCCCGAATCCGCCAGCTCCTGCAGTCGCTTGTCCGGAGCGGTGTTGGCGAGGAGATAGGAGAGCCGACTCGCGAGCGCGGGCAGATCGTCGAGAGTCGGCTCGCGCAGGTAGACGACATGACCCGAGCAGAGAAAGGCCTGGTATCCTTTCACCATCGCCTCGGCAAAGGACGCGCCATCCGCGAGCCGGGCGTGGATGAGCGCGAGATACTTCGCAAGGGTCTCCTCCGGGACGGGTTCCCGTGCGGCGCGCCGGGCGAAGCGACGAAAGAGCCGGGCGGCGTCGGCCTTCGGGTCGTCGCTCACGACCTCGATGCCAAATCGCGAGCCTTCGCCCGCTTCGCGGATCGGGAGGTCGCCGAAAAGAACCCGGTGCGAGGGTGGTGGCCAGGTTTCCGGCGCGATCGGCCCCTCCCCCTCGAGCCACTGGAACGCCGCACCACGATGCCCTTCGGGCGGCATCGGGGGAAAGTCGTAGAAGAAACCCCCGTCGGTGCGGATGAAGGGCACGGGAAGACCGAGGAGGCTGTATTCGAAGGTTTCGCCCGCCTTGAGCCGGACCGTGGTTTCGAATTCCTTCGGCTCCGGGAGCAGGTCCATCCAGCCGCCCGTCTCGCGCACGTCGCCGGAGACATCCGGTCCCGAGGGTTGGCGCGCGCGGAAGCTCATCGGCTGCGGCTCGTGCGCGGGCAGCAGGCGGAAGTCGGCGACCTGCCGCACCGCTCGCGCGGAAAAACGCACCCGATAGGCGCCGTCGCGCTTGGCGACGAAACCGCGCGGATAACCGAAGTAGGGCCAGGTCGCGGAACGGAAAATGGCCGCCTCGAGGGTGGGATCGCGGCGTTCTTCCAGAGACATCTTCTCAAAGTCCTTCCGCGAAATCGGAACCATGACATTGTCTCGGGCGAAGAACATGGCCTCGCGGTTGCCGAACGTGCTGAGCCCAGGAAAGAGACCGGTCCCGGTGGCCCGGAAGGTCTTTATCGGCAGCGGCTTCACGCCCGAGGCCACCGCCTCTCCCAGCGCGGCTTCGGCGGCATCGAGCCAGCCCTCCAGCTGGACGCGCGAGACGTCGAGCATCTTCGTCACCTTGGTGAAACCGTGCGACTCGCGGTCGGCCGGCAGCTTGTCCCGGATGTCGAGGTGCGGCATGGCGAGCAGGTCGCGGAGCTGGTCAGAGAATTCCTCGCGGGTGAGCCGACGCACCGAACCGCGTCCGTGTTTTTCGACCTCGGCCCGGTCGGCCTCGTGGAGGCTTGACCCCAGCGCGGCGACAAAGGCGGCGCGTTCTTCGTCCGAGAAATCGTGTTTCTTTTCCGGCGGCGGCATTTCGCCCTGTTCGACGCGGTCGAAGATGCGGATCCACTGATCGCGGTTCTTCGGGTCGGTGGGAAGAAAATCGACCGCGAAGAGATCGAGGTTGCCTTCCATCGTCAGATCGTCGTGGCAATCGGCGCAGTGGTTCTCGATTGCGTGCCAGATTGGTTCGGGCATTTCCGCCGCCGTGAGGAAGCGCGCCGGCAGGAATCCGGGTATTCCCAGGAGAGCAACGAAAGCAGCGCGAGTCATGGTGACCGCCTCCCTTTGCCCTTCAAAGCAGCCGTGGCCTTTCGACCTGCTTCGACCACAACCGGAGCCAGAGACACCATCCGCTCCTCGGAGAGTCGCATGGAAGGACCGGTGATCCAGAGACTGGCCACGGCCCTTCCGTCCGGGTCGAGGACAGGAGAGCCCACACAATGATGCCCCTCCAAATGCTCTCCCAGGTCCAGGGCGAACCCTTCCGCTTTCACCGTATCCAGGCAACGCTCGAAGTCTGCTCGATTGGCCAGCGTCCAGGGCTGATACGCGGTGAACTCGAGGGAGGCCAGCAAGGTCTCGCGCTCCGCGTCCGGGAGAAACGCGGCGATACACTTGCCCGGGGCGCTGGTATGCACCGGGAAGCGGGTTCCCCGCTCCACATAAAACTTGATCGGAGCCGAGCCGATGACCCGTTCGAGAACCAGCCCCGACCCCTCCGTGATGATCCCGAGGTGGGCCGCCTCTTCCGTCTCCGCACTGAGCCAGCGCATGGCCGGCAGGACCGCCTCCGTCAAGGGAATGTCGTCCACCACCGGTGCGCTCAAGATGAGCAGTTTTCCACTGAGGCTGAATCGCTTGTCGGAAGCGCGATTCAAGTAGCCGTGAGCGGTCAGGGAGTGAACGGCGCGGTAAACAAAGTTGGCGCTCAAGCCGAGAGCCGCCGCGATCTCGGACTGAGTGGCTCCGTCCGGCTGCCGGGCCACGCATTCCAACACGGCGAGCGCACGATCCAGACTCGGGGTGCTGAAGCCCGAGTCATGAATCGGGAAAGAGGGATTTGCTGAGGGCATATTTCTATATTTGCACGCCTTGCGCAAATGTAGAAAAGAAAATGGATTGCCTCATGGCGTGCGATTCCTCTCCCCGAGAACGACTCCCTGGTCACCGCGCTCAATAAGGCGATCCGGCTTCTTGCCACGCCGCGATCTCTTCATCGCTCAGGGTGCGAGTCAGGATGACCAACTCATCCAATCGCCCGCTCAGTCTCCGATCGCCGTAGCGCGGATTGTTCGTGCTCCAGTTCCCGATTTGGGCGGGGCCCAGCACGGCGGATGGAGATTCATCGAGGATCACTTCGGAGTCGAACTGGCCGTCGACGAAGAATCGCACCGTGCCGGTCCTCGCGTCATAAACGCTGGCGAGGTGAACCCAACGTCCCAGTTCTTCGATGATGGTTCGCTCGGACTCGGGCCACCCCCTGGCATCAAGGAGAGTCTGTCCAAAGAGGGCGAGCCGCATCTGCTTGCCCTCCGCTACCATCCAGTGGACCTGCCCCGGCGTCTTCCAGTTGTCGGTGTGATAGATCGAGTTGACGCCGGTGGCGTTGCGATCGAGCCGGACCCAGGCCATGAGCGTGAGTTGATCGGTCACGGCATCGAGATCGACTCGGACGTGATCGCCCTCGTCGAGGAACTCGAGCGAGGTGGTTCCGGGGAAGCGCCCTTGCACCTCGCGAGCTCCCTCGTTTCGGCCCATCGCGAGCTCGTCCGCCGCGGAGAAATCGACGAAGGCGAGGAGCGCCTCATCCGCTCGCATCCGGTCGGCGGCTGAGTTCCATTTCTCGCGCCTCTCCTCCGTCCAGCCGTTCTCGAGCCGGCGCAGTTCGTCGGTGTGAATGAAGGTGGCCCGGCGCAGTTCCCGTTCGGTCACCGCCCCCGAAGTTCCGAGCCGCAAGGCTTCGCCTTCGACCAGGGAGCGTGCCGGTCCCGACGATTCGCCGCTGCGGGTCGCGGCGGCCACTTCGCCTTCGAAGACATGGACCTCGGAGCCGCGGCCCTCCACGACGTCGACCGCGAAGCGCGTGCCGCGGTCGAGGACGTCGGAGTCCGAAGTGAGAACGCGCAGCCCCTGCTCGTCGCCGTTTTGCACATCGGCGGTGAGTCGGCCCGATTCCAGCCAGAGCGTTTGCTCGTCGACGACACGAAACGAAGCCGGCGCCTCGATGAGAACGGACGCTTCGCAACGGGGAAAGCTCAATTCCACAAGGCCGCTCTCGAGTTGGATCGATCGGTCCCGAAGAGGATCGCCGAGTTCCGGCGTGCCGCTCTGGAAAACGGCTCCAACGACCTGGGTCAGAATCACCTCGTTTGCGGGCGACTGCCACCACCAGGCGCTCAGTCCGAGAACAAGACAGGCTGCCGCGGCGAGGCCGGCGATCGCTTTCCGGCGCGCGACCGGAAACGCGACTACCGGTTTCTCATTGCGTTCCAACTCGGCGAGATCTTGACGCGCCAGCGAGGCTCCGGCTCCGAGAGAATCCCCGAGGAGGGTGGCGTGCAGTTCCGTCATCGAGCGGAAATAATCGCGCGCGGATCGCTCTTTGTGCAGACGCTGGCGCAGGATCGCCCATTCGTCGTCCTTAAGCCGGCCGTCAAGGTAGGCGGCGATGAGGGTTTTCAGCTGGGAGTCGGGTTTTCCGGAATCCGGCTTTCCTGGAAGGCTCATGAGGTGACCTCCTGTTGTTCCCGCAACCGGATGCATTTCTCCAGCTGCCCGCGGATGCGTTGCAGGCGCTTGTAAATTCCCTCCACCGTGGTCTTCATTTCCTCGGCAAGCGGTTCGACCTTTTCGCGTTGCCAGTAGTAGCCACGAATGAGTTGAAAGTGCTCCGGCCGGAGTTTCTCCAGGCATCGCTGGAGGTGGGCACGCCGGTCAACTGCCCCGCGGGCGAAGCCTTCCCCCTCGGAAACGATCAGGTCAAGCAAGGCCTCGTCCTCGAGAAGCCGGGGAAAGCGTCCCGCCTTCTCCGCATGCTGGCGCGCCTTGTTCCGCGCCACGCGTAGAGCCCAGGGGAGAAAAGGCCGCGATGGGTCGTAGCGATCGTCATGCTCCCACAGTGCCAGCGCCGTCTCTTGAACGATGTCGCGGGCATCCTGCGGCACCGGAGCGACCGCACAAACATAGCGGTAGAGGCTCGTCTCGATTTCGAGAAATCGGGCGAGGAAATCGGATCGGGTCGGTGTCTCGCCAGATCGGGTTTCGGCGTGCGGTTCTTCGGGATGAGCGTCGTCTGCCATGCGGGATTATTGAAAGGCGTTCGGATCGCGCTGGAGCTTTGGACAACCATTCGACTTTCTCAGTCTCTTTTTTTCCTTCGTCCTCGCGCAGGACCGTAACGGATTCAAAGCCTTCGACGAGCGCGCCGGCCTTCCCCCCTTCCGGATCCCCCAAATCGCCACCCAACCCGAATAGCACGGGATTAAGGACGTTCATCGGCGGCTTTCGCCGCTCTCAAGGACTGAAGTCCTTGCCACTTTGCTCGAGGGCTACGCTTAATCCCGCGCCATTGCACCCAAGCCAAAATCTTCCGTCGACTCGGCCACGGCAGAGTGGTCGACGCTCTGGCCCTTGCGGATGTGGGCGATGATCTGAAGTTCTTTGCGTCCCATCACCACCTTGAGCACGGGGCCGAAGTGGGGATTTGCCTGGAATCGTTCAAATTTCCGGAAGGAGAGAAGCCGATTTATCGGTATGTAGCAGGGAATCCGGAAGTCTAGAAATCCTGGAGAATTTTCTCCACCTCTTCCCGGCTCTTTCCCAGTTTGGCCTGGAGCCGGCCCAGCATCTCTTCTTCCTGACCTTCCAAGTAGGTGAGCTTCAGCAGTTATGACAGCCCAACCAGCGCTTCCTACTACGTGAATGATTCGGGGAGGACGCCGGATTTCTATGGAGCGGCATTCCGCATCCTTCAAACGGTCTCTTGCCGCTATTCTTCGGCCGCAAACGAAGGTAAATGCTCCCCGCCTCCGTGCGAGGAAGGCCCCTCGTCCGATCAAAACGCCAAGTGCTCACCGGTGGTTGATCAGGAACCACCGCTTGAATGGACAACTCGAAAACCTAAATTTTCGGTCCTTCCTACATCGCCTGGCCTTCGCCGGACAGAGTAGCTTCCGGACCCGGCGACCGGATCTAAGCGATCAATTCGCGGATGACCTTCGCGGGCTCCACGCCCGTCAGCCGCATGTCCAGTCCCTGGAACGGGTAGCTAAAGCGGGTCGAATCAATCCCGAGCTGGTGCAGCATCGTCGCGTGGAGATCGCGGACGTGAACGACGTTGTCCACGGCGTGATAGCCCAGCTCATCCGTCTCTCCATGACTGATGCCGCCCTTGATGCCGCCGCCGGCCATCCACATGGAGAACCCCTTGATGTGGTGATCGCGTCCCGCGCCGCCTTTCCCCTGGAACATGGGCGTTCGGCCGAACTCGCCCCCCCAGATGACGAGCGTGTCTTCCAGCATGCCGCGCTCACGCCCTTCGGCCGGCTGACGTAGTGAACGGGATCCCCCGACGCATTGAACTCCACGCCCTGGAAACGGCTGGGCAAAAACCCGGCCGACCACTGGCGCGAGGCGATCGGCTGCGGATTCCGTCCACCAACACTGGTCAAAACGACGAAGCCCGGGAGCTCCTCGGTTTCGGACCCCAAACCGTAGGTCACCCACGAACCCATCGACGGCCGGCCGCTGATCGCCGTGCCGGTGTTCATGAAGGTATGCGCCGGGTCATGATTGATCTGCTCGGTCACCATCGAACGCACGATGGCGATGTCGTCCGCGATCTTGGCCGTGTGCGGGAGGAAATCGCTGATCAACTGACCGCTTTTGCCGTATCGCTGGAACT
>CAZCRA010000161.1:0-804 GCA_964500945.1 uncultured Verrucomicrobiales bacterium | reverse complement strand
AGCAGGGCGCGGCCCACGGCCGTCCAGGTGGCCAGTTCAGTGCGGTCGAGCCCCTCGGGAACCGGCGCGATGCCGATGCTCAGCAGCTCGTTCGCCAGGGACGGATCGGCGGCGTAGTCCGAGCGCGCCCGGTCGAGCAGCCGGGTAACCAGCTCGCGTTCTTCGTCGTCCGGGGGTCGCGACAAAACGGTTCGGAAGGCAAAATCCAGCCGTGAACTGACGGACGGCCCGCCCTCGGTGAGAATCCGTCCGCCCAGGGCGCGCGCCGCTTCGACCATGGTCGGATCGTTCAACAGAACGAGCGCTGCGTTGGGCGTGTTCGAGCGCGCCCGCTCCGCCGTGCACTCTTCCCGGCTCGGAGCATCCATCGCTTTGAGCATCGGATGCAGGAACATCCGCTGCCAGTGCACGTAAACGCCACGCCGCCACTGGCTTTCGTCCAGGTGCGCCTTGTAGGTCCGCTTAGGGAAGTTGAGGTGCCGGTAGTAGCCCGCCGGTTGATAGGGCTTCGCGCTGGCGCCCCCGACGTCGTCGACCAGGAGCCCGCTGAGCGCCAGGGCATTGTCACGGACCAGCTCAGCCGGCAGCCGATACCGGGATTGCCGCGCTACGAGCTGGTTGTGCGGGTCCCGCTCCAGCAGCTCGGCATCCGCCTGCGACGACTGACGGTAGGCGCGACTCGTCACCAGCATCCGTACCATCCGCTCTCGTAGAACGCCACGGCTAGGTTGTCGAGCAGCTCCGGATTCGCCGGAGGCCACCCGTTGAGCGAGCGTCGGGTCCGGCAAAAGATCGCCCGCCAAC
>CAZCRA010000160.1:0-8891 GCA_964500945.1 uncultured Verrucomicrobiales bacterium | reverse complement strand
GGGGGGAATCCTCCGGTAATTTCGGCGAAAAGGGGCCCCGGAAGCAGAAGCCGAAGGCCAAGTCCGGACGGAAAACGGGTAGGAAGCGGAAACGGCGGTGAGCGGTCGTCGCGAGGCGGCCTTTGTCTCGTTCCGGAGCGGGATTGCGCGCGGGGCGTTTGCGCTCGGGCCGGTTTCGGGTAACGATGCGGGTTCATGAATCACGTCGTCGCTGCCAAAGAAGTCCTCGACACGCTGCTGGGCTACCTCGGGTTCGTGGCAACGGTTGAGGTCGACCCGGAACAGGATGGTCCGGCCTTGATCGTGGTATCCGAAGAGGGTGATCTCTTGATTGGGGATGACGGGGAGCGGTTGGAGGAGATCCAGTATTTGGTGAACCGGTTGCTGCAAAGCCAGGATGAATCCGCTCCAAGGATTCGGGTGGACGTGAACCATTACCGGACGATGACGGAAGATCAGCTGCGAGAGGAAGCGGATGCGCTGGCACAGCGGGTGGTCAACACGGGGAAAGCGTGCAAGATGAAGCCGCTGAATTCGTATTATCGTCGTATAGTGCATCATCATCTGGCGGATCACCCCGAGGTGAAGACCTGGAGTCCAAGCGATCAAGCGCGCTTGAAGCGGGTGCACCTTCTTCCTCGGGACTCGTGATGGCGGCAGATGGGGTGAAGGGTTTGAAGCCTCCCCGGAGATCAAGATGACAGCGGAACTTCAGGAACGGTATCCCGGCGTCCAATTCAAGATCGGGAACGAGAAGCTCATCAAAGTGCTTCCGAACGCTTCGCAGCGCCTGAACGGGCTGCTGAGGAAGCAGGGCCGGGGAGAAACCGGGGCCTTGCGGGTGGCGGTGGTCGGGGGAGGCTGCTCGGGTTTGCAATACAAGATGGATCTGGTCGACGGGCCGGCGAATCGGGACATTCTGGTGGAGTCGGGCGAGGTCCGGGTGGTGATCGACCCGAAGAGCGCGCTTTTCGTGAGCGGTTCCGAGCTGGATTTCAGCGACGATCTGCAAAGCGGCGGCTTCAAGGTGACCAACCCGAACGCGTCGGTAACCTGCTCATGCGGGGAGAGTTTCGCGGCGTGAGGTTTTGGGCGGGTTCATGACGGATTACTTCGCGTTGTTGGGTGTGGACCGGGCGGCGGTTCTGGACGAGGACGTGTTGCGTGAGCGTTACCATGGGCGGTGTCGCGAAGTTCACCCGGATCAGGCCAGCGGCGAAGCGGACCGGTTGCGCCGTGCGGAAGTGACGCGTGAACTCAATGAGGCGTGGGAGGTGCTGCGGCGTCCGGCTTCGCGCCTCCGGCATCTTCTGGAAGTGACGGCGCCCGATTTTGCAGGAGAGGTTCAGGTTTCGCCTGCGCTGATGGATTTGTTCGGGCGAATCACTGAGCCGATTCACGAAGCGGACGTGCTTTTGGCCAAGCGGCGGCAGGCTTCGACACCGCTAGGGCGGGCGCTGCTCAGCGATTCGCTGATGGAGGCACAGAAGCTGCTGCAATCGCTCTTAGGCGAGGTGACGCGGGAGAACGACCGGCGGGTGGACGAGTTAGCGCGTTTGGATGTTTCCCGGCCAGAGGCATTGAAGCAGGCTTACGGCGAGCTATCGTTTTTGGCAAAGTGGCAGGCGCAGCTGCAGGAGCGGATTCTTGCGCTGCTCACGGAGGAATAGGCTGCGTGTGATCGAAATCGATGAAGAAAGGAGAGGAAGAAAAGGACGAGACGACCCATCCAGCCGTGCATTCGCCCGGGCGGACGCGGATTTTTCTGACGGGGCTTCTGACGGTGATTCCGCTGGGGGTGACGGTGTTCGTGCTGGTTTACCTGGTCAAACTTCTGTCGGCGATCGGAAAGTATCCGACGCTGCGCCTGAAGGAATTCGTGGGCTCCTACACCGACCTGGACGCGAAGTTTCTGAGTTCGCCCTGGTTCATCGATTCCATCTCGGTGCTGCTGGTGCTGATCCTGATCTATTTCCTCGGGATCATGACGAACAACTTCCTGGGCCGGCGGATCATTCAGCTTTTCGAAGCCATCTTGGCTCGAATTCCGTTGGTGAAAACGATTTACGGTGCCGTGAAAAAGTTGGTGGACCTGCTGCAGCACGATACCGATTCGGACGTGCAGCGGGTGGTCTTGATCGACTTCCCGAGCCCGGAGATGAAGACGGTGGGATTGGTGACGCGAACGTTCGCCGATGCCTCGACCGGCATGAAACTGGCGGCGGTTTACGTGCCCACGACGCCCAATCCGACCAGCGGTTATCTGGAAATCGTGCCCGTGAAGAATCTGGTGGCGACGAACTGGACCTTTGACGAAGCGATGACGTTCATCGTGTCGGGCGGGGCGATGGCACCGGACAAATTGCACTACGTGCGCCCGCCTGCGGACGCCGGTCCGGTGGGCGACGCCAAACCGGCAAAGACCGGGGAGGAGGAGGAAAACGAGGGAGAAGCTCCCGCGGCGAGTCCCGGGGTATCGCCGGCGTGATCGCGGGTCAGAACAGGCGCTTGTTCTGCAGGAGCGTTTTAAACTCGCCGACAGCGGGCCGGCTTTCCCGTCCCTTTTGCCAGATGACCCCTAGGGGGCGAATGGTGAGTGGGTCCGGGGCGTCGAGGCGGGCTTGAGCGAGCCGGCCGCCCTCCACCTCCGCGTAGACGGTGCGCTGGGGCACGATGGAGACCGCCTGCTCGAGTTCGACGGCGCGTTTGACGAGTTCCACGTTGTCCAACTCCATGAGTTCGTTCACCCGGACACCGGCCTGGTGGAAGATGACGTCGATCGCTTTGCGTGTGGGCAGATCGGGTTCGAAGGAGATGAAGCGTTCCCCCTCCAGGTCGGCGGGAGCGACGGCCTCCCGCGAGGCGAACCGGTGATCGGGCGTGCAAATGACCACGAGGCGATCCTGCCAGAAGATGGCGCTCTCGAGGTCGTTCCCGGAGCGAGGAAAAGCGACGAGCCCCAAATCGGCATGGCCTTGGGCCACCTCATGGTAGACTTGGTCGGAGCGCTTGTATTCGACCCGGACATCGACATCGGGGTAGCGGTCGCGGAACCACTTCAGGTAGGGGGGCAGTTCGTGAAGGCCGATCGAGTAGACGGTGGCGAGGTGGAGGTCGCCGGCGACTTCGCGGTCGCCCTGGCGGAAGTGGTCGCGCAGGTCGTCGTAGATTTCGAGGATTTGATGGGCGGACTTCAGGAAGCGCCGGCCTTCGGGGGTGGCTTCGGTGTTTCGACCGCGGACGAGCAGTTTGGTCCCCAGTTCACGTTCGAGGGCGGCGATGCGTTGGCTGACCGCGCTCTGGCTGACGTGATGCTTCTCGGCCGCCGTGGAGAAGCTCCCTGCTTCCACGAGATCGCAGAAGAGCCTGAGGGTTTCGATTTGCATGGAAAAGCGGTCAGCTTAGGCTGTGGCGGCGAGAGGGTCAAACCGCCAACCGATGCTTACGAGCGAGGCCATCGAACGCAACTTGAAAGCCGTTCACGAGCGAGTGAGGGCGGCGTTGGAACGGGGTGGACGCGGAGAGGATGGGGTTCGGCTGATGGCGGTTTCCAAGACCTGGCCGGCGGAAGCCGTGGAGGCTGCGGCGGAGGCGGGGCAGACGTTGTTCGGTGAAAACCGGGTTCAGGAGCTGCAGGAGAAAGTTCCGGCGCTGCCGGGGCACCTGGAGTGGCATTTGATCGGCCATCTGCAGAAGAACAAGATCCGGAAAGTACTTCCGCTGGTGAGTGAGATTCACAGCGTGGACAGCCTGGAATTGGCGCGGCAGATCGACCGGATCGGCGGGGAGGAGGGCGTGCATCCCGTAGGGTATCTGGAGATCAACCTGGCGGGGGAATCGACGAAATACGGGTTTGAACCGGGGACGTTGGAGGCGCAGATGGAGGATTTGCTCGGGCTTTCACGGCTCGAGATTGCCGGGTTGATGATCATCCCTCCGCTTCGGCCCGAGTTGGAGGCGACACGGCGGGATTTCGTGGCGCTGCGCGAATTCCGGGACCGGCTCGAAGCGAAGTTTGGCGTGCGACTGCCGGGATTGTCGATGGGGATGAGCCACGACTTCGAAATCGCGATCGAAGAGGGGTCGACGATCGTGCGGGTGGGGTCGGCGATCTTCGGGCCGCGAGGTGGGTGAAGATTACTTCACGGACGTTCGGCCTTTCCAGGTGGTTTGACGGCCGAGGATTTTTCGGGCGAAGCCGGTCCATTGGATGACTTCGAGGATGAGGACGCCGAGGGGATGGAGAAGCGTGCCGAGCCAGGACTGGCGGAAGCGGAGGGTGGTCGCGGCGCGGGTGAGGAGGCCCAGGACGGCGGCGATGGCGAGGTGGAGCTGTGCCTGGCCGTCCGCGAAGGGGAGCAGCACCCACGGCAGCACTTGGCCGCCGATGAGCAAGATCGTCATGGGCAGGATCACGCCCGGCGCACCCAGACCCTCTGCAGCGTTCTTGAGGAGGCCATTCCAGACTTCCGGGGCGTTTCGGTACATGCGGCAGGAAACTGTTTCGGTAACGTCGAGAAGGCTCGTGAAATGGCCGTTCTGGCGGAAGGCACGGGCCAGCTTCACGCCGTCGTGGAAGGTGGAGCGAACGGCGCCGTGACCGCCCAGGGCGTGGTAGGGGTCGCGCCGGACAAGGACGAGTTGACCCACTGCGGCGGCGAAGCCCGGGGATTTGCTCCAGCGCATGCCGGGAAAAGGGAGATAGCCGAGGAGCACGAAGTGGATGAGGGGGATCAGCAGTTTCTCGGCCCAGGTCCTGGTGATCTGCCGGGGTGGACCGCTGACGAGGGCGGGTTGGTTGGGCGCCGTGCGGGCGTGGTCGACGAGGCCGCGCACGGCATCGGGTGAGAGGTCGACGTCAGCATCGACGAAAAGAAGCCATTCGTGGGAAGCCGCCCGGCCAAGTTGCTGACAGGCAAACATTTTTCCGGCCCAGCCTTCCGGAAGGGGATCGCTCTGGATCAGGCGCAGGTTCGGGTGACTGCGGGCGATCGACTCGACGATGGCGGCGGTTCCATCGGTGGAGTCGTCGTCGAGAACGATCACCTCAGTTTCGACCCCGCGCGAAGCGAAGGCCGAGCGGACGATGGTCTCGATGTTTTCGGCTTCGTTGCGAGCCGGGATAAGGATGGATACCGAGGGGGGCGGAAGTTCTGGGTGTATCCTGGAGCGCGGGAAGAGTGGGAGATTGACGGCCAGTAGGAGGGCCGGCACGGCGCTACAGACCAGGAGGATGAGCGCGAGCGTCAGCATGAAAACCACTAGAGATCGCCGTGGTGAAGACGGGGGGATTTGCCTTGAACCCAGGCTCGGAGCCGTCTCCAGAGGTCGTAGAAGCCACCGACGCCATAGGAACCTTCGAGGATAAGGCGGAAATCGGAAGGTTGGCGGTGGATAGCGAGCGCGGCGAGGTGATCCTGCGCCCGAGTGAGCGCATCGACGAAGGCATCATGGCTCGTGGCGGCGTCTCGCGATTCCGGCACGTTCACCGGTTCGCCGATGTGAAAGAGGACCTCTGGTTTGCTCTCTTCCCAGAATGGAAACTCGGTGGCGAAGGGGACAAATGCCGCGTCGGGGCATCGCCGGGCCAGGAGGCTCAAGCCACGCTCCAACTGGACGGGACGCTCGCGGGGATCGGCGAGGCGGCCCTGAGGCGTGATGAACATGGCCACCTCCGGTCGATCCAGCAGTTTTGAGGCCGTCGCAATGAAGCGGCGGCCACCCGCTTGGGTGGAGCGGTCGACGCCGAAAAAGCCCAAGCGTTTGAAGATGGCATATTCTTCGAGCATGGCCGCGTCGATGGGGGCGTAGGGTGTGCGTGAGGGAAACAGGATGGAACGAACCGTGAGGGCTACGAGCGGATCCCACCAAGCGGCGTGATTGGCGAAAATGACGAGCGGTTTGTCTGGCGACAGAGAGGTGACGTCGAAGGCGTCCCGGGTGACCCGGAGCCGGTGGAACGTGGCCCGGAGGCGACGCCTGGCGAGGCCCGTGAACCAGGGGAGGATCCAAGGCGAGGGCTCCGGCGGCAAAGCACCGTGGGCCCTACCTGGATTTAGATTTGGATCAGGCAGCGACAGCGGTTTGGGAGTCTGTGTCCCGCGCGTCGGCCGCGATCCATCCGGACATGATGACCATGGGCATGCCTGGACCGGGGTGAGCGGCGCCGCCACAGAGGTAAAGCCCCTGGAGTTCGGGACGGCGGTTGTTGGGTTTGAAGGCGCCGCGGAGGCGGCCATGACTGGCCAGGCCGTAGATGGCGCCGTCGAGAACGTGGTAGCGGTCGTTGATGTCCTGAGGGGTGAGGTGGTGTTCCGTGACGATGCGCTCCTCGATATCCTCCATTCCAGCCGTGCGCTTGAGTTTGTCGAGAATGACCTGGCGGTATTCCGGGAGCATCTTCTTCCAGTCGTGATGGGGGCGGAGGTAAGGGGTGTGAACGAGGATGTAGAGGGCTTCGCCGCCTTCGGGAGCGACGGCCGGTTCGGTCAGGGATGGGGCACAGACGTAAGCCGTGGGGTCCGGAGCCGGTTCGCCCTGGGTGTAGATGGCTTCGAACTCCTCATGCGGGTCACGCGAGAACACGAAGTTGTGGTGGAGGATGTGGTCATAACGCTTGTTCAGGCCGAGGTAGAGGACGACTCCGGAGCAGGCGGGATCGTGCTGCTCGGTGCGGGCGAAGGACTGGGCTTCCGAACCGCCGACGAGTTCGCGGAAGGTGCGGATCGAGTCGCAATTCGACACGACGGCATCGAAAGGGAGGGTTTCGCCGCCCTCGAGTTCCACGCCAGTGACCTGTCCCTGAGCGTGGGTGATGCGCGATACTTTAGCGGCGGTGCGGAACTGGACGCCGAGTTCACTGGCGAGTTTGTGAAGTGCCTCGGGCACGGCCCGGGTGCCGCCCATGGGGTACCAGATGCCTTCCGATGTCTGCATGTGAGCGATGCCGCAGAGGATGGCCGGGGAAGCGTCCGGGGACGACCCGACATACTGGGTGAAGTGGTCGATCATCTGCGCGGCCCGTTCGTCCTTGATGTGAGAGCGAATGGCGGTGGCGACCGTGTCGGTCATCCGCATGCGAAGGAGGTCCCGCAGCATGGCCGCGTCGAAGACCGAGCCTGCTCTGAACATGTCTTTCAGGCCGCCGATCGGTTTCCAGAAAAAGAAGTTATCCGAGATGCGATGCAGGTCTTTGGTCCAATCGCTGAATTCCCGGTAGCGTTCCCCCGCCGCGGCGTCGCCGGTGAACTCGGTCAAGTTTCCAGCCATTTCCTCGATGCCTTTCACGAGGTCGAGGCGGGAGTTATCTTCGAAGAAACAGCGCCACTGGGGATTCAGTTCGACGAGATCGAGGTAATCCTCGATGTTCTTGTTCGCCTCGGTGAAGACCCTCCGCAGGGTGCTGGGGACGGTGAGGATGGTGGGTCCCATGTCGAAGCGGAACCCGTCCTGACGGTGTTCGGCCGCTTTGCCTCCGACCCAGTCGTTTTTGTCGAAAAGCGTGACGCGATGGCCGCGGGCGGCGAGGGTGCAGGCGGCGGACAGGCCTCCGAGGCCGCCACCGATGACAGCGGTGTGTTCTTGGCTCATGATGCTGGTGGTGTGGGTGATGATTCGGTTGGTTTGGCGTTGTTTTGAGAGACGTGAGCGAATGCGCCGAGCCGGGTGGCAAAGGTCCTTCCGTGCATGAATCGCAGAAGGGCCGCGAGCCATGGGGAGCGGGACATCATCGCGGGATCGAAATGGGGACGAAGCGCGCCCGCCCTCCGGGTGCAGACGGATTTCGGCACGGTCATCTCCAGAAGTCCCTCCCTGCCACGGGTGACGCCAAAGCCACTGCGGCGTCGCCCTCCAAAGGGCAGACGAGGGTCTGCCGTCGGAGCGATGACGTCGTTGATGGTGATGGAAGCCGCTGGAAGTTCGGCCGCGAGACGCCGGGCGGCCGCGAGATCTCGGGTAAAAATGGAAGTGCCCAGGGCGAAAGGACAACTCCGGTCGCGGGCAAGAGCCTCTTCGTCATCGGGCACCTCCTGCACCAGGCTGAGCGGGGCAAAATGGTCGTCGTTCCAAAGGCGCGAGGTTTCGGGGACTTTCTCGAGGACGAGTGGGCAGGACATGGCTTGGCCGTCCCAGTCGCCGCGCACCGGTTTCGCCCCATTGGCGATCGTTTCGGTCAGAGCGTCCGCGACCCAGGCCTTGGGAGCGACGCGCTTGTCGGTGGCGGGTAGGGAGCGCAGGGCTTCGAGGACCGCGGGAGCGATTCCCTGATGGAGCCAGACACGACGGGGAGCGATGCAGGTGGCTCCCTTGTTCAACGACGTCCCAAATTCGATCGCGGCGGCCACGACGTCGACCGGCGCGTCACCGCGGACGTGCATGCTGTCTAGACCTGACAACTCGCAGATGCACCGGGTGCCGGTTTCGGCGCACGTCTGTTGAATGGCGCGGCCGGCCACCTGCCCACCGGTGAGAACCACCAGATCGACGCCCTTCCGGATCGCGTCGTGCACGGCCTCGGCGCTTTCCTCCAGGACTTCCAAAGTTCCGGCTGGAGCGCCTGCTTCGTCGGAGAGTTCCGCGAAGGCGTGGAGGAGTCGCACCGCGTTCGGTGCGGGCTTCAGCAAGACCCGGTTTCCCGCTGCAAGGGCCTGGAGGACCTGGGATCCAGCCAGGAAAAGCGGGTAGTTCCCCGGGGCGACGATCAGGACCGTTCCAGCCGGATCACGCCAGACCTCAGAACGAAAACGGCCCAGCCAGAGCGGTGCCTTTCCAGGGCCGGCGCGGCGGGGGCGCAGGATGCGGCGTGCGTGGCGCTCCAGAAAGCGACACGCATCGGCGAGGGGAAGGATTTCGGACGCCCAGACCTCGCTGGGGTCGACGCCACGGGCCTC
>CAZCRA010000159.1:0-9071 GCA_964500945.1 uncultured Verrucomicrobiales bacterium | reverse complement strand
GGTGGACCCGCCGGCCCGCCGGAAGACGTCGTCTGCCGCGTCCTCGAACAGCTGCCCGAGGTCCGCCGGCTCCTCCAAGCCGACGTCGAAGCCGCTTACGAAGGCGATCCCGCCGCCGCCGACACCGAAGTCATCATCGTCGCTTACCCCGCCATCGAAGCCATCGCCATCCAGCGCGTCGCCCATGTCATGTTCCTCGAGGGCGTCCCGCTCATCCCCAGAATCATGACCGAGTGGGCCCACAGCCAAACCGGCATCGATATCCACCCTGGCGCCTCCATCGGCTCCCATTTCTTCATCGACCACGGCACCGGCGTCGTCATCGGTGAAACCTGCCGGATCGGGAACCACGTGAAGCTTTACCACGGAGTCACTCTCGGCGCCCGCAGCTTCCCAAAGGATGCCGAGGGTCGCGTCGTGAAAGGGACGAAACGGCATCCGGACGTCGAAGATCGCGTCACGATTTACCCAAACGCCACGATCCTCGGAGGAGAAACCCGCATCGGCCGGGGTTCCACCATCGGCGCCAATGTCTTCCTCCGAAGCAGCGTCCCTGCCGGCACCCTCGTCACCACCGAAGGCGCCGCCCAGCGCTTCATTGAAAAGGCTTCCGGCCGGGAATTCGCACCCCACGAGTCGGAATCGCAAACCGCCTCTCTACCTTAGAATCTCGAGTCATGCCCAAGAAACCCGTTTCCCGACAGCAACTCGAACTCTTCGACTCCATCCCGGGGCCGGAACGCTCCCCCTCCACCCAACCCGAACCCGCCCCCGATTCTTCCGAGGAGCCCCTCCCGGACCGGCGCACCGCCACGCCGACGCCCCAGCCAGAACGGCCACTGCCCCGAGGCGACGATAAAACTCTGACCCAGCTCTGCCGGGAACTCGCCGACGGTTTGATGCTCCCGAAACTCGCCTCCTTCGTCAAAGTCCGCTGGAACCTGCGTCTCCGCACCACCGCTGGCCGCGCTTACCGCGACAAGTTGTTGATCGAACTGAATCCGATGCTGGTCCGCGTGTCCGATGAGGAAGTCGACCGGACCATGCGCCACGAATTGGCCCACCTCGTCGCCTACGCTCGCGCCGGCACCCGCCGCATCCAACCCCACGGGCCGGAATGGCGTCAGGCCTGCGCCGACCTCGGAATCCCGGGGGAAGACCGCTGCCACGATCTCCCCTTCGACCGCATTCAGCAGAAGCGGCGCTACGTCTACGAGTGCCCGAATTGCACCCACCAAATCTTTCGCGTTCGCCCCATCCAACGCGCC
The DNA here is from genome assembly GCA_964500945.1 of uncultured Verrucomicrobiales bacterium. GTDB lineage: Bacteria > Verrucomicrobiota > Verrucomicrobiia > Verrucomicrobiales > DEV007 > CAZCRA01. The sequence goes on along the minus strand of CAZCRA010000159.1, from coordinate 7,803 downwards.
GCCGCATGCTACGACTGCTGCCGGAAATACAGCGCCGGCCGCTACGACACCCGCTTCGAACTCGTGGAACGTCGACTCTAACCGCTCACATTCCGGCGATATTCAAGCCGCCACTTCAGCTGCTCCCCAAACCGGGAGACGAATGTGCTGGGGAAGCGGTCCCAGTCCCCCTTCATCCACGATTCAACAACCAACCACCACCTCACCGCCCCATGCGGCGATAACTCGCCTCCAACGACCTCACCGCCTCCCCGTTCAGGGCATCGCGAATCGTCATCTTCAAGTCGATCGTCTCCCGCCCCCAATCGATCTCCACCAAACCAAAATTCCGTCCGCTAAAGGCCGGCCCGTTCACCCGGAATCGATTCGGTAATGCCACTCTCCCGTGCGTCAGTCCGCTGCTCATGAATTCGTAAGTCTCCTGGGCGCCACGGAACTTCTTTGGCACCCGGGAAAAATCCGCCGAGTGACGGTCCCCCGACAGAATCAGGACCGGTCGGTCATGCGCCCGAATCAGCTCGAGCAACCGGCGGCGCTCCGGTTTGACCTGGGCCCATCCCTCCAAAAGATTCAGCTGCACCACCGGTGAAATCACGTGGATTCCCGAGGCCAGCACCACCAAATCGCCTTTGGAACCCCGGAACGTCTCCTCCAGCCAAGCCCATTGCGCGTCACCCAGGATCTGCCGCTTTCCGGGTAGATGACGAAGCTTCGTCCGCTTGAAGCTCCGCGTGTCCAGCAGCACCAGGTGCAGGCGTCTGCCCGGCGGACCGATCAGGTAATCCCGGTAGATTCCTTCGCGCTTCCGGGAAGGATCTCCCTTTGGGACGTCCAGGAAATCATACAGCACCGCCTTGCTCTCCACCTTGAACGGATAGGAGATCCCCGCGCTGTCGTTGCCGTAGTCGTGATCATCCCAAATTCCCGTGATCCAAGCCTGTTCCAATAACGCACGGTAGCCCGGATCCCCCTTCACTTCCTCATAGGCCAGGGAGCGCTCCTCCGCAGTGAAGTGGTCCGCGTAAATGTTGTCGCCCAGCCAAATCCAGGCCTGCGGACGAGTCGCCGCGATCGCTTCCCAATGCGATTGATCTTTCTCCTGGGACCCGCAGGATCCGAAGGCGAATCGCGTGATTTCCCGGGGAATCTCGGCCTGTCCCGTGCCCATGGTGACAGCGGACACGAGCAGCGGCAGCACCGCCCGGAATCGCCGGAATGACCAGGTCGTCTGCTGCTTTGTCATGGGTATGAGGTAATAGGCGAAGCTTGGCCGTCCGCCAAGGCCTGCGCGCGCATCGATAACTCCGCCGACTTGAAAATGTGCTCCTGCGTCATGGCCTTCCCGGTCCCGTTCAGGCAGTCCAGGATCATCTCCCCAAAAAACGGAAATCCCGTCGTCCCCTCGCATTCGATCTCCTGCTCACCTTCACTCGTGACCAGGAAGATTCGGTTCCCCGACGATTCCTGAGCCACGTTGGTGTATTTCCGAATCTCCATCGTCCCGGCCGTCCCCACGATGAACACCCGTCCATCTCCCCACACCCGCAGCCCGTCGGGCGTCAGCCAGTCGGTCCGCACATAGCAGCTCGCCCCGGAACTCATCGTCATCGACGTCTCACCGAAGTCCTCCAGCCCCGGCTTGTCCGGCTGAGTGAAATTCGCCACCCGCGCGTGATGGATCGTCGCGTCGGTCGATCTCGTCCAGGTCAAAACCTGCTCGAACTGGTGGGAACCGATATCGATCAGGATTCCCCCGTATTGATCCTTCTCGAAAAACCAATCCGGCCGCTTCTCGCGCGAAAGCCGGTGCGGCGCCAGGCAAATGACCTGGAGAATTTCACCCACCGCGCCTTCGGCCAGCAACTTCGTCGCATGCATCGAAGACTCGTTGTGCAAGCGTTCCGAGAAGTAGCAGAAGTAGCGTTTGCCCGTCTCCCAAACGACTTCCCGAACCTCAACCAGCTGCTCCATCGTCGTGAACGGCGATTTGTCCGTGAAGTAGTGTTTGCCCGCCCGCATCACCTTCACGCCAAGGGCGGCACGATCGCAGGGAATCGCGGCGGAGGTCACCATTTGAACCTCCTCGTCGGCCAGGATTTCCTCCAACGATCCCGCCACGGAAACTCCGGGATTCTTTTCGACAAAAGCCGCGACCTTCACCGGATCCGGATCCCAAACCTGCTTCAGCGTCCCTCCCGCGTCCCGAAGACCATTCGTCTGCCCGTAAATGTGCCCGTGGTCGAGCGCAGCCACCGAAAACGCGAACTGGCCTGGCTCAACCACCGGCGGCAGCGCTTTCGATGTCGGCGCGTAGTCGTATCCGGTCTTTCCCATGCCAGGATCTCGTCAATGAGATTGCCTGCGTCAAGAACGCGTTCGTCGACACGTTTGACGACCGGTGGATAGTGTACGGGTGAAGGAGTCGCCCGACCTCGAATCGACGCTGAAGAGCGGCCGCCCCGAAGATCTGAAGGAGCTCTTTCACGAAGTTCACCCGGCCGACCTCGCCGAAGGCCTGGAAGACCTCGATGACGATCGCTGGGACGAGGTCGTCGCCGAAGTCCCAGCCCCCGTTTTCGGCAAGCTCGTCGAACACATCCCGGCCATCGACGCCATCGAGCATCTCGGAAACTCCCCGCCGGAATATCGCCGGCAGGCGCTCGCCCACGTCGCCGATGACGAACTCGTCGACCTCCTCCAGGAACTCCCCGCCGAGGAAGTCGAGGAGTATGTCGAACTCCTGCCCAAACCCGCGCAGGAACGTTCCCGCCGCCTCCTCGCCTTCCCTGAAACCTCCGCAGGCGGACGGATGACCACCGAAATCGCCACGGTCGAACTCGACATGACCGTCGGCGAGGCCATCGATTCGCTCCGCGCCGTCAAGGAAACCAGCGAACTCCTCGCCCGCATCTTCGTGGTCGATAAAGACGGCCGCCTCATGGGGAAAATGCGCCTCCGCGACCTAGCCTTCAGCGGGCGCGACGAACGCGTGGCCGACATCATGGATGACGACCTCATGGCGATCGATGCCTACGCCGACCAGGAGGAGGCCGCGCGATTGATCGCTCGCTACGATCTCATGGCTCTGCCCGTGGTGAATCCAAACCGAGAACTGCTCGGCGTCATCACCCACGACGACGCCGTCGAAATCCTCGAGGAGGAAACTTCCGAGGATTTCGAGAAACTGTCCGGCATCGGCGTTTCCGACCCGGACGAAGGCTACCTGCGGACCTCAGTCCTCGCGCACTTCCGCCGCCGCTTCGGTTGGGTCATAACCATGGCCTATCTCGGGATCGCCTCCGGATTCGTCCTCTACCATTTCGAGGAGGTGCTCGGCGCACTCCCGCTTCTGGCCATCTACCTCACCACCGTGGTCGCCTCGGGCGGAAACACCGGATCACAGGCCTCCACCATGGTCATCCGGGCCATGTCGCTCGAGGAGTTCGGCATCCACAATTTCGGTGAGGTGCTCTGGAAGGAAGTCCGGGTCGGTTTCCTCCTCGGATCGCTGGTCGGTCTCGGCATTTTCCTCCACACTCCGCTCTTCGCCTGGCTCGGTATCGGAGGCTCGGAGAGGCTTATCCAGGTCGGACTGGTCGTCGGCCTCGCCTTGGCCGTCCAAATCACCTGCTCCACCCTCCTGGGCGCCAGCCTGCCACTGCTCGCCAAAACCCTCCAGCTCGACCCGGCCGTCGTCGCTGCCCCCATCATCACCACCGCCGTCGACGTCACCGGCCTCGCCATCTACTTCATCCTCGCCAAACTCCTCATCGGCCTCTGACAGACTGACTAAGAATATCTGTTGCGTGTAGCCCGATTCGTCAGAACCCAGACCTTCCTTCTCCCGCGTCACCCACCCCCTCTGAAGTGTCACCACTTCAGCTACTCTAAGAAGAGAGTGCCATTCCTGCTAAGACCATCCGGGTCCAGACCCTCACGGCTGGGAAAAATAGACCGGGTTCTGATAGCCGCCGTCCGTCAGCTTCGCAATTTGCAGCACAACATCGCCGAGTAGCGAGCTGGCCCCAAAACGAAACAGGTCCGGCGTCAGCCATTCCTCCCCGAGCACCTCGTTCACCATCACCAGGTAATGCAGCGCTTCCTTCGCGGTTCGAATTCCGCCCGCCGGCTTGATCCCGATCCGCTGACCCGTCGCCCAAAAATGGTCCCGCACCGCCTCCAACATCACCAGCGTCACCGGAAGCGTCGCGGCTGGAGACACCTTCCCGGTCGATGTCTTGATGAAATCAGCCCCTCGCGCGATCGCCAACTCCGACACCTGACGGACCTTCCCATACGTCCCTAGCTCGCCGGTTTCGAAGATCACCTTCAGGTGCGCCTCGCCACACACCTCCTTCACCGCCGCGATTTCGTCGCCGACCTGCTTCAAACGGCCTGACAAAAACGCCCCCCGGTCGATCACCATGTCGATTTCCTGCGCTCCCGCCTCCACGGCATCCCGCACGTCCTTGAGCTTGATCTCCAGTGGAAATTGCCCACTGGGAAAGGCGGTCGCCACCGACGCCACCGCCACGCCGCTCCCTTCCAACTGCTCGCAAGCGTGCGCCACCAAATTCGGATACACGCAGACCGCCGCACACCGCGGAACCTCATACCGTTCCGGCATCGGTCGCAGCGCCTTCTGACTGAGCGCCGTAACCTTGCCCGGAGTGTCGCTCCCTTCCAAGGTCGTCAGATCCATCATCGACACCGCCAGGCGGAGCCCCGACGCTTTGGCATCGGCCTTGATGCTGCGCTTCGTGAAGCGTTTCGCCCGCTCTTCCAAGCCCGCCGCATCGACGGGGCGTTCCGGTGGCGGGTCCGTGGCGCTTTGGGTTTCGCGGCTCGATTCGCTCATGGCGGACGACGGCCCAGTCCGGGCCTCAGGAAAGTTTCACCATGTCCTTGATGAACTGCGCCCACAAGAAAATCAGGCCGCGCCACGAGTAACGCACCGTTTCTTCCCCTGCCGGCGCCACGAGCTGACACGCCAGATTGTAGTCCACCTGGTCCCGCACCTCCTGCTCGATCTGTGCGTGAATCACCTCCGGATCCACCTCCACGAGGTCCTCTGACCGCACACCACGCACCTCGAGAAACGCCTCGTGCTCAGCCATCAGTTCCTCGAACGAATCCGCTCGCTCCACGCGATTCAACGTCAGTCCCGGCGGAACTTTCATCGGAAGCGAAAACGGGTAGTTCCACGTCCGCCAAACCCCGCCATCCCCGTCCCTCGACGTGATCGCCACATAGGCGAATCCCATCTCATTCTGTTCGTTCAGGCAAATCATCACCTGATGCCTTTCGCCCGCCTTCCTGAGGATGCGGAAAAACTGCTGCGTCGCCTCCCACTCCCAGCCGGCGTCGTCCACATACTCGTAACCCTCCACCTCGATCTCGTCCGTCATTTCCTCCAGCATGGGAAACCGGTGAGGCGACGGCGGGGCCATGTGTTCCAGCTTCTTCTCCCGGGGGAGACGGAGCGACCGGATCCGCGTGAGCAATTCGATCCAGGGCAGGAAAAACCAGCCCAACACCGCGCCAACGCCCGCCAAATGACTGTCGAAAAGGAAATAGGCCGCCAGATACGACGCGGCGAGCACGAGCAAAATGCTCAACTTCCGCAGCACGACGTTCTCGAAGTGCCGGAGCGCCGCCGCCAAGACCGCCAGTCCCGCCACCAGCACCAATTTCTGAAAAACCGTCTCGATCACCGTTTACCTCTCAAAAACATCCCACCAAACCCCGTCTAGCGATCCACGTGTCGCGCCAAAAACGGCCGCAACTCCGCCACGCCACAATCGGCCAGCACCTGCTCCCCATACGTCACGGTCGGGGCCTTCGTCTGCCCGGACAATCGCCGCATCTCGGCAAACGCCGACCGGTCCGAAACCACGTCGATTTCTTCATACGCATACCCCTCCATCTCCAAATGCTCAATGACCTCGACGCACCAGGGGCATCCCGGCTTCACATAGACCGTCAGCAAATCCATTTCCTCGTTACTCACCCCTCACCTCCTCAATAAGCCTTCGCAAACACCAGTCGTTTCCGGCTGGGCTTGCCTGTGTAAAAACAGACGCCCTCCTCCTCTTCAGCTAACTCTCCTTCCGTCGGAATGCAGCGAATCGTCACTTTCATTTCCTGCTGAAGCCGTTCTTCGTCCTCCACCGATCCCGCCCAATGCGCCAGCGCAAACCCGCCGTGAATCTCCGGTTTATCCCCGTTCTTCGGCGTGAAAAAGGCCTGGAACGCCTCCAGCGAATCGATTCTCACCATGTGCTCGTTCCGGAAGGCCAAAGCCCGCTCCAGCAGATGGTCCTGAATCGACTGAAGCAGCGCCGGCATCCCGCGGACCGCCTCGTCCATCCCCACGAACGCCTTCTCCTTCGGCCCTTGATCCCGGCGGCAGAGCGCCACACTGTCCTTCTCCAAATCGCGGGGGCCGATCTCGATCCGCACCGGCACGCCTTTCTTGATCCATTCCCAGCTCTTCGCTCCGCCCCCCAAATCGCGATCGTCCACTTCCACCCGGATCGGGTCGCCGTGGAACTTCTTCCGCTGGAGCGCCTTGGCTAGTTTGGTAGCCGCTTTCAACACCGCCGCGCGCGTCTCCTCCTTGGGCGTGATCGGAAGAATGACCACGTGCGCCGGTGCGACGCGCGGCGGGAGAACCGCTCCGTCATCGTCCCCGTGCGCCATGATCAGCGTGCCGATCGTCCGGGTGCTGACGCCCCAACTCGTCGTCCAGGCGTGCTCCGTCTGGCCGTCCCGCCCCTGGAATTCGATCCCGGCCGCTTTCGAGAAATTCTGCCCCAGAAAATGCGAGGTGCCGGCCTGAATCGCCTTCCGGTCCTGCACCATCGCCTCCACCGTCAGGGTGATCTCCGCACCGGGAAACCGCTCCGCCTCCGTCTTCTCCCCGGGGATGACCGGAATCGCGAGGTGATCGCGCATGAACTCGTGATACACCCGGTGCATCCGCTCCGTCTCCTCGATCGCTTCCTCCCGCGTCTCGTGCGCGGTATGCCCCTCCTGCCAAAGGAACTCCGCCGTCCGCAGAAAGAGCCGGGGCCGCATCTCCCAGCGCATGACGTTGGCCCATTGGTTGATGAGAATCGGCAGATCCCGGTAGCTCTGCACCCACCGAGCATACGCCGCGCCAATGATGGTCTCCGACGTCGGACGGATGATGTAGGGCTCCGTCAGCTTCCCGCTAGGCACCATCTTGAATGTCCCGTCGTCCTGCTTCTCCGCCTCCAACCGGTGATGCGTCACGACCGCGCATTCCGTCGCGAAACCCTCCGCGTGTTCGGCTTCCTTCTCCAGATAGCTGAGGGGAATCAGCAGCGGAAAATAGGCGTTCCGGTGTCCCGTCTCCTTGAAAATCGCGTCGAGCTGCCTCTGAATGTTCTCCCAGAGTCCGTAGCCCCACGGCTTGATCACCATGCAGCCCCGGACCTCGGAATTCTCCGCCAAATCCGCCGCCCGCACGACCTGCTGATACCACTCCGGAAAGTCTTCCTCGCGCGTCGGCGCAATCGCGTTTTTCGGTTGTCCCTGCTTGCCCATGATCGTTTTCCCAGGGAACGCCCGGACCGGGCCTGCCTCTGGAGTGCCCCAACCTATCCGCCCGCGCCCAATGTCAACGCGCAGCCACGCCTTTGCCCTTGGCAGAGGCCGCCAGCGCCGAGATAAAGATCGCAAGCGCCCGCGCCGATGCCCTCGCCGCGAAAATCCGCGAACTCGGCGTCGATCCCGATTCGGTCGAATCCTGAACCGTCCTCGTCTTCAAACCCACTC
>CAZCRA010000158.1:0-9074 GCA_964500945.1 uncultured Verrucomicrobiales bacterium | reverse complement strand
TCCTGGGAGGAGGCTGAGGCCCATCTAAGGAGGTGCTACGCGAAAGTATAAAGGTCACTCTTGGACACTGTTGCTCAGCATCCAAATCTCCAATCCAGGACGCCGCCGCGCCCTCGGCTATCAACTCCTGCGCATCGGGAAAAACCTCGTCCGGCCCCGCGCCCGCGACTTCATGAAACCCGAGGCTCTGGCCTAATGAGCGGATCGAGGTCCCCTCAAGCCCCAATACTGCGGTTCATCTTCTCCACGAACTCCCGCTTCTCCTTCTCCGTCGCCTTGGGATTCTCCTTCCGGAAGTTGCGCACCTTCAGGCTGAGCTCCCGCACCTGTTCCGATTGCCTCCGCCGTTCCTCCGGATCGTTCGAGCGCTCCCCAATTCGCTTAAAACCAATACCGCCGTTGGAGGAAAGTTGCAGCTTATAGCCCGGTTTCCGCATCGCCTGCGCCAACCGCTGCTGGAGCGCGCTCGAATCCATCAGGCTCTCGTCAAAGCGCGCGATCACGATTTCTCCCCGCCCTCCACCGGCCGCAATGTGGGCCGTGACCGTGCTCAAATCGTCCAAATCACCGTCCAGATCGATCAACCGGCGCCCCTGATCATCCGCTTCGGTCGAAATCATGAGCGTTTCCTTCGTCTCCCGGTCCACCAACGTCACGAGCGTCTCCGGCCCCAAGACGGCGACCCCCGTCACCACCAACGTCCCCGGCAAATTCAAAGCCCGCGTGAACGGCGAATTCTCGCTCAACTCAGCGAAATCCTCATCGCCGATAGGGTCCGGCATCCATTCCTCGGGAAATGCCGTCCCCGACCCGAGGGCGCAGAGACAGACGACAGCGATCGGAAAATTGAGAGTCCTCATGGTGCCCATGTAGCACGGCAGCACTCAGCCCGGATCTTTCACGATTGCCTGTAACTCCCAAAACCGCAGCGCTTCCGGCACCATCGGGCTGTTGTAGCCAAACACGCGCCAGCCACTCGTTTCGATCCCCTCCGCATCCGCGTGGGCCTTCAATCTGTCCCGCGCTTCCCGCACTCGCTCGGCCGTGCGTGCCCCGAAAAAACCCAGGCTGAGCACCTCCACCGATGGCTCATCAATCACATCCACTTCGCCCGGCGCCCGGCCGGTCTCCCCGCGCTTCGGGTCGTCGTACAGAAAACCCATGGAGGCCATCACCAACCCGGGCTGCCCCTTCCCTTCCTCCATTCGCTGCTCCACCGGCGCCGTCATTGGAATGCCGTTGGTCTTGATGTGATTGAACAGGCGCCAAAAGGAATCCGGTCTCTGCCCATCCTTCTCAGACGCCCGGGCGACCCGGAATGCCGGGTAGGTCTTTCGCACGACTTCACCCGCCGGTGAGGGCTTGGGAAAGCCTTCCGGGAGCGGCCCTTCGACCACGAAACCCTTCGGCCACCCCTCGTCCCCATGGACCATCCCGGCGGTCACCGCCGCCAGCAAACACACGACCATTTTGATTCGAATCGCCTTCATGTCGCCACGACCGCCACGGCCAAAACCACCTCCTGCTTCGACTTCACCACGCCGCCCGGCTTCTCGGCCGTGATCGCAAACGCAGCCGGTTCCAAAACCTTCAGTTTGGCGTCGATCGGAATGATCACCTCGCCCGTCCTCGTGACATCGAAGACCCCTCCGTCCACCGGCGCATCCGGATCCCGCTCCGGATCGATGATCCAAAGCTGATACTGCCGAACCATGGGATCGTTGACCGGCACCCCCTTCAGCACCATGAAACCCTTCTGCAAACGGGTGCTCCATAAAACCTCCCCGTCCACGTCGTCGAATCCCGCCTGTCCAGCGAAGGCGACCCGTTGCAGATCTGGTGCCTCGCGCTCCAGGTTCGTTACTTGACGGTCCATCGGAACCAACCCATCTCCCCGTCCTTCCCGGAACATCAGCGAAGTCACGAGAATCGCCGCACAGGCCGCCCATGCCACCACGGGATTCCTCAGCCAGTCGAGGACCACAACCTTGCCCGGCGCAACCCCTTCCGGCTTCTCGAAATCACGCGCACCATCCCGAACGCGCTCCGCCAGACCCGCCGGCAGCACTTCCGAGGGCTTGGTCCCCTCCACCGTCAGCGTCGCCGCAATCCATTCATACGTGGCATCCGGCCGCAACTCGCCACCTTCCAACTCGCGAAGCTCCACTTCTTCCTCGGGCGATAAATCCCCAAGAGCCAACCCGGCCCGCAGCTCCTCCAAGCGCTCGTTCGCCAGGTCGCTCATACCGTCCCCTCCGGTTGGAGTTCCATCTTCTTCCGAACGGCCATCAGTCCCCGCCTAAGCTTCGTTTTGACCGTCCCGAGCGGCACCTGCAACCGCTCGGCGATCTCTGGATGCGTCATGCCTTGATCAAAATGGAGCGCAAAAAGCTCCCGCGTGTCCTCCGGCAAGGTCTTCACGGCGGCTTTCAATGCCTCCACATCGCCAGAGGCCTTTGAATCGGCATCCACCATGCCCGCCTCGGGAAGGTGCGTTTCACCAAACTCCTCGAAGGACGGCCTCCGCGTCTCCCGCCGCACCCAATCGATCGCCCGGCGCCGCGAGATCATCCCGATGAAGCTCCGCTCCGACGACCGATTGCCGTCGAATCGGCCAGCGTGCCGCCAGACTTCCGTGAAAACCTCCTGCACCACGTCCTCCGCGGAGGACGATTCGTGCACATACCGGCGCACGATCGACCAAACCAGCGGTCCGTAGTTCTCGATGCAGGTGTTCATCGCGGCGGCGTCCCCGCGGGCCACGCGGGGCAGGACGCTTGAATCGGGAGGTAAAGAAGGATTCATCCGGCAGCCGGACGGAACGACGTCAAAGCCGCATCGCGCCGCGGGCGAGCACGCTATCAAAGGCATCCCGCATGATCCAGGCCCTTTTCCCGGCATCTCCCTCACGGCGGGCCCGTTTCATCGCCTCGCTCAATTCCATCCGGTCGCGTGAAGAGAGAGCCGAAGGCCCCATCTGCATCGCACTCCTGGCGGCCTTTTCATACAAGTCTGCGCAGGCCTTGTGATGACCCCGGTTGAACATGGGCACCCCGTGCTGAATGGCCTGCATCAGCTTCCGGTGCACCTTCGCACTGGTCTCGTCGGGTGGCATCAGCACTTCGTCGATCACGTGAATGATGCCGTTGCTGCACATGATGTCGGTTTGAATCACCTTCGAATCGTTGATGAACAGCCCGCCAATCCGCCGGCTGATCCCCAATTCGGCACCGTTCACCGTGCCGGCCTTCGAAAGTCCCTTCGCCTTGCTCGCCGGGACCCTCCCGGGAACCACGTGATAGGTCAGGATGGCCTTCAGTTGCCCCCGGTTTTCCGGTTTCAACAGGGCCTCCACCGTGCCGCCTGGAAGCCTTCCGAACGCATCATCCGTGGGTGCAAAAACCGTGAAGGGCCCCTCCCCTTTGAGCGTATCGACCAGCCCGACCGCTTGCACCGCCGCCACGAGCGTTTTGAAACTGCCTGCATCGACCGCGGTATCGACGATGTCCTTTGCGACGGCTCGCTCCGGAGCGAGAATCAACAGCGGGAGAGCTAAACTGAATTGGATGGATCGTAATGACATGACGCTAAACCTTTCGTGCCATGCCCATCTTCAGATTCATCTTCCCCTTTTCTCCCGCCTTTTCCGCGCCTGTTGAAGATAGCGCCAGCTCCGAGAAGCACGATCCGCACGCGTTTTCTTCCAGAGCGTTTGCTGGCCGCCGGTCAAAATCGCGTTGAAGCGCTTCTTCGGAATCCCGGCCAGCGGGTAGAGGGACGAACTGGTGTCCAAATACCACAGCTTGCCGAACTCCTTGTCGTAGAGCGCCACGAGATCGGGCTCATACTCCTTCAGCACCTTCAGAATCTCGATCTCCAGCTCCTCCCGCTGTTCTCCACTCAACGCCATCTGACACTCCAGACACGCGAGCGTCGCCCCAGCCATCCGCCGGCGCTGCACTTCCCGGAACTCCTCGTTCGCTTCACGCCAGGCTTCCCTCTCGCCATCGCTCAAAAATCGGTCCAGCGATCGCCCCCAAATCTCGGAATGCGCCGCCGTCGCCCGTTCCTGGCCAAAACTCACCCGCGCCACCAGCGGTTTGCTCGGATCTCGCTCCGCATTGGCCAGCCACTGGCTGATGTTCCGTTTCACGAATCGGGGCAGGTTGTTTTTGTAATACGCCACCTCCGCTTCCACCGCGCCCTTTGCCCCTGCCCGGAGCAGTCGAACTCGCTCCGGCGGCAAATCCAGCTCCTGGCTCATGTGATCGATCTGCGCCATCAGAGCCAACGAACGCCAATCCCGCTCCCAATCCATTTGACCGGACATAAACGACGCCATCACCATCTCGTTAGCCAACGAAGCTTCCAGTTCGGACGGGCGCGGCTCTGGCAGCTCCGCCACACGCAATTCGAAGCCATACCCTCGAAGACTGTCCGCCAACACCTCCAAACGCTCCCGCTGAACCTCATCCAGCCATTTCTCGATCTCCTTGCTCAGCCCGTCGTCCTTCAGCGCCTGACAGAATTGCCGGTAAGAAGTGAGCCGTAATTCCTCGACCGAATCCTTCCCCCGGACCACCCATTCATACAGCACCGGCCTCACCCGCTCGATCTGCTCCGGGCCCATCCACAACACCTCATTCAGCGCCGCCAAATAACCGCCGCTCAACCCATTCGCAATCCGCTCGAATCGCGAGACGCTGACCTCGGCCACCCGCTCCCACTCCTCCGCCGCGAGCACCTTGCCCGCCTCACTCTCCCACGCCTTCTCCATTTCGGGGCTGAGCCGGACGCTCCAGCTCGAGACTCGACCGCGCTTCAACAGACCCGTCCGCTCAGCCTCATCCATCTCCTCGAATCGCTCGCGCAGATCCGCTTCCCAAGACGTCATCCCACTTTCGATCACGCGCTCCGCCGCCGCTTTCAGCTCCCGCTCCCGCTCCCGCTTCGGTTCGAGTTCCAAAGCCACCAGCACCTTCTCCACCTCGGGATTCACCAACCGTTCGAAGCCTTCACGCACCTGCTTCTTGGTGACCTCCAACGTCCGCTCGAATTGCTCCGCCTCCTCTTTCCTCCGCTGCTCTTGGAACGCCGCGTCCACGGCCGCCCAACGCTCCGACAGTTCGCCCCCCAGAATTTGCTCGACACCTTTCGTCCAAATCTCCGACTCCTCCGGGGCCGTCCCTTCCGGCAACTTGCGGAGGCTGAGCTTCTGCCCAGGTCGCCGGTCATCCAACAATCGCCAGCGCACGGCCTCCGACGCCTCCGCGAATTTCTCTCGGAGCGCCGCCTCAGCCCGTCCCTCCCAAAGGCCCCTCACCGCGCCAATCAAGGGTTCGAAGTCCTCGATCTGCTCCGGTGTCAGCTCCAGCGCCTCCTCCATCCGCGTCACGCGTCGCCTCAGGACGTCCTCGACCTTTGATCGCTCGAGGAAACCCAACACCGAATCCCGTATCAACCGCTCCAAAGCCTCCGCGGACGCTTTGGCATCGGCCTCCTTCTTGGCTTGCCACGCGGCCAGTTGCTCCGCGTTCAGCACCTCGGCCAAGGCCTCGCGCCAGACTTTCATCGCCATCGGCCGCGCCTCCTCCCGCACCATCAGGTTCCGCCGGTCGCGACCGGCCTGCGCCCGCAGCGTCCTCACGTTCGCCTCCACAAACCTTTCGTCCTGCCCTGCTTCGATGTAGGGGATCGCCTGCTCGCGCGCCCGCCCCTCCACCTGCGCGGTATACGCCACCTTCCAAGCCCCCCAGCTCGCCTTCACCGCCTCCTGCGCCGCCGCCTTCAGCTCCACCACACCCTCCTCGCCCAACCCCGTGGTCTCGGCGACGGCTTCCACCAATTCCTCCATCTCCGCCTGCTCGAATTCGTCCCGAGCCTCCCGCAACCCGTCCACGGTTTCCCGAACGACCGGCTCCAACTGGCGCATCCAAAACTCGACCTTCTCATCCGTTTCCTCGGCGGAAACCAGGCCGGCCGCCACCAGAACGCCCATCGTCACGATCAGTCTTATCCTGTTCATCCCTCTCACTTCTTTTCTTCACCCGCCAGCCTTTCCCGATGCACCTGCTCCACTCGCTCCCAGATCCGGGCCTGACCCGTCATCCGCTCCATCCCTGCCAGTTGACGCTCGGTGAAGATCTCCCGGCGCTCCTCCTCCGGAAGGCCCCACACCAGCGAAAGCACATTGGGTCCCCTCTGATACCACGCCGCCGAACTGCCTTGAACGTCCTCCAGATCTTCCCGGTAGCTCTCGATCACCTCAACCAGCTGGCCAGCCAAAACCCCACGCTGCTCCAGACTCAAAATAAACTCACTATCCACGATCGCCGTCGCCAACTCGACCAAAGTCTCCAACTCCCACTGAGCCGTTTCGGCTTGGTAAACGCGACGCCGTTCCAGCTGCTCCGGCGTCAGTGCCCTTGCCAGCACGGCTTCCCAAAACCGCCCACTCGCCTCGCTGAGCGTCTGCTGCTCGGCCGTGACGGAGACCCTGAAGCGTCCGGGCTCTGCGGCACCGGCGATTTCTTTCCGAATCCCGCTTCTAAGGCTGCCGGAAACTCCCGCCGAAAAGCCGTCTAAACCCATCTCCGCCGCTCCTTGCGCGGCCACCTCCAACCGGCGCCGCTGACCAGGGTCCAGCTCCAGTTCGCGGTCCAACCAGGCCAGCTCTCCCAAGAATCGCCCTTTGCTCGTGCGCCGCTGCTCCGCCATCTGCTCGGACATCAATTGAGAAACCAGCGCCTCCACGGTTTCCGCGTTCCGCCCTCCCGACGCCAGAAGCGCCTTCGCCTCCCCCTTGCTCAAATCAAACGTCAGCATGGGACGCCGAACGTTGAAGAGCGCTCCCTTCAGCAACTCCTGCTGCGCGGGGGTCAAAACCTCCTCCACCCGCTTCTTCCATTTTCCCCGCTCGACCCGGAGATAAACCGTTGATCCGCTGACCGTCTTCTGCTGGATGCGAGACGAATTCACCGTCGAATAGGTGGCCTTGGCTGCCTCCGCCAGGATCGCCGCCAGTTCGTCGCGCTGGTCGCTCCCCAGCGGCAAGTCCTCTTGGATGTCCAAAACGAGCCCATACCCCACGGCGCGCCACGCCCGCGCATCCCGGCCCTTCCCTTCGATCTCCCACAATTGCCGCTCCTCGGCCGTCAGGATCTCCTGGATCCCCGCACTCCAAGCCTTCGTTTCCAGCGGCCTCTTCAATTCCTTCGAACTGATACTTACCCGAAGCCTTACCAACGCTTCGGATCGAACGATTTCACTCATCGCTTCCAGCTTCCGGTCGATCACGGCCCGTGCTTTCGCCTCGGCAGCAGCCAACGCCTCTTCCCCCACTTGCAACAAGGCCTGCCGCCGCTCCGGTTCCAGATTCACCACCAGCTCAATCTCACCAGTGGCCTCGCTGACCTCCTGTTCCCACCCCGGCTGATAACGCGTCAGGGCAGCCTGTTTCAGCCCCTCGATCTGCGTCTCTTCCGCGGCCGCAACCGCCTCCGTCACTTCGGCCCACAGACCAGCCTCTTCCGCAAGTCCCTCGCTCTCCAGAAACGAGGGAAGCTCCTGCTTCAGCAAACCCTCCCAATCCGGCATGCCCACCCTCTTGTAACTCCGGAGGTTCATCCCCCGACCTGAGTCCAGCATCTCAACCAAATCCGCTTCCGGCAAACGCTGCCTCCATACTTCCCCCAACGCTTCGATCGACTGCTCCCTTCCTTTCGCGTCCACCTTCTTCCCCAAACCACGCAGCGCGTCCGCCTGTTCTCCATCCAGCCCCAGCACGTCCTTGATGGCCCCTAAAAAAGCCAGCAGCCGGGCCGAAGCGGCCCCGGACGACAACGCCCGCACCACCGTGGCTTCGAGCGCTTCTCGCAATTTGGCCTCCCGCTCCTTACGGTCCTTTTCAAGCTCGGCTTCCCAAGCCTCCAGTCCCTCCCGCTCCAGCACGGCCTCCAACGCCTCCGTCCAAATCCCGGACACCCACGGGCGTCCCTCCGGAGGCGTGAGCGCCTGCTTCGCATCCCGTCTGGGACTCGCACCGAAATTCCGGAGCTGGATATCAAAAACCTTACCCAGCCTGTCCTCGTTCGATGCCGTTGCACGCCCCAACTGCCGCCACCACTTCCGGAACTCCTCCGCAAACACGGCCTTCCACGCCTCTTCCGTCGCCTCGATCGCTTCCAACCCCGCCTCCCGCAACCTCTCGGCCCCCTCCGCATCCAAGCCCGTCACCTCGCGAATCCGCCCGATCCGCTTCTCCAGCTCCCCTTCTTCCAACTTCCGTCGCGCCCCCGTCGCACCCTCCACCTGCTCCTGCAACCCCGCTTCGTTCTCCTCCAGTAACGCCTCGACCGGGTCCTCCACAGCCAGCGGTTCCTCAGCGAGAACCAACCCCGCCGTGGCCAGGATCCACACTGCAGCTACCCGCTTCACAATCGCTCTCATAAATTCCCCCGGTTCATCCTTCGCCCGCCGCCACGACCCGCTCCCAATCTCCGGCCATCGTCGACGCCGGCCACCTCTCGAAAGGCCGCTCGCCCAAAAATGCCAGCCGATCCTCCCGAGGAATCCCCCAGACCGGAAGAAGCGAACGCGAGGGCAAGAAATACCACCCAAATCCCCATCGCGTCGAAACCTCCGATTCCAAATCCGCCCGGTAACGCTCGATCAACGGCTGAACACGCTCTCTCAGCCAGGCTCGGCGCTCCCCGGACAGAACCCAGAACGCGTCCGCACGCGACACCACGATCGAAGTCAACCGGTCGAGCTCCCACGAGCGCACGTCCGATTCATGCGACCGCCAGACCGCCAGCTCCTCCCCGCTCAGCACCTCCAAGATCGCCGAATGAAACCGGCCGCTGCGCAGGTAATAAACCTCGCTCTGCCAGTTCATGCTGGCCATCTGCCCTCGCCGGATCCAGAGACCGTCCTTCCCGTGCCGGCGCCTCACGTAGTCGGTCAAAACCCCGCCCAACCGCTCGCGCTGCTCCAGGCTCAGGGGCATCCGATCGGTCACCATCATCAAAATCTGATCGCTCATAATTTCCGGCGGTTCAAAGGGATGACGCAGG
>CAZCRA010000157.1:0-9089 GCA_964500945.1 uncultured Verrucomicrobiales bacterium | reverse complement strand
GTCTGCCTCCCGGCAGACAAAGAAAAAGCCTGGGAACCCCTAGCGAAGCGTTCGCGCTTCGCGCAAGCCTCCGGCCGTCCTCGGACGGAGGAGGCTTTTTCTTTGTCCTCGCGGGCTGCCAGCGGCAGCACGGGAGGACAAGTAACCAACAGACTGGCGACGACCCCTGGGCCGAGGGCGTACCGCAGGTGCGCCAAGTTTAACGCATCCCCGGGCGCGGCAGAGCACTGCTTCTGTCGCCCTGCCGGCGGCTATCGGACTGTTTGTCGCAGGCGCGTTATGGGGAATGACTATCATGGGTATCCCCCTGGCCCTGCAGAGGATCAAGCTGGCACCGTTTTCTTTTTGTCCTTCGGTCGCTCGGTGGTACGGGTGCGGTAGCCGGGCGGCTCACTACCGACGTTCAGATCGTTTCAGGCGTATTCGCCTTTGCTGATTCCGTCCGGGACCTCGTGCCAGGCCCGTCCTGCAGATCCACCCACTTCCGGATGTCCTGACAGGTGTAGGGGCTGTCCCGGTAGTCTTGCATCCTTTGCAGGTCCCGGGTGAAGCGCTCGTCTTCGGAGCGGGCCGTCTCAATGACTTGCCGGATCAACTCGGCATAGGGCTTCGGAGGATGAAGGGCGTAGTGAACCCACTGTCCGTTCTTGGTCGCGTGGATCACACCCGCGGAGCGAAGCCGTGTTAGGTGACGGGAAGCGTTGGACTGATTGATCCGCAGCACCGCCTCAATCTCGCAGCCGCACCAGTTTTCACTCTCAGAGAGGAGACTCAGCATGCGCAGGCGTGTTTCATCGGCCAAGGCCTTCAAGACGTCAATGGGCGTCACGGCAGACATGGCATCTTGAGTGGCTACCTGCAGTACGGCGACTATACTGCTGATCGAATCGAAAACTTCCGACGCGTCCTGTTGGTGAAGCGCACAAGGCTGAGCATAACCGGCACCTCCACAAGAATCCCCACAACTGTTGCGAGAGCGGCCCCAGAGCTCAGACCGAAGAGGCTGATGGCAACGGCGACTGCCAGCTCGAAAAAGTTGCTCGCGCCGATCATGGCGCCGGGCCCGGCAATCGGGTGAGGCACTCTCCAAAGCCAGGCCCAGCCATAGGCGACGCTGTAGATCAAGTAGGTCTGGATGATCAGCGGTACGGCAATGAGGACAATGTGCAAGGGATTGCCCAGGATGATCTCGCCCTGGAAGGAAAAAAGTATGATGAGCGTGAGCAGCAGACCGACCGTCGTCACGCCGTTGAACTTTGGAATGAAGCCGTTCTCAAAGTAGTCAAGGCCGCGACGCCGCACAATGGCAACACGGCTGATCCATCCCGCGCCGAGAGGCACAACGACGAATAGCACTACCGATAACACAAGGGTGTTCCACGGAATGCTAATGTCGCTGATCCCGAGCAACAGTGCCACGATCGGTGTGAAACCCACCAGGATAATGAGGTCGTTCACCGCGACTTGAATAAGAGTGTACGCCGGGTCTCCGTCTGAAAGGTGGCTCCAGACAAAGACCATGGCCGTGCAGGGCGCAGCCCCGAGCAGGACCGCTCCGGCGAGATACTCGGTTCCCAGGGCGGGATCGATCCATGGCCTGAAGACAACTTTCAGGAAGAACCACGCGATGACGTACATGGAAAAGGGCTTGATCAACCAGTTTGTCACGGTGGTGACCGTAAGACCCTTCGGCTGCCTGGTGGCCCGCACAATGCTGGCAAAGTCGATCTTGAGCATCATGGGGTAGATCATGAGCCAGATGAGGATAGCAACCGGAATGGAGACCTGGGCGTATTCGAGCCGGCTCAGGAACTGCGGAACCGCCGGGATGATCTGACCGAGCAGCACTCCGGCAACAATGCAGCCAATGACCCAGAGGCTCAAAAATCTATCAAAAAAGCCGAGGCGGCGCTCTCCCGTATCAGACATGCACGCCCTCCCTTTTACATGAGTTTATGCTCATGTAATCATTCAATTTAGCGCCGGTCAAGTCCGCAACCGCTAGGCAATCATGTTTCCGTAGATCATGCCGGCGGTCGTAGACAGCACTACCACTAACCCGAAGTACACGAGCGTCTTCTTGACGCCGAGCTCCCCGCCGATCACAAGCAGCGACGGCAGCGAAAGTGATGGTCCGGCGAGCAGCAGCGCCAGAGCCGGCCCCTGACTCATACCCGAGCCCAGGAGGCCCTGCATAATCGGCACCTCTGTCAGTGTGGCGAAGTACATGAGAGCGCCAGCAACCGATCCGATCAGGTTGCTACCGAGTGAGTTGGTGCCTACCAGATCCGCGATCCAGCTTTCCGGAATCAGCGCCATATGGCCGGGCCGACCAAGAAGGAAGCCCGCAACCAGCACACCGGCAAAGAGCAGCGGCAGGATCTGCACCGAGAAGTCCCGAGTGGCCCGAACCCAATCGGTAAGCTCACTCCGTACGAACCACTTCACCAGTGAATAGATGAGCACAATGCCGAAGACGCCGACAATCGCCAGTCTCCACTGGTAGAGGAAGTCCCACCACCCGACGGAGCCGCCGGAGGGCGCCCAGTTCAGGAAGAGGAGAATACCTACCATGGAGGCCATGTAGATCACCGTCTTTCCCAGACCGCGCTCTTCACCATCATCAAAACTCTGGAACATGGCCGCATTGGTCGTGCGGGCCTTGTCTTCCTTGAAGAAGATCAGCTGCATCAATATGCCGATGACGAAGGCAAACACGATCGCGCCCACAGCGCGGGCAATACCAAGCTGAAGCCCGAGGACTTTTGCCGTGAGAATGATGGCGAGGATGTTTATCGCGGGCCCGGAGTAGAGGAAGCTCACCGCCGGGCCAATTCCGGCGCCCTTCTTGTAGATCCCTTTGAACAGCGGCAGTACCGTGCAGGAACAGACTGCCAGGATGGTCCCGGACACCGAGGCCACGCTATATGCAACAAGCTTGGGCGCAGTAGGGCCCAGGTACTTGATGACCGATTGCTGATTCAGGAACACCGAAATCGCCCCGGCAATGAAGAAGGCCGGTACCAGACAGAGTAGGACGTGCTCACGTGCATACTCGCCGAGCATGAGAAAGCCTTCGTTCAGCGCCGCCGACACGCGCGGGGCGGACCAGGGTACGAAAAAGGCAGTCAGGAATATCACTGCCATGAGCACCAATAGCCGGTTTTTCTTCTCCCCCCAGAACTGCTTGAGCAAACCCGGCTTACGGCCCGCGCCGTCACCGGCAACAGCCGATGCCGCCACGGATTTCACCGGGGCGGCGCTTGGAGCTGCAGTTGTGGCATTCTGCGTTTCGGTGCTCACGTCTTGTTTCCCAGTCGTTCCCAGACAAGCCGCTGGACCTGCTCCGCCGTGAGAACCTTTCCGGCCTGCAAGAGCTCGCCGTCAACGGCAAGCCCGGGTGAGACAAGCATACCCATCTCCATCATCGTTTCGGGATCAGTTACTTCTTCGAGCCGAAGGTCCTCTTTTGTCTGTGTGCGCAGATTGTTGATCGCCGCGGCCGCGTTGGTCTTCAAGAGTTGACACTTCGGACAACCCGTACCGAGGACTTGGACGGTCACGCCGTGTACTCCTTGAGTTTTTCCTGAATCTCTTGGGGCGACAAAACCTTACCGGTTTGTTGCAGTTCGCCGTCAAACGCGAGACCGGGAGTGCGAAGCACGCCCATGTCCGTAATGCGCTCCATGTCGGTCACCTTCTCGAAAACCGCTTCAATGCCGAGCTGAGACGCTGCCTGCCTGGCGTTCTCCTCAAGCTGCTGACAGTTGGGGCAACCCTTTCCGAGTATTTGAATCGTCATGTGATCCTCCTGTGCGTGTCTATTTGGTTAATTGTACAATAAAGCATATAGGCCGTCAAGCTAAACGCAGCCTGAGGGGTCGCGTCCCGCATGGCGTTGCAACAAGCCGGACCGACGGTGCGAAGCGCCGCAATGGCGTACAACACAGTTGTGGAGCTTTCAATCCCTGTATTCGTCTCTTTTGTTGGCTAAATTGCCAAATAATCAGCATCATGTCATGGTGAAGAGGATCGATCATGGCAACACCGGACTTCGCCGTCTGTATGACACGATCTGCCGACGGTAACATCATACCCGCACATGTTCGGGAGTTCAGCTTCACCCCGGCCAGCAAGGGACCAAGGTAATTCGGAAGCATAATACCGAGGAGCATAAGTATGGATGAGCGAGATCAATTGCGGGCTCAGGAAAGAGCAGAGGTCCTCAAGGCAATGGCCCACCCCACCCGTGTATACGTGGTGGACATTATCGCTCGGGAGGGCGCGCAGTGCGTGTGCGACCTCACCGATCTGATCGGAGTGGATACGTCCACAGTGTCGCGACACCTTTCGCTTCTCAAGAGCGCGGGCATCCTCTTTGACCGGAAAGACGGGACGACCGTCTACTACGACCTTACCTGCGACTGCATAGGCGGGTTTATGTCCGGACTGGACAACGTGCTCCGCGCCCGGCATGAGCGCCGTGAAGCGGCATTCAGTGCGGCGGTGGGCGAACGCTCGTAAGTACCCCCGCAATACGCAGTCTCCCCGGCGATTGTACAGAGGGTACACGCGGGGATCGCAAAGGAAGAACAACGCGGGAGGCTGAGGTTCTACGGCCTCGCTTCCGATCTATTCGCACAACGATAATGGCTCGAGTTTGCGAACGAGAGGGGGGGCCGAGGTGGCACCGAGTGCAGCCCTCTATTATACCCTCGGCAGTCACGTTTATCGTCGGCAGTCACGACGACTGTGGGCGGGGCGCGGTTCAGTTCACACAAATCACGTGATAGCTCAATTACTAAACTGAACTTTGGTATAAGGAGTGAAGATTAAATCGGTTTGCGCTGATCGTGGTGACGTTAGGGCTGGTGCTGACCGTGGGAGGCTGTCAGTCCTTGCCCATCACGTTTGGACAGCTTTACGATGTGTCATTCAGCGACGTCGTTGTGAATGTCGATGGGGACGGGGAGCTTACTGCCATTGAGTTCCGAGTGGACACTGAGGGTGAGGCCGACAATGTCGAGATCGACATTCGGTTCGACTCGACTATCGACTTCAGCGAAAGTTCCCGAACGGTCAAACTGGATACTCGGAATTTCGAGGAAGGGTTCGAAACCGTCACACTCGATGTAGCTGACATCCAGGCATTCGTGGCAGCGAGCGACAACAACGACATCGTAGCCGGCGAGACCTACTACGTGCCGGTTCGGCTCAACGCACGAAGCGGACAGGAAACCGACGAGGTCGACAACCAAGCCTTCTCTACGACCGGATTTGTCTGGCCGTAGAGGCGCTACTCAATATCGGCGCTCCTCCCGGAGCGTAGAGCAGTCTGTCGTCCGTCCTTCTCAAGGAGAGCCCGCGCGTGGGTTGCCAACAGGCCCTACAATCGCCTGCGAAGCCACTCAGGACGGGTGCGGTACAAGCACGACTGGAGTTTGAACGAACCCTAAGGTGTTGTACGAGGGCCGGCGTTCGGATAAGTTGTAGTCAATACCACTACAATGGAGCGCTGTATGAGTACGGATTCGCCCCGCATTCGGGCCACCAAAGATGGTCCATACATTTTAGAGAGCTGTAGTCTGCTGGAATCGTCGCAGGGCGACCGGATACCGACGGATCCCTATGTCCACCTCTGCCGCTGCGGCAATTCGAACAACAAGCCATACTGTGACAATACCCACGAGACCAATGGCTTTTCGAGCCGGAAGCTAGACGGTCGGCAGCCCGACCGTCTTGACCGTTCCGAGGGTAAGGGGATAACCATCTTTGACAACCGGGGCGTCTGTTCCCACCGGGGACACTGCACGACCCATCTGCCCGGTGTCTTCATCCAGGGTCGGGAACCCTGGATCGACCCTGATGGAGCGGACCCGAAAGAGGTCGCCCGGGTCATTCGCATGTGCCCATCGGGAGCATTATCCTACCAATGGCGCGGAGAGAAGTTCGCGGACTGGGGGGGCGCCCCGAAGCTTTCGCTGCTGAAGAACGGCCCCATCGAGGTCGCCGGAGCTGTGCCCCTCCACGATGAGGATAACAGCCGTCCCCAATCTTCGGACCACTACACCCTCTGCCGGTGCGGCGGCTCGAAGAACAAGCCATTCTGCGACGGTACCCACTGGTACAACGGTTTCGCAGACGAGAAGGCGCCGACACGGCAGCACCGGCCGGCGGAGCGCCACATGGAGCAGATCCACCGCATGGCGGCAACGGGAACCTCGATAAACGAGCCGATGGGACCCGAGGTACCCCTTCCCAGTTGGGATGATATCACAATCCACGGAGCCCAGCTGGCCACACTCCCGGTCAACGAGGACGAAGAGATCACTCTCAGCACGGTAATCGGCCCCCGGGCAAAGAAACCACTAGAAATAGCGCTTCCCTTCTATGTTACCCACATGTCCTACGGTGCCCTCTCGGCGGAGGCCAAGGTTGCCCTCTCGGCAGGCTCCGCCGCTGCAGGTACGGCGATGTGCTCCGGAGAAGGGGGCGTCTTGCCCGAGTCTCGCCGGGTCGCCTACCGCTATATCTTCGAATACGTTCAGAACGAGTACAGCGTCAACGACGAGGTCCTCCAGGGAAGCGATGCCGTAGAAATAAAGATCGGGCAGGCGGTAAAACCGGGAATTGGGGGGCATTTTCCGGCAGAAAAGATTACCGACGAGATTGCGTCGGTCCGAAGGCGCCCGAAGGGAACCGATATCGAAACGCCGGCACGGTACGCTGATATCTCCGACGCAGAATCTCTCCAGCGAAAGGTAGCTTGGCTACGAGAGCGCTCCGGGGGCCGACCGATCGGCGTCAAGATTGCCGCCGGTAACATCGAGGCGGACCTGGAAGTCGTCGTCGCCGCGAATCCGGACTTTATCACTATCGACGGAAAGGGCGGTGCAACCGGTTCAGTCGGCAAGTACATCAAGGAAGCCGCGTCGGTGCCGACGATCTACGCCCTGATCCGCGCCCGGAACTACCTCGACCGCCGGGGACTTCGCGATATATCCCTGGTAATAACCGGGGGCCTGCGAGTGTCCTCGGATATCGCTAAGGCCATAGCACTGGGGGCAGACGCCGTGGCTCTCGGGACGGCGGCGCTCATGGCCGTCGGTTGCCGGCAGTACCGCATCTGCAACACCGGCCGCTGTCCGACCGGCGTAACCAGCCAGAATCCGCTCCTTCGCTCCCGAATAGACATCGATGCGGCCGGCCGGCGCCTGGCCAACTACTTTACCGTGGTCGCCAGCGAGCTCGCGACCTTTACCCGCATGACCGGCAAACACTCTATCCACGAGCTCTCCCGGCGAGACGTCTCCTCGACCGATCTCGGGTTGGCTCGGGCAGCAGGGATCGACTTCGCCGGAGAGGAGGCCCGGTAGCCGGCGGTCCCGCCCCCTACGCTAACCGCGTTTTTACCACCGTCCTGCTTCCGAGGGTCCGGTGGACCGGACACTTGTCGGCGATAGCGAGGAGCTTCTCTGTGTCTGTGGGGCTCAGATCTCCGTCGAGGGCGATGACCCGGTCGACAGCGTCCACCATCGCCCCTGCATCCGAGGCGCCGCCGGCGACGCATGCCGCCTGATCGGTAGCGTGCCCTTTCCGGTGGGAGAGATGGACCGTTACCGACTCCAGCGGGATATCCTTGCGGTCGGCGTACATCCGCAGCGTCATGGCGGTACAGGCGCCGAGGGAAGCCAGGAGGTAGTCGTAGGGGTTTCCTCCGAGGTCTCGGCCTCCGGCGGAGAGCGGCTCGTCGGCCACCAGGGCGTGCTTTCCCGCCTGAATCTGCACTGTGTAGTGCTCCCGACCGATCCGGGCCGCGACCTGCTGATTCGTCTCGATCCTGTCATCCGGTTGCTTCGGGAGCAGAGCACGGATCCAGGCGCCGACGAGGCTCCCGGCGTACTCTGCGTCTTCGGGCCGGGAGAGCAAGTGGTCTGCCTCCCGGAGGGAGACGAAGCTCTTTGGGTGGCGGGTCGTCTTGAAGATGCGCTCCGCGTTCTCCACACCGACGACGGTATCCACCGGCGAGTGAAGAATAAAGAGATCTGACTTTAGCTCGCCGATCCACTGCTCCGGCGGATTGTTCCTGATGTCCTCAATGAACTCTTTCCGGATTGTGAAGGGGCGTCCGCCGATGGAAACCGTTGCCGAGCCAGCTTCTTCTATCTCACCCGCGTGTTCGACAAAGAGCTTCTCTACGTGCGCCGGCGCAGCAGGGGCTCCGATGGTTGCGACCCCCCGGACGCCTGGAAGCTCCCGGGCGGCGTAGAGACAGGCCGTCCCACCTAGGGAGTGCCCGACAAGGAAACAGGGCGCCTGGTAGTGTTCCGCCAGATAGTCGGCGGCGTCGATAAGGTCGCTTGCCTGGGAGCTAAAGCTGGTTTCGGAGAAATCTCCCCCGCTTGCTCCCAGACCGGTAAAGTCGAAGCTCATCACCCCCAGGCCGCTGCCGGTAAGAACCCGGGCGATCCTTCGGTGAGCCGTAAGGTCCTTGGAGCAGGTAAAGCAATGGGCGAGGAGCACGAAGGCTCGGGGCAGCCCGTCTGGCGGCAACTCGATGCGGGCGGAGAGGTTTGTCCCATCGCGGCTTTTGAACGACGTAGTGTGCATCATAACAGCACCTCTCCCACGGTTAGGAAGGCTATCAGAATGAAGAGCACGCTCAAGACCAGCTGCATGGTCCGTTCGGGGATCTTCGCGGCAACGCGAGGTCCAACCTGCCCACCAATCAGTACCCCGGGAACAGTAAAAATAACGAGGGATAACACCTGTTCCAGCGTCTCAGGGCCCGATTGGGCGAACCGGGCGACGTGTCCACCGGAGGCCACGAGTACGGTGACGGCGATAACGAAGACGCTCGTCGCGACGGCGACACGGCTCGGCACCTTACAGCGCTTGAGCAAGAAATAGTCGTTGAGCTCCCCGAGCCCGGTAGAGACCAGCCCGACGAAAAGCCCCCCGATTCCTCCGCTTACGAGGCCTTCGAACTTGCGCTTGACTACGTAGCAGATCTCCTCCCCGTCCCGGGCGGTAATGCAGCTATCCGGAGAGGTCTCCTTGAGGGTTGCGAGGGCTTCGGCGTTGATACG
>CAZCRA010000156.1:0-9111 GCA_964500945.1 uncultured Verrucomicrobiales bacterium | reverse complement strand
GTCACTCGCCCTGCTGAGCAGGTTTCCCGCCAGATCGCTTGCCGGGCGGAGCGTTTCCCTCGGCGCGCCTCACCCTGAACGTTCGCGAAGGGACTCAGAGTTGACCAATTGAACAACTGTGCTAGCCCGAAAAACAACGGAGGGAGTCGGGAGAACACATGATCGCCTACAATGCCTTGCGTCTGCTCATGCTCAAGAGCGCCAAGATCCACGGGTGCAACCACCGGAGGCTGAGTTTCAAAGGCGCCTTACAGGTCCAGGCGAGCACGGCCAGCACCTTTGCCGACGCCTTGGCTAACCCTCGCCGCAGCGCCGGGAACGAGCTGATTTGCTGGAACGAATCGCCGAGCGGATCGTGCCCGCGCGGCCCGGCCGCAATGAGCCTCGAAACGTCAAACGCCGGCCAAAATGCACTAGGTGGTTGCAGACTCCGCGAGGAGAACATCCCAACCATTACAAAACCGATCCAGCACCACGGAAAGTTCTTGATGAAGCCGCTTAACCAAGTGCCATTCCTACTAGTGCATCGGAGGTTGAGAGACGGTGTCGAGGTGCACTCACGCCCCTGACTCGGGGTCCGGTTTTTGCGCGGACTCGAGGAGTTCCAGGATGTTTGCAGCCGGGATGGCCAGGGTTTTGATGCGGCCGGCACGGGAAACGTTGATGCCGATGCATCGGCCATTCAGATCGACCAGCGGACCGCCGCAGAGGGTGGGTGGGAGAGGGATGTCGTGCTGGAGCGCGTTCGGGAAACCCTTCTGGCGCTGAGACATCGGACCGCTCATGCGGTTGATTCGATCGAACCGGGGTGAGCCCGTCCCGGGCCGTTCACCCAATTTGACCCGCAGCTCGAGGTCTTCCTCCCCACGGCGAATTCCGAGGCTGACCTCGGCTCCAATGCCGAAATTCCGGATGCGTGTGGCAAACTCCATCCGGTCCGCCACGGGCTCGTCATCCAGGCGCAGGATGAGATCTCCACGCTGCAGCCCTGCTTTGGCGGCCGCGCTTCCGTCAATCGTCCGGACGACCCCCACACCGGCATCGCGAGATGCCATTTGGATGCCCAGGAACCCCGGGTTTGGCAGTGCCCTGGGAAGGACACTGACGAGTCCGATGCCCAGGGCTTTTCCGTCCGGTCCAGCGGCGGCAAGCACCCGGCCGAGCGGCAAGACTTCATCCCTGCCAGCGCTGAGCACCAGGGCCGCTGGCCACTCCCTGCCGCTGTCGTAGAGGGCCAAATCGTGGTCGGGGAACCGCTCGATCAGGGTGAGAGGCACGTTCTTCCCTCCCGACCGGACGGCGATGATGCCTTCTCGCGTCTCGACATCCTTGGTCAAGATCCAGCCCTCGCGGGAAACCACGGTGCCCAAGGCAACCGGTTCGTCGTCGCTGAGCACGGCGACGGTTGCCGCGGAGGCCTCCGCCACGACGTCCGACAAAACGTTCATGGCGGAATCGAAAAAGGGATCCCGCAATGCGGCTTCCTGAGCTTCGCGCAGCCGTTCCTTTTGTTCCGGAGTGAGCGACGCGAGTTTTTCGCGAAGTTTGGCCGCCAGCGCTTCCCGGTCACCAAAGCGGCGGAGGGCTTCGGGGTTCAGCCTGAGACGCCCGGTCTCCATGGCTTCCTCCACGCGTTCATCGAGCCATTCGTCGATAGTTTCCGCGGTGGCGGCGGCGTCATCGGGCTCGGTTGGGTTCCGCCGCACCTCGGCATCCGCCAGGGCCCGGCTCCGGACCAGCTTTGGCTCGAAGTTCAACTCCTCGCCGTCGCGGAGGATGGAAAGATCGATGGTTTGGCCCGGGCGACGTTTCCCGACGGTTTGGACGAGCGAAGAGGCGTCGCTGACGTCGGTTTCGCCGGCTTTGATTATGAGATCTCCGATGCGGATGCCGGCCTTGTCGGCGGGCGAGCCCTCGATGACGCCTTCGACGAGCGCTCCCGGCGGGTCGGTTTCGCCCTGCCCCAGGATCACTCCGAGGACGGGGCGATTTGGATTTGGACGGTCCTGCCGCATCGCGAAGCGTGTTCCCCAGCGCTCCCCCGACGCCATGCGCTCCCAGTTTTCCAGGTAGGCAGAGACTGGCACATGCCGGTTTTCACTGAGCGAAGCCCCGATGCTCGAGTGGATCCCTACGACGCGGCCATCGACGTCGAGCAGGGGGCCGCCGGAATCGCCACTGATGACCGCGCAGTCGGTCACGGTGAAGAGGCCGGAGCGAAGGATGCGGCCGAGCCGGACCGGAGGTGGGCGGTCGGGATCGAAACCTCCAGGATGGCCCAAAGCCACGAGCCACTGGTTTTTTGGGGGCGCCTCGGCAGGGCCCACTTCGACGTGGGGAAAGCTCCCTTCCTCGACGATTTTCACCATACCGGCATCGCGATCAAAATCGGCGCCGAGGGCCTTGGCTTTGTAGCGGGTTCCGTCGGGGAAGATCACGACGAGGGCAGTGTTCTTGCCCTGAATGACGTGGGCCGCCGTGAGAACGAGCCCCTCCTCGCTCACGACGACGCCGCTCCCCGTGCTGCCGCCGCCGGGTGAGACGATAGCGACGGTGGCCTGGACGGCCTTGTCCGCGAGAGAAACCACCTGGGTTTCGAGGGCTCGGAGATCCCCGAGGTTCCCGACGGTCGGGACGGGTGTTTCGTTCGATTTCGCCGACGTCCAGGAAGGCGAGAGCAGGGCGAGGACGGAAAGCAGGACGAGGGCCCGGAATGGGCGCAATGGGAAAGGAGAACTGTTCACTAAGATAAGAACGACGTGCGCGAGCGACTGGACCTTTCAATTCGATGAGTTTGGTGAAGCGCTGAAGTCCTTGACAAGAAGCCCTTCGGCGATGCGTGATAGCCGCGTGTTTGATGTAAAACGAGTCCCGGGATGGCTGGCCGCGATGCTGCTTGCCGCCCCGTTTCACGGTTGGGCGGAGCAGGCCCCGAACCTGCTCTGGATCGTTTGCGAGGATCTCGATCCGGCGCTGGGATGCTACGGCGAGAAGGAGGCCATCACGCCCAATCTCAACCGTCTGGCTGAAGAGGCGGTGCTGTTCCGGAACGCGTTCGCCAACGCTCCGATCTGTGCACCGGCGCGTTCCTGTCTGATGACGGGATTCTACCCGACGGCGTTGGGTTCCCAGCATCTCCGGTGTGAAATCGAGCTGCCGGAAGCAGTCCAGCCCTTCACGCAGCACCTCCGCGAGGCGGGTTATTTCATCACCAACCATTCCAAGACCGACTACAACTTCTCGCCGGAAGGGCTTTTCGACTACTGGAACCGGGACAGCGCGCCATGGCGGAAGCGTCCCGATCCGGCGAAACCCTTCTTTAGTTTCATCAATTTCGGGACGACGCACGAAGGGCCCGGGAACCTCCGTGACCGGTACGAAAAGGCGACCGCCGGGCTGAGTCCCGAAAAGCGGCACGATCCCTCCGACGCGACGGTTCCCCTCTATTTCCCGGACACGCCGAAGATGCGGGAACTGTGGGCACGCTATCACGATTTGGCCTCGGCGATGGACGAGGAGGTGGGCGAAGTGATCGCGAATCTGAAAGCCGACGGGCTGTGGGAGAACACGATCGTGTGGTTCTTCAGCGATCACGGGCACGGGATGCCACGGCACAAGCGTTGGCTGCTCGACTCCGGTTTGCGGGTGCCGCTGCTGGTGCGGATTCCGCCGAAATACCAGCACTTAGCGGGCGAACTGATGCCGGGAACGGAAACGGAGTGGCTGGTGAGCTTCGTCGATTTCGCCCCAACCACGCTGAGCTTGGCCGGGGTGGACCGTCCCGGAGCGATGCAGGGACGCCCGTTTTTCGGGGACACCATCGCGGAGCCCCGCCAGCGGATATTTGGCGCACGGGACCGGGCGGACGACATGTTCGAGCTGTCGCGCGCGGTGCACGACGGTCGCTACCTTTACGTCCGGCATTTCTTACCGCATCTTCCTTACATTCAAGGCGGGCGGATCATGGGAGACCAGAAAGAGTCGATGGCCGAACTGCGCCGGGCTCGTGAGGCCGGAGAGGTGGACGAAGTTTCGGAATTGATTTGGGCTTCGCGAAAACCGGTCGAGGTGCTCTACGATGTGGAGTCGGATCCGCACGAGGTGAAGAATCTGGCCGGGGACCCCGCTCAGGCCGACCGGCTGGAACGGATGCGAGGTGAACTGCGCGAATGGATTCTAAAACACCGCGATACCGGTTTTCTGGAAGAGGCGGAGTATCATCGCCGGGCGCGCGAGGCGAACACCAGCATCCATGCGATGGCAGAGGACGAGTCGCTTTACGCTGTTCCGGCGATTCTCGACGCGGCATGGCGGGCGAGTTCGACGGCGGATGAAGCGGCATTGGTCGAGATGCTGCGGCATAAGGACGGGGGCGTCCGGCGATGGGGAGCGACGGGATTCCTGGCGCGGGGGATCGAGCCAGGTGAGGAGGCTATCGCGGCGTTGAAGGGTGTGCTGGGGGACGAGTCGCCGAGTGTGGCGATCGAGGCGGCGAAAGTCCTCTCGCTGCACGGGGCGGAGGCGGAGGGATTGCCGGTTCTGGAACGTTTCGTTTCGAGCGAGGATCTCCGGGTGGCGTTGCAGGCGGCCCGAGCTTTGTTCGACCTGGGCGAAGCGGCGGAACCGGCGATCGAGACGGTGAAAAGGGTCCGGCAGGAGCTGGAAGGGCCGGAGGGGCAGCGGCGGCGTTACCAGGACTTCAACTACGCCTCGTTCACGGGCTGGGCGCTCGAGTGGGTGCTCATCAACTGCGGCGAGGCGAAGCCATCGGATTTCGAATGATGAAGCGGATTTTCTGGAGAACCGGGTGGATGGTCTGGCTCGTGCCGGCTGCTCTGGCGGCTGGTGAAAAGCCGAATGTGCTTTTTCTGCTGGTGGATGATCTGAAGCCCGCGATCGGTGCCTATGGGGACGAGCTGGCCGTCACGCCGAATTTGGACCGGCTAGCGGCGCGAGGGCTGCGGTTCGATCTCGCCTACTGCAATCAATCCGTGTGCGCGGCATCGCGAAACGCGATGATGCTGGGTTCGCGCTGCACGTCGATCGGGAATTACAGCCTGTGGCGGAACTTCCGGCGGGACCTTCCCGAGGCCGTGACGTTGACGCAGCATTTCATGGCGCACGGCTACCGGGCGGAGGGCATCGGGAAGATTTACCACACCGGGCACGGCAACGTGGACGACGCAGCCTCTTGGTCGGTGCCGTGGCACTCCGAGCCGGTGGTGGAATACCTTCTGCCGGAAAGCACCCAGGGCGGGAAACTCACCCGCGAAGAAGCGATGTTCACCAACCGGAAGCTGAAGCAAACCGGGAAACTCCCCCGGGGTGCTGCGATCGAAATGGCTGACGTGGAGGACGAGGCCTACGCGGACGGCCGGATCGCCTCGGAAGGCATCCGGCGATTGCGGGCCGCCCGCGAAAGGGACGAGCCCTTCTTCCTGGCGCTCGGCTTCGTGAAGCCCCACCTCCCGTTCACGGCACCAAAGCGGTATTTTGACCTGCACGACCCGGCGAAATTCCACTTGGCCGCGAATCCGGGACCGCCAGAGGGAGCGCCGGAGTATGTGGCGAAGAGAGGTGGTGAGATCACCAACTATTTTCCTGTCCCGGAGGATGGGGAGGTCGGCGCCGACTTGGCGCGCGAGCTGATTCACGGATACTATGCGGCGACTTCGTATGCGGACGCGCAGATCGGGCGGGTTCTGGATGAACTGGACCGGTTGGAGCTGTCGGAAAAAACCATCGTCGTGCTGTGGGGGGATCACGGGTGGCACCTGGGCGATCACGGGGTTTGGACGAAGCACACGAATTACGAGCAGGCGAACCGGATCCCGTTGATCATCGTGGTGCCCGGGGTGACGACGCCCGGGACGGCGACGCGTCAATTGGCGGAATCGGTGGACGTCTATCCGACGCTGGCGGCGCTGGCGGGGTTGCCAGCGCCGAAGGGGCCGCAACCGATGGACGGGCTCGATTTGACCCCGGTGCTGAAGGATCCCGAGTCGCGTGTGCGCGCCTACGCTTACCACTGCTGGCCTAAGGAGAAACGCATGGGGCGGGCGATTCGCACGGAGCGATACCGGCTGGTGGAATGGAAGGTGCCGGGCGAGCCAGGTGAAACGGCGGACTTGGAGCTCTACGATTACGTGGAGGATCCGCTGGAGCGCCGGAACCTGGCGGGTGAGCGGCCTGAGGTGGTGAAGCGATTGATGGGGTATCTGGACCAGCAAGCCGAAGCGGTGATGCGGTAGAGGCGCAAAGCTTGCCCGCCGTCAGTTTTCCCAGAGTTCCACGTATTTGCTGAAGGGACGGCCGGGCGTCTTTTGGTCGAGCCACTCGAGCGGGGCATACAGTGCCTCCAATCCCTCCTGGATGACGGGCGGGCACACGCCGTGGTAGCGGGCGGCTGGACCGAGGAGGAGCACATACATGACCGGCAGTGCGGCGAGGACGAGCCAGGGGTCGGCGTGGCGATTCATGAGGTTTGGAAAGGTCGTCTCAACCGAAACGGGGGGGGCAGCGCCTTGTCGACCCAAAAGCTGAGGAGGGAAATCCCTTGGACGTGCGGGCACCCTGAGTTATGGGGCGGTTTCCGTGAACGCACGTCTTCGAAAGCTGAGATTCGTCCGGGCACGGTGGCGCCCGTTTCAGCTGCGGCTTTTTCCGGACCTCTTGATTGCCGGTCCGCAGCGGACGGGGACGAGCTGGCTCTACGACAACCTGCGGTTTCACCCCAGGGTGCTCTTGTCCGATCCGAAGGAATTGTATTTTTTCAACAACCTCGACCGGAAAGACCACCCGAAATTCGAGACGGACGAGCTGGACGGGTATCTCGATCATTTCCGGCTAACGTTTCGTGACTTTCTCCGTCGAAACCGCACGATGAGGCATCTCTACGGCGAACGGTTCTGGCCGCAGGTGAGGGCGGAAGCCACGGCCTCGTATGCGACACTGGCGCCGGATGTCATCGACGAAGTGATGTTGCTGAACCCGAAGGTGAGGGTCGTGCTGATGCTGCGTGATCCGGTGGGGCGAGCGTGGTCGCACGCCAAGAAGACGCTCGGGCGGAAGGAGGGAGGCATGGAACGGGTGCCGGAGGACGAGGTGAGGGCCTATTTTCGGCTGGGCGGTCAGCGGCAACGGGCGGACTATGAAGGGATGGTAGCGAATTGGAGCCAACGGGTGAGGCGGGGCCATCTTTTCCTGGGGCTTTCGGAGGATCTATCGAAGCGGCCGACGGAGCTATTGATGGATTTGTTCCGGTTTCTCGGAGTTCCGGCCGATCCAAAGTATGTGGCCGACGAGCATCGCGACCGCCGTCAGAATCCCTCGGAGGACTCGGCGCTGCCGGAGAGTTTGCGCGAGGATCTGGAAACGCTTTTCGAGCGGGAAATTCAGGGCTACGAGCGGCTGAGGGCGGAAATCCTGGCGGAGGGACCGGTGCGATGATGAAGCGGTGGCTGGAAATGGCGAAACGGTTGCCGGCGCCCGGACTGATCGTGGCGACGGTTTTGTGTCTGTTGCTCCAGGAAAACTACCCGTTCTCGGATTTCCCGATGTATTCGAGTTTCGCCTCGAATTCGTCCTATGTCTTCGTCAGCGACCGGGAGGGGGAGCCGCTGCCGGTCGAGAGCTTGGCCGGGGTGCGGACCAGCAAGCTGAAGAAGATTTTCATGTCGCACCTTCGGGATCACCGGGAGGCCCTGGAGGCTTCCGGGGTCGAGATCCATGGATTTCAGTTCATGACGCTCGAGCAGCGGACTCCGTCGGGTCGATATGCCTTGGAATGGCTGGTGGAGAACAGCCGGGACCGGGAAGCGCTGGCGCCCCACCGGCCGCTGCAGTTCACACAGGTCGTCCTGAAAGTCCTCGATGACCGGACGATCGAGCGAAGGCCATACACGATCAGCGAGGAGGTGACACCGTGAACTGGCTACCGGGAATCGATCGCGCCGGCCTGATGCGGCAGCTCAGGGAGGGGCCGGAGTTTGGCCGGGTCGAGCGGTTGGTGGCGCGCGGACTGTTTGCCTGGTTGCTATGGGACGTCTTCCAGAGTCTTTCGGGGAAAGCGCCCAGGCTGGTGGGGGAGCCTGCGCCGGTGGGGATCGCGCACTTCGTGGACGTGACGGTGTTCGCCAACGAACGATTGCTGGAGGGGCTCGGGATCGTGCTGGGGCTGGGTTTGGCGCTCTACGTCCTGGGCCGGGGGCTGCCGGTGGTTCTGCCGGTCATCTGGTTGATTCTTCTGGGGCCGGGAACGCTGGTGCATTCCCAAGGGGCGATCCTGCATTCCACTCAGCTGACGATGCTGGTGCTGACGGGACAAATGGTTTGGGCGGTGCAGCACGGGATCCGGCGTTTGGTTGGCGTGGCTGGCAGGGACCCGGCGGCCACGGAAGCGTTTTTTCGTCAGTTGATGTGGTTATCCCTGCAGATC
Organism: uncultured Verrucomicrobiales bacterium; assembly: GCA_964500945.1. Classification (GTDB taxonomy): domain Bacteria; phylum Verrucomicrobiota; class Verrucomicrobiia; order Verrucomicrobiales; family DEV007; genus CAZCRA01. Next base: position 674 of record CAZCRA010000156.1, on the reverse strand, counting down.
GTGGCGGCCGGTTACCTAGTGACGGGCATCACCAAGATGTGGGAGTCGGAAGGGGCATGGGTGAAGGACGCCCAATACTTTCCGCTCCAGTTGGAAAAGGCGTATTGGGCTCACTATTACAACAAGCTCGAGGATCCGAGGGGCGATGCCGGGGAAGGCGGTGGTCCTATCCAGGCGATGAGCCGGCAGATGGAGGACATGATGAGGGCGTCGCCCAACGCATCCCGCTTTTTCCTGGGGTGCGGTCTTTTGCTGGAATTCGGCGCGGTGCTGGCTCTTCTGGGCCGGAGGTGGGCGCTGGGGATCGGGCTGGGTTTGATTCTGCTGCACCTGACGATTGCGCAAATCATGTCGCTGCATTTCGGAGCTCACCTGGCGCTGCTGGCGATCTACTTCGTGAACGCGCCGTATTGGGTGCTCGCGGGCGCGGAGCGCATCGGATGGCTCCCGCGGTGCTGACAGCCTGTTGAAAAACCCTGCACTGCGCCGAAGAGACCGAGTTTGTGGGGTGGAAGTCAGGCTTTGCGAGGTGGAGGGGATCTCTTCCCTGGCGGGCGCAAGTTCCTGAAGCCCAGGGCTGCGTTGCTCGTCTCTCACTGGGCTCGCCCAGATCGCTCCTTCCGCCTTCGCCGGGGCTTCGGCGCGACAGGTCCGCCTTCGCCGGGGCTTCGGCG
>CAZCRA010000155.1:0-9132 GCA_964500945.1 uncultured Verrucomicrobiales bacterium | reverse complement strand
ACGTCGTGCTCGAATACGAGAGTGAAGAAGCGCCGCGCCAGAACATCCCGAAACATCTCCACGCACTTCGTTTTGCCATCGCCTAAGTCCTTCAAACCTGCCAGCATACCAGGTTATGAAGATTGCAGACCCCATTAGCTCGGTTCTCAGGAACAAGAGTTCGCGTCTCTGGCGCATCACACCACAGGAGATGGTCTTCGACGCCATTCGGCTCATGTCGGAGAAAAACGTGGGTGCCCTCCTCGTCATGGACGGGGATCACCTCCTCGGAATCGTTTCGGAGCGCGACTACACCCGGAAAGTCATCCTTAAGGGACGATCATCCAAGGAAACGGCGGTTGCGGAAATCATGACCCGCGACCTCGAAACAGCCTCCCCTTCGAGCACCGTCGAAGAGTGCCTTCAGTTGATGACCCGCCGCCGGATCCGGCATCTGCCGGTTTGCCTCGGCGATGAAGTCATCGGCATCCTCTCCATCGGCGACCTCGTCAAATGGACCATTTCCGCCCAAAACGCCATGATCGACCAGCTCGAAAGCTACATCCACGGCGCTTATCCCGTTTGAGCGTAGCCAGCCAGCCCCGAACGCCCCATCGCTTCCTCCAACTCCGCCTCCTCGGTCTCCCACCGGTGATACGCCGCTGCGTAGGCGGGGCACTCATCGATGAGGCCCGCGTGCGGCCCATCCGCCGCCAATCGCCCAGCGTCTAGAAACAGAATTCGGGGCGCCTGCCGAAGCAAATCGATCCGGTGTGTGACCAGCACCGTCGTTCCGTCCCCACGTTCGGTGCGTTGCAGAATCGCGTCGTGAATCAGTGATTCGCTTTCCGGCTCGACCGAGGCCGTCGGCTCGTCCAGCAGTAGCACGACCGGTCTCAATAGGAACGCTCGCGCCAAACACAGCCGTTGCCTCTGTCCTCCCGACAACTTCACCCCGTTCTGCCCCACCCGGGTTTCGAATCCTTCAGGCAGACCGGCGATGAATTCCCCTGCGTTCGCGGAACGAACCGCCTCCCTCACCTCATCCTCGGACGCATCCTGACGACCGTAACGGATGTTCTCCCAGATCGTCCCGTCGAACAGGTAGTTCTCCTGCCCCACCAAACCAACCGCCCGGCGCAGGCTTCTCAACTCATACGAACGCACGTCCACGTTATCCACCCTCACCGCTCCCCCCGACACGTCGTAAAATCTCGGGATGAGCCCGAGAAGGGTGCTCTTTCCTCCACCGCTGCTCCCCGCCACGGCAACGAACTCGCCCGGCGCCACTTCGAACGAGACACCCTGCAACACCGGATGTCCTTCGCGATAGCCAAACGTCACGGAGTCGAATTCGATGCGGCCGCTTCCGTCAGTGTAAATCGCTCCCGAAGGTGGGCTTTCCACGCTGACCGGGGACACGATCACCTCCATGACCCGGTTTGCAGCGGCCCGGGCCCGCTGCAGAATGTCGCTGGTTTGCGCGATCGTCCGGATCGGGCTTTGAAGCCTCCACCAGAAGCCGCGGTATGCCAGGAGTGCTCCGAGTGTGAACCATTCGCTCCCTGACATAATGAGCCACGCACCCGCCCCCAGCATGACGACGTTGTTGATGAACCCGAAACTCGATACCAGCGGGAAATACACATTTCTCAACCGGCTGGCCCGGACGCTGGCTTCGTAAAACTGGTCCGCCCGCTCCCGAAACCGCTCGACCTCTTCCCCCTCACGCCCGAAAGACTGGGTCACCAGGATCCCGGCAACGCGATCCTGAACGAACGAACCGATCCGTCCAAGACGCCGGCGCACGCCATCATAGATCGCCTTGACCCGCTGATTGTAGACTCGGATGAAGATGAAAGCTCCCGCCAAGGGCAGAATCGAAAGCGCCCCGACGACCGGGCTGATGTATAGAACCATGCCCGCCACGACCACGAAGGTCACCACCTCCTCCAACAGGCGCGTCAGGCCCTGTAGAACCGACTGCTCCATCGCATCCACATCACTCGTGATCCGGGTAACCATTTCCCCACTGCTGTTGTCCCGGTGAAACGCCAGGGATTGACCCTGAAACTTCTCGAACAAATCGGTCCGGACATCGCGAACGAAGGCCTGGCCGGTTCTCTCCAGGAGATAGGTGTGCCAGGCGCTGGCCGCCAATCCCGCCAGGTAGGCGCCGAACATGACCGCCAACCAGATACCCAGGCCCTTCGCAGTCAGCGTTCCCTCAACCAGGTCATCCGCGACGATGCCCCAAACCAGCGGATGGAAATTGACGAGGGGAACCGAAAGGAAAAGAAAGGCGAGGGAGACAGCCAGCGTCTTTCGATAAGGCCGTAGCCGACTCCACACCAAACGGGCCAATTGGTCGGTGTCGAGCTCGCCGGATACTTTGGATTCAGTCACTCTGAGCCTTCCGGCAGCAGCGCACGCCATGCCAATTCGCTGCTCGCTACGAGAGCGCTCCGGCTTCTAGCGGCCGCCGCCCTTACGTCACCGCCTCTTCCGCAACGGCCAATGCATAATCCCGATTCATGCGAGCAATATTCTCCACGCTGATCTCCTTGGGACAGGCCGCCTCGCACTCGTAGTGATTGCTGCAGTTGCCGAACCCTTCGGCATCCATTTGCCGCACCATCTGAAGCGTCCGCTGCACACGCTCCGGTTTCCCCTGCGGAAGCGCATTCAAGTGCGCGACCTTTGCCGAAACGAAGAGCATCGCGGAGGCGTTCTTGCACGCCGCCACACAGGCTCCGCAGCCAATGCACGCCGCGGCCGAAAAGGCCTCATCCGCCGTTTCCTTGGAAATCGGAATCGCATTCGCATCGACCGCTGACCCGGTCCGCACCGAAATATATCCACCGGCGCGCTGAATCCGATCAAAGGAGGAACGATCCACAGCCAAGTCCTTGATGACCGGGAAAGCTTTCGCGCGGAAGGGTTCAATATAGAGAGTGTCACCATCTTCAAAACTCCGCATGTGGAGCTGACAGGTGGTAGTCGCTCGTTCCGGACCATGGGGCACGCCATTGATCACGAGAGAACACATCCCGCAAATCCCTTCCCGGCAGTCGTGATCAAAAGCGATCGGGTCTCCGCCACTCTCGATGATCTGCTCGTTCACGATGTCCAGCATCTCCAAAAACGACGCCGTCTCCGGAATCTCCTTCGCGTCATAAGTCTCGATGCGCCCTTTCGCCTCGGGACTCTCCTGCCGCCAAACTTTGAGGGTCAAATTCATCTCTCAATCAATTACGGATTATTTGTAGCTGCGGACGGTCAGTTCCACGTTGTCAAAAATCAGGTCCTCCTTGTGATGTCGCGGAGTCTCGCCGGACCCAGTGTATTCCCAAGCAGACACGAAAGCATAGTCCTCGTCATTACGAAGCGCCTCACCGTCCGCCGTTTGATACTCGCTTCGAAAGTGCCCTCCGCAGGACTCCTCTCGCTCCAGGGCATCGAGGCACATCAGCTCACCGAACTCGAGGAAGTCCGCAACTCGGCCGGCCTTCTCCAATTCCTGATTGAAAGTGGCACCAGCCCCAGGCACCCGGACCTCGCTCCAGAATCGATCCCGAATCTCCGGAATCCGCTTCAGCGCTTCCTGCAAACCCTCCCGGCTCCGTTCCATCCCACATTGGTTCCACACCAGCAGGCCCAACTCGCGGTGGAAGCTGTCCACCGAACGGCTCCCGCCCACTGCCAGCAATCTCTCGATTCGCTCGCGCACTTGTGCTTCCGCCTCATCAAAGGCCGGGTGATCCGTGGTCACTTTTCCGGGCGTCTCGGGCGCCAAATAGTTTGGCAGCGTCGAGGGAATCACAAAGTATCCATCCGCCAGCCCTTGCATCAGCGCCGATGCGCCCAGTCGGTTCGCACCGTGATCCGAGAAGTTCGCTTCCCCAAGCACATGCAGGCCCGGAATCGTCGACATCAAGTTGTAGTCCACCCAGAGCCCCCCCATCGTGTAGTGCACCGCAGGGAAAATGCGCATCGGCGTTTCATACGGATCCTCGCCCGTGATCCGCTGATACATGTCGAAGAGATTTCCATACCGCGCCCGGATGGGCTCCTTACCGAAATCGCGAATGGATTCACCGAAATCGAGATAAACACCTTCCCGCTGCTCGCCAACCCGCGGACCCACGCCACGACCCTCGTCGCAAACCTCCTTCGCCGATCGTGAAGCAATATCCCGTGGCGCCAAATTGCCAAAGCTCGGATATTTCCGCTCGAGATAGTAGTCGCGATCTTCCTCCGCGATTTGACTTGGCGCCTTATCGCAATCCTCGGGACGCTTCGGCACCCAGCAGCGTCCGTCGTTCCGCAAAGACTCGGACATCAACGTCAATTTCGACTGATAGTCACCGCTGCGTGGAATGCAGGTGGGGTGGATCTGGGTAAAACACGGGTTTGCGAAATACGCCCCTTTGCGGTGAGCTCGCCAGGTGGCGGTCACATTGCATCCTTTGGCGTTCGTGGATAGATAGAAGACGTTGCCGTAGCCGCCGGTGCAGAGCAGAACCGCGTCGCCCGCCCACCGTTGGATTTGCCCCGTCTTCATATCCCGGGTGATGATCCCCTTGCAGTGGCCGTCGGCGACCACCACATCCAACAACTCCGTGCGCTCGTGCATCTCGACACCCCCGGAGTGAATTTGCTTGTTCAACGCCGAGTAGGCACCCAATAGGAGCTGCTGGCCTGTCTGACCAGCCGCATAGAATGTCCTCGAGACTTGGGCACCGCCAAACGATCGGTTCGCCAACAAACCGCCATACTCTCGCGCGAACGGAACACCCTGCGCCACGCACTGATCGATGATGTTTGCGCTGACCTCGGCCAGCCGGTGCACATTGGCCTCACGCGACCGGAAATCGCCGCCTTTGATCGTATCGTAAAACAGCCGGAAAACGCTGTCCCCGTCATTCTGATAGTTCTTGGCAGCGTTGATGCCACCCTGGGCCGCGATCGAATGCGCCCTGCGCGGACTATCCTGATAGCAGAAACACTTAACTTGGTAGCCCAATTCGGATAACGTCGCTGCTGCCGAGGCGCCGGCCAAGCCCGATCCTACGACGAGAACCGTATACTTGCGCTTGTTCTTCGGATTGATCAGCTTGGAGCTGAACTGGTGATCCGTCCATTTCCGGTCGAGCGGTCCCGAGGGAATTTTGGAGTCCAGAATGCTGCTCATGATCGATGCTTCGTTAGTTTGAAATCTGTGTGGGATGCCATTTCATCAGACTGGATAGCTAGGACAAAGGCCCCAAGAACCCCGTTAGGACACTGATAGGAATCGAGATGTTGCCGAAGAAAATGATAGCCGCATAAGCTAATCCCAAACCCTTCACCAAACCGGCAGTCCGGGGCGTCCGGAATCCGAAGGTTTGAAAGACGCTGGCAAATCCGTGGCTCAGGTGTGCGCTGAGAATGGCCATGGAGAGAATGTAGAATCCGCTGATCAGCGGATTGCTGAAGCCGCTAATCACCATGCTATAGACGTCGTGCACCTCTTTACCATCCTCCAATGTGTAGTGAAGTCCCTTGTAACTCTTGTCGGTGACTTGAAGCGTGAAGTGCATCAGGTGATACACCACGAACGAAGCCACCACCAGCCCGCTCAGTATCATTGTCCGTGCGGCCATCGAAACTTGGATCGGCTTCTCGCGGACGTAGCGACCGCCAGCTCGTGCTCCCCGGTTCTCCCGCACCAAGGCAATCGTGAAACCAATGTGCAGCCCAAAACAAGCCACCAACCCAATACGCGCCACCCAGAGTAGTGCCCCGTGCAGCACATGGCGCAATTCGTAGGCGTAACTGTTGATTTCTTCCGGACCGCGGTAAATCAGCAGATTCCCGGCAAGGTGCCCTGCCAGGAAAATCAGCAGCGCGGCCCCGGTAACGGCAACAATCAGCTTCTTCCCGATCGATGAAGCGCAAAAGGCGGTCGTGGCTCGAATGACGGAATTCATGGGCGGCTCTCCTATACCACTACGTCCTCGATTCGCAAGGAGCGCCGCTCCGAAAGGAATTTCCCGCCCTCGCGACGGCCTGGCCGTCAAACCGTTGGACTGTCCCGGCCTCGCGCGACCCAGCTCAGGGCAGCCAACGCTCCACACGCTCCCGCCAACCGGTCACGCGCTCAAACTCCAAGTCCGCCCGGTCGAATCCAACCCTCTCCTCCTCCCGCCCCAAAATGTCACGAAAACACTCCCGCGGCGTCACATCCGCCAACACCACCGGCCCGAGCCGCCGCGGTTGATAGGCAAGATCGGCCCCAAGGCGCACCTGACAAAGGTCGGCCAGAATGCGCGACAAATCATACCGGTCCGCCACCAGACAGGGAATTCTCAAGTCGAAGAGGTCGTCCAAATTCACATTGGCCTCGGGAATACCGGGCCATCTCGCCAACTCCAGCTGCACTTCCCGCCCCTCTTCCATCTGCAACCGGACGACGACGTCAACTGAGTGAAGGACCTTCGGGTAAAAGGTCACCCGGACCTGACGCTCACTCACTCGCACGCCGCTGGTTTCCCCGTCCAGCCAGACGCCCGTCCGCTGGTCGAACAAGTCGTATCGCTCGGGCTCGATCCCGTCTGGCGGAACGCCGAGCACGAGATCCAGCACCGCCGGAGAACCCACAGCCACCGGCATCCGCCGCCTTGGCCAGTCTCTTCCCACGAAGCCTTCATTCGCCATCGTTTCTTTGCCCGTCACGGGATCGAAGGCGACGGATGAAAGCAAGTAATCGCCGTGCTCGTCGTCATAGCTCGACGCGTAGCCGAATGAGGCCGCTTGGATCGTGTAACCCTCCCTTTCGCTCGGGCGGTCGCCATCTCGATCCGGCACAAACTCGAATGATGCGAAAGGCCGGGGCTTCTCCGGTGGACTCGTCCAACGCACCGCCTCCCACCAGGCCATCCCCATCCACGCAAAGCCAGCAGCCACCAAAAAACCGGCGACTCCCCATATCCCGGCCGCCCTCGCCCTCATGCCCCGTCTCCGCTCCCTTCCGGATTGCAATACCCAGCCATCGTCGCGATGATGTTCAAATGACCTTGATGCCCGCCCTCCCCGCCCTTCTCATGGCTCTGATCTGCCCCCTTGCAGCCCTCGAATCCGCGGGAATGGACCCCGCCTTCGCAAAGACCATCGACCAGCTTATCGAGGGAACCGTCCAGCAAATCACCGTTCCCGAACTCGCCGCAAAACCCGGTCGATACCTCCTCCTCGACGCCCGGTCCGAACAAGAATTCCAGGTCGCCCACCTTCCGCGCGCCATCCGGGTCGGTTTCCGCGACTTCGATCCCGATTCGGTCGCTGGTCTTCCGAAAGATCAGCCGGTCGTGGTTTACTGCTCGGTAGGTTACCGGAGCGAGAAAATCGGAGAACGTCTCCGGGAAGCGGGTTTCCTTGAGGTCCACAACCTCTATGGCGGCATCTTTGAATGGTTTAACCAGGGCCATCGCGTCGTCGATTCGGACGGCCATCGCGCCCGAACCGTTCATCCCTACAACCGCCGGTGGGGACGCTGGCTGCGCTCCCCTGACCAAACTCGATCACGCTGAAAAACGAAGCCGCTTCAGGGGTCGAAGCGGATCCCCTTCACATACATCAGGTGAGGCTCGGCAACCTGTCCACCCCGCAAAAAAATCAGTCGGTGCCCGGTCTCGCCCTCACCGATCTCGAATTGGTCACCATTCTTGAGCCGGACGGGCCTGAACTGATCCTGTCGGGGTGTTGACACTGTCACCCCTTCAAAGGTCTTCCCGGCACAGTAGAGCAAAACCTCACTGCCCGCGTGCTCCGGACTCGAGCCCAGCAACACCACCCGATAGACACCGGATTCCGTGAAGTTCACATCCCATTGCAGCCAGGTCTTCGGTGATTGCCAGTCCACGAAATCCCCGTCAGAATTCACGAAGGAGCCGTCCGCCTCGCCCCGCAACGAAGCTTGAACACCCGCCAATGTCGTGCCCGGCCTTACTGGAACGGCCTCTTCGAGCCGCCGCCGAACCTGCTTCAACGCCTCGTTGAACAGAGGCTGCATCCCCTCCATTTGCTGATTCTGAAGAAATTCAACCGTCGTGTCCGTCGGGCGGTCGATGATCACTGAGAAGACCCGGCGAACGTCGGCTCGGGACACGGAGGCCAGAGCAAAATTCCACGCATCCACCTGATCGCTCTCCGCCGCGGGCAGACTCAGCATCCGAATGTAGGCGCGCGAAGCGGCGATACCCAGAGGTTTGTCGTCGCCGACCATCAGCGACTCTAGGAGCTCCCGGCAGCTCCAGTCAGGCCAACCTTGCAGCGCCAGCATCGCATCGTACTTCAGCGCCGATCCTCCCCCGCTCGAGAAGATTGACTCAATCTCTTCCAACGCGTTCTCACCACCCAACGGGCCGAGGATTCGAAAAAGGGATTTGCGAAACTCACCCTCGGATTCCCGGATCCGGCTCAACAGCATGGCCGTCCGCTGATCGACATTCCGGTTTTGCCAAAGAAGACGCGTGACCGCATCCTCCAGCGTGGTCCGGTCTTTTGTCGGGAGTCCTCGATCGAGCAACTCGAGCAATTCGTCCTGGTGCTGGGGCTGCGCCAGCCGGGAGAGGGTCGTCGCCGCTGCCGATCGCTCCGACGTGCTCGCGGTCCTTCGAAAGATGGAAGCGACCGCTTCGAAGGCCTCCGGGGTGCGACGGTTGGCCACCACATTCAGAAGCGCGAGCCGCACCGCGCCCGGATCCGCCGCCGCCAAGGCGTCAACGATTGCAGGCTCGACTCCTGGCCCATCGAGGTCAGTCAAGATCCCCATCGCGCGCGGGTCACCCTTTCCGGGACGCGGGTCCAGAAAACGCACCAGTAAATTGACGTCGTCCTCGTCTCCAGAACGAATCTCGTCGAGCAGCTCCACGCGTTCCCGAGCGTTGGCCTCGCCCATCTTCCCCACCACCACGACCAGCCCAATCACCACCAGCAACGCCGCGCTGACTGAACTGCCGATGATGATCAATCGCTTCTTCTGCGCCTCGGCCTTGTGCTCAGCTTCCAACCTCGCCGCCATGGCGGCCGACATCTGATGGCCCGTCGTCGCGCTCGCTGTCTGAGAACCGGTCGCCACGCGAATCCCGGCATGGCTCGACGTCTGCGGCCTCG
>CAZCRA010000154.1:0-9176 GCA_964500945.1 uncultured Verrucomicrobiales bacterium | reverse complement strand
GCTCATCCCCCGAGGCGACGCCCGGCGACGACGGCTTCTCCATCGTGACGCTCCTCTACGCCACCGACCGTGCCGCAACGGGAGTGCGCGACCCCGGACGGGCCTTCGGCGCGAATCGCTCGCCTGACATGATCTACGGACAGGCCTACGTCACGATCCCGAACCGTCACCGGTTGGGCGTCGTCGAGTCCCCACGCTTCCACTTCCTCCGCCCGGACGCGGAGGAGGATCCAAGCCTTCACATCAACGTCGCCCGCCTCCGGATGATGGAGGGCAAAAGCAGCTTCCTCGCCGCACTGCGCGAAGGTCTGACAGGTCAGAACCAAGGCGAAGCCCTTCTCTTCGTCCACGGTTTCAACGTGCCCTTCGAATTTGCCCTCAAGCGCGCAGCTCAGGTCACCTGCGACATCGATTTCGGCGGCACCCCCATCGTTTATTCATGGCCCTCTCGTGGCGTCATGAACCCGGCCGCCTACCTGCAGGACTCCGAGGAAATCGAACTGTCCGAACCCAACCTCGCCCGCCTTCTGCTCGACCTCCAACGCCGGGGGGACCTCGACAAACTCCACATCCTGGCCCACAGCATGGGTACCCGCCTCCTCACGAACTCACTCATCCGAGCCAGGGAACAGGGCTTCTCCATGGAGGTGGCGAACATCATCCTCGCCTCACCCGACATCCGGGCCGACGCGTTCGCCACTTACATGGTTCCCGGTCTCCGCCCCAGCACCGACCGGATCACGATGTATTACAACTGGAAAGACGTGGCCCTTTTCGCGTCCGGCGTCCTCCGGAATCGCGAACGGCTCGGACGGAACTACATCCCAGTCGACGAGGTCGATTCCATCGACGTGGCCCGCGTCAGTGCCGACCCGCTCGGCCATCACGACTACGCCAAAGCCAAACCCGTCGTGGCCGACCTCAGCCTGCTCGTCCTCCGCAGCCTCGAACCGCCTCGCCGGGGTCTCCAGCGCGCCGGCACGGGCGCCTGGGTTTTCCCCTGACCTGAGGACTACACCGTCGAGGTTTCGCGCACCTCAACCATCAAAAATCGGGGCATTCATCAATCAGGCTCCGTCAACCAGCCCCCTCCAAACCGGCGCCTCGTCTGACGGTGAGTGGCCCCTCCGGCTCACACTTCCCTCACACCGCCGTCACTGACGTCACCTCTTCCACCGTCGTCAGCCCTTCCGCCACCTTCTCCCACCCGTAATCCCGCATCGTCCGGAACCCGTCCGCCAACGCCTGACGACGCAACTCCTGGGTTCCCGCCTGAGCCGCGATCAAATCGCCGAGCGCCTCGGTCACGCGGCAGATCTCGTAAATCGCCAGTCGCCCGCGAAATCCGGTGTAGCGGCACTTCTCGCATCCCTCGGGGTTCACGCTCCAAACGTGATCGTCCAGATGCTGCGGGAACCCGCACGCCCTCAGTTGCACTTCGGAAACCCCACCGTGCACCCGGCACTCGGGGCAGAGCTTCCGCACCAGCCGCTGCGCGATGAATGCCCGGACCGAGGACGAAACGAGGAACGGCTCCAGCCCCATGTCCACCAGCCGCGTGATTCCCCCGATGGCGTCGTTCGTGTGCAGCGTGCTGAACACCAGGTGCCCGGTCAGCGCGGAACGAATCGCGATTTCCGCCGTCTCCAGGTCCCGCATCTCCCCGACCATGATCACGTTCGGATCCCCGCGCAGAATGCTCCTCAGCCCCTGCGCAAACGTCAGTCCGATCTCGGGCTTAATGGCGATCTGAATCACGCCGGGCAGCTTGTTCTCCACCGGATCCTCCACCGTCACGATCCGTAGGGAGTCGTCTTGATTCAGCTGGTTCAAGAAACTGTAGAGCGTCGTCGATTTCCCTGAACCCGTCGGCCCCGTCACCAGAACGATCCCGTTTGGCTCCTTCAAAAGATCCCGCGCGATCTGCTCCAGGTCCGGCGAAAGCTGCAGGCGCTCGATCGTGAACCGCTCCTGCCCCAGCAAACGCAGACTCACGCTCTCGCCTTCCACCGAGGGAATCGTCGCCACCCGCACGTCGATCGATTTGCCATCCAGTTGGAGCCCGATCCGCCCGTCCTGCGGCATCCGTTTCTCCGCAATGTCCAGGCGCGCCATCACCTTGATCCGTGAAATCACCGCGTCCTGCAGGGCCTTGATGTTCTCCGGCACCGGGGCGCTCCGAAGCTGGCCGTCGATCCGGTAACGAATCCGGAGATCGTCCTCAAGCGGCTCCACGTGAATGTCCGTCGCCCGCTGGTTCAGCGCCTCGCGAACGATCTGGTTCACGAATTTCACGACGCTCGCCTCGGCGTCGTCCTCGTCGTCCAGGACGTTCACCTCCTCCCGGAGATCGAATTCGTCCTCATCGACGTCTCGCCCATGGAGCAGTTCTTCGAAGGTCTCGGCCCCCACGCCGTAAAATTCCTGCAGCGCCTCCAGCACCAGCCGCCGCGGCGCCAGGCTCCACCGGATCGGATTCGACATCGCACGGTGCACCGCCTGCCGCTGTTGAACGGCGAACGGATCGTAGGTCACCAGCTCCACCTTGGGAGGCGTGTCGTCCCCGTTCGGAATCAGCCGGATCGGAACGAACCGGTGCCGGATTCCGGCCTGCGCGCTGCATAGCCGCTTCAGCTCCGGCGCATCCCCGCTGTCCGGCCGCACGTGCGCCCGCCAATTCATCCCCACCTGCGCGCTCAACGCCTCGAGGAACGGGGTCTCTTCGACCAGCCCCGAATCCAGTGCGGCATCCACCAGTGATCCACTAGCTTCCATCGCACGGTCCAACGCCTCCTCCAGCTCTCGCGGATCCTCCGTCCCAGCCGCCGAAGCGGCAAACATCATTGCAGATTTCATCGTCCCGGCACCCTCATGACGCGCCAAAACACTTCACCCTTCAAGCCATTCACCGTCAACAAGCCATTCGAGGCCATTAGGGGTCAGTCAAAACGCGGACCATTAGGGGTCAGTCAAAACGTTTTGACATTTAGCCTCCCACCCACCCGCCTCATCTCAAACCTCCCTCACCGGGCTTCGACCCTTCTCAGGCTTGCAACGCTCCTCCCCTTCCATTTTCTTACCCCTTCATCCTTCGATCTCAGTCGAGTCCGCCTCATGAAAATCTCCCTCGTCCTCATCTCGCTCTCCTCTCTCCTCGCCATTCCCGTTTTTGCCGATCCCGCGATGAAGCCCGTCTTCAACGGAACGGATCTCTCCGGTTGGAAGGTCCCGGAAGGGAATGACGAAAAAGGCTGGTACCGCGCCGCCGATGGCGAACTCCGCATCCAGAGCGGACCGGACCGGAAAGGCTCCGTGCTGTGGACCGAGAAGTCCTTCCGAAACTTCCTGCTCTCGTTCGAATTCAAGTTCGGCGAGGGAACCATCGACACCGGCATTCACCTCCGAAACCAGGACCAGATCCAAATCGGGATCTCCGGTTCCCTGAAACGCGACATGACCGCTTCCCCCTATATTCCAGGCAAAGGTTACCCGGTCGAAGCCGAAGGCGTGGCCGAACTCCTGAAGCCGGATGACTGGAACTCCATGAAGATTCAGGCGATCGGTAAGGAATACACCGTGTGGCTCAACGGAAAAAAGGTCATGACCTATGCATCGGACAGCGCGATCGACGAAGGTCCCATCGGGATTCAGCTCCACGGCAAACGCGACATGTCCGTGACCTATCGCGCGCTGAAGTTGGCGGAACTGGAATGAGGAGAACTCGTCCAGAATTCACGCATCACGAAGCGAAGGCGCTCCCGCCTTCGGGCGGTGCCGGGGTCGCGCGGAGCTTTCCCCGCCCGGCGCCAGGATCGGCGTCGCGACGGCCCCTGACTCCCCCTCCTCCGCCATGAACGGGCCACGACTCCTCGCCGCAGCCGTTTGCCTGGCTGCTCCGGGCGTCCACGCCCTGCCGCCGGATTTCGCCATCTCGGAGTTTGTCAGTGGGTTGCGGGACCCGGCCACGATGGCGTTTGCGCCGGACGACCGGCTTTTCGTTGGGGAACGCATCGAGGGCCGGCTCCGGATCGTCACGGCGTCGGGCCAGCTCCTGGGCTCTCCGTTTTTGACGCTGGACGTCCCACCGGTTCGGCACCGCTCCGGCGGCCTTCGCGGTTTCGCGTTCGATCCGGCCTTCCCATCGGAGCCCTATCTATACGTCTTCTACACGAAGCAATTTCCCGGCAACGTCCGGCACAATCGCATCAGCCGCTTCACCGTCTCGAGCAGCGACCCGAATCGCGCCGATCCGGCCAGCGAGCAAGTTTTGATGGAGCTTCCCTTCAACGACCATCCGCTCGGTTCCAGCGGCAGCCACAACGGCGGAGCGGTGGTCTTCGGCGGCGACGGCAAACTCTACGTCACCACCGGAGACGGTTGGAACGCGAGTGCGGGATACGGGGCGGGCGACGACGTCCAAAGTCTTTCGACCTTCACCGGCAAGGTGCTCCGCCTGAACCGCGACGGCTCGATCCCGGCCGACAACCCCTTCTATGGCCAAGCGTCCGGCAACTACCGGGCGATCTTTGCTTTGGGCCTCCGAAACCCCTACGCAGCCGCGGTCCATCCCGTCACCGGCGAGGTCTTCGTGTTCGACGTCGGCACGGCCAACGGCGGAAACAAGGACGACATCTTCCGCGTCGCTGCCGGGGCGAACTTCGGTCACGACGGCTATGGAGGCATCGGTAACCGCACCACGCCCTGGGCGTCCGCCGGGACGCCGATCGTCAGCGGCGGCGTTTGGTATTTCGCGGACCAGTTTCCCGAGACCTACCGGGAGCGCCTCTTCGTCACCTCCTGGCGGAAAGGGCTGAAAACCGTCCACTCACTCACGGATCCGGTGGTCGAGGACTTTGGCTCGGCCGACGTCAACAACCAGGGCCCGCTCTATCCCGCGGTGGGCCCGGACGGTTCGCTCTTTTTTCTCGATTCGACCTACGAAACCTCGAACGGCCGAATCTACCAGATCCGCTACACCAATCTCAACCGGGCCGAGCCGCCCGAAATCGCTCCGAACGGAGGCCGATTCGTGGGCGACGTCACCGTATCGCTTTCCGCCACGACACCTGGCTCCGAGATCCGCTTCACGCTCGACGGATCGGATCCGGGCGCGATGTCGCCACTATATGTCGGTCCTTTTTCCCTCACCACCACGGCCACGGTGAGGGCCCGGGCGTTTGCTCCTGGATTCGATCCCAGCATCGTCACCGCGTCGCTCTTCGAAGTAATTCCCCAGTCGGCGCCTTCATTCACAAACACCCTCCCTGACAATGCGGAATTGGGCCGGCCTTTCGTGTTCGATTTGGAAGCCACCGGCGCCCCCGCTCCCCTCTTCAGCCTTGATTCGGCCCCAGCGGGCATGCAAATCCATCCCGTGACGGGAGAGGTGTTCTGGGTGCCCGAAGCGCCGGGTGCCGTGACGGTTTCGATCCGGGCCTCCAACGGAGTGAATCCGGACGCGGTGTGGTCGGGCACGGTGACAGTCGATGCCATGCGAACCACCGATGCCCCTGACCCGGCCACACTGAGCCCGGGCGGCCTGCGCTACAGTTACTTTGAAGATTCAGCCGAAGCGGCGAGCGCCGGGGTGATTGCCACCCCTGACCTCTCGATACGGGGACGCGACACCAATTTTGAGCTGCGGTTCAAGGGCTTCTTGGAGATTCCAGCCGGCGGAAGCTACCAGTTCCGCGCCGCGGACGAAGGGGGCACCGGCCGGGTTTTCATCGGCGGCGTCGAAGTGACCGGAACTTCGATCGGCCTCGCAGCCGGCCTGCACGCGTTCACCGTGCGATTCGAAGCCAACACCACCGGCTCGCCGACCCTGGACGTGCGCTGGAGCGGGCCGGGCCTCGCGGATCAATCCATCCCGGCCTCCGCATTCCATCATTTCTCGGTTCCCTACGGCATCCACGCCGCCCCCTCACTTCCGGCCTACCTCGGCACGTTCCCGCCCGACGAATCCGGCCCGATCCCGTCGCGCCTCTCCGAAACCGGCGCGTTCGCCGATCTAGCGACGCTGGAACCCGCTCCCGGCTTGGTTCCCTACCGGCCGAACTCCATCCTCTGGTCCGACCGCGCGGACAAGCTTCGCTGGATCGGTCTTCCCTGGGGCCGGACAATCGGCTTCAACGAAACCAGCGCCTGGGATTTCCCCGCCGGCACCGTGCTCATCAAGCACTTCCAAATCGGCAGCAGCGCGCGACGCATTGAAACCCGGTTCGAGATCGTGAAGGAGGACGGCTCGTCTTACCTGGTGACCTATCGGTGGCGCGAGGACCAATCCGAGGCCGACCTGGTGCCCACGGAGGGCGCGGATGGGTGGATTCCGGTCGACGACGGCGGCCAGCAGTGGTTCTTCCCGAGTCGCGCCCAATGCGTGCAGTGCCACAATTCGTCGGTGCGTTACGTCCTGGGAGCGAACACCCGGCAGCTGAACGGGGCGATCGACTACGCCTCCGGCGAGCGCAGCAACCAGCTCCGCACCTGGGGACATTTGGGAATGTTCGATGCCCCGCCGGCCGAGTCGTCATTGGGCGATCTGGACGCGCTTTGCTCCATCACGGACACCTCGGCCAGCCTGGACGAGAGGGTGCGTTCCTATCTGGACTCGAACTGCGCGAACTGCCACAACCCCGCGGGTTCGCCTGAGGGCACCGGTTTTGTCCTGGATTACCTCACTCCGCTGGCCGAATCGGGACTCTTGAGCGGTGCGGTAGCGAATGACCTGGGCCTCGGCGCAGCGGCCCGCATCGTGGCTCCGCGCGACCCACGAAATTCGGTGCTCTACCAGCGGATCGCGGGCAACGACCCGGCCACCCGCATGCCGCCACTGGGCCGCACGATCGTGCATGCCGGTGCGCGGGAAACCCTGGTGGAATGGATCCTCTCGCTGGACCCGGCGAATACCCTGGTCGACGTGCCGGACCACGCTCGCCGCTGGACCTTCGATGGAAACACCGGCACCGGGACCTGGCGCGACAACGATGAAACGCCTGTTTACGAAGCGGGGCGAATCGGGCAGGCACTGCGCTTCGACGGCGTCGATGACGCGGTGGACCTGGGCCCCCTCGACGTTTCCGGGGAGACGGCTTTGACCATCACGTTCTGGTTCCGCGCCGACGACTTCGGCACCTCCGACGCCCGGTTCATCTCGAAAGCGGACGGCCAGTACGATCAGGATCACTACTGGATGATCAGCACGCTGAACGGTTCCAGGCTGCGCCTTCGCCTTCGCGCAGGCGGTTCCACGGACACCCTCATCTCCCCCACTGGCACGCTGTCAACCGGGGTATGGACCCACGTGGCGGCGACCTATGACGGAAGCACCATGCGGCTCTACCGGGATGGCACGGAGGTGGCCTCCATGCCGAAAACCGGCGTCCTGGACTCCAGCGGAACCGTCGATGCGGCCATCGGAAACCAGCCCACCACCGCTTCCGGCGGCGCACGGCCCTTCGATGGCTTGATCGACGACCTCCGGATCTATTCCCGGGCCTTGAGCGAGGCGGAAATCCGCAGAGTCCGTGACGCCTGACGGTTTCAAAATCCACGCGCGCTCCCCGCCCGGCGTGTCCGGCCGCTGTTTTGGACAAATCTCAGTGGAACGGCGGTAATCACACGGTGAGGCATGGCGAACCCCTCGCCCCTGGCCGCTTGCGGGCCATCCCCAGCCATCCTATCTCATCATCAGACCTCGCCCGCCACGTGCGGCACCAGTAAACTCTCTTCTTCGCTCATGAAACAATTGGTTCCTCCTTCCATTCTCCTGCTTTTCTGCCTGCTCGTTGCCCCAGCCGTCCGCAGCGAGGAATTCCACCAGTTCCAGACGGTCACGGTGGATTTCGAGATCGAGCCAACTAAAGAGACCGCGCCGGACAATCCCTTTCTGGACTTTCGTCTCAACGTCACCTTTTCCCACGCGGACAAGCACTACCGCGTGCCAGGCTTTTATGCAGCGGATGGAAACGCAGCCCAAACCGGGGCCAGCTCGGGATGGATCCCAGGAACTCAAGTCCCTGGTTGATAGGCACGATTCGGGTTTTCTCCCGGTTCAAGGTAACGCCAAGCTTGCCGTGGTCAACCGTCGTGAAAAAGTCCTTCAAGTCGGCGTCCACGATCCATTCGCGGCCCTCCCCGATCTCCTCAGTCACCTTGTCCACCGCGTCCCAGGCCGATCTCATCGGGCTGTTCCTCATCGCTCTTTCCTACTCGCTTGCTTTCCGGCTTGTCTGCCTTCGCTCTTGCCAGCCGACTTCCCCAGCCCGCTCCGAGCTGCCGCTCAGTGGCGGTGGCACGTGGTTTCCCACGGCTTGATCAGTACGATTCGGCTGTCCGACTCCTCGCCGCGCATCGCCTCCCATTTCGCATTTTTCAGCTTATAGATCGGCTTTCCCGCCTGCCATCGGCAGGACGCGTCGAGGTCTCCCCGAGTTACGCGTGGATCTTTCCCACCGTGCCGTCCGCACACACCTTGGTGCGACAGAGAGGAACCCAAGCGCCTTCGCCCCCATAGTGCGAGCTCGACCATTCTCTGTCTTCGGCCGACCGGTTCATCATGGGCTTGCGCCCCTCGATTACGGCCCGGCGGTTCTCCGCATGCCCTTCGGATTCCGCCTCGCGGCGGACACCCTGCCCTCCGGTTGGAGGCGGCCCGTAGGCTCCCTCCAGTCTGCTGACTTAGGAATCTCCTGCCCCGTTGTCTCTTCGTTTCCAAAGTTGTGTCCTCTCGGTTTCTTCCTTATCCGCAAACCCCGGCCAGTGAGCTTTCACACCCACTTTTGGATATCGTCCCGGGGTCACGGGACGAGTGGGACTTCCACCCACCTGATTCACGCGCTGTCGGGCGCACACTATGGCCTCTGCTGATTGCCTCGTTTCACTCGCCCTTCGGGCTGCCTGCGGCAGGCTATGTCCGCTACGCTCCCATTCCTCGCACGCTCTCACGCACGAGGTTTGAGGGCAGTTGGGTTTATTGAGTTAGGCCCTCCATGTCCGCTCCGCTCCCATTCCCCGGGTAAGGTGCATGAACTTTCGGCCCGTGCCGTCCGGCTCTACCCGATGCGTCTTTCGGTGACGGTTGGATTTCGCGCTTCCTAGCACGCTTATCGCCCGCATCGCTGCCTCACTGCCGGTTTGACTCGGCTACGCCTCGCCCTGCGGGCTGCACTTTGTGC